>CAYPZN010000038.1:0-7472 GCA_964415335.1 uncultured Crocinitomix sp.
ATAGCCTCTTTTCTACTTAAATATTTCACAAACTTCGCCCATCTTCGTCCACCAACTCCAGGTACAGGAGGGAAATAACTTGAAATAACTAAAACATTAAGCTTCATTGGATCGAATTACTTTGGCAGGAACTCCGTAGGCAATGACATTTGAAGGAATTGATTTGGTGACTACTGCTCCCATACCAATTTGTGTCTTCTCTCCTATTTCAATGCCATTTCTGATCATTGCATTAACTCCAACATAAACATAATCGCCAATTATAGATGAACCTGAGGTTACAATATTACATGTAAGAATTACATTTCGGCCAATAATACAATTGTGTCCGATATTAATCAATGCTCCAATTTTACATCCTTCTTTGATTAACGTTTCACCTAAAGCTCCTCTTCTAACTGTTGTGTTAGGCCCAATATCAACATGGTCTTCCATTACAACATTTCCTATTTGCGGTAATTTTTCCAGTAAATCTGTCTCAGGGTTTAATGCAATCCCCATCCCTTCGGAACCAATAGAAACGTGTGATTTAATCACACAGTTTTTTCCAATAACTGAATCCGCCTCAACAACTGCATAAGGGTGAATAACTGTGCCGTCTCCTATTGTAACATTTTGACCAATAAACGCATTGTCGGCAATTTTAATTTTTGAATTTTTTCGGTGACGTGCCGTATCATCAAAAAGATAATAATCTGGAGAAGGAGCAAAAAAAGTTTTCATGATTAAAGAAAGTGTCAGTTTCGCATCTTTCTTCGTTATTAAATACGTAACATTTTCTTTAGGCCTAAACTTAATTTTTTCATTAATCAATAATGCACCACAATTAATTTGATCGGCGTATTTATCTGCTTTCGCCCAAGTTAACCCATCTTCTACTTGATTGGACAAGGCAGTCACTTTTGCGATTGCTTTATTCTTTTCCCCAACAACCTCTAGCTGAAATGCTTCAATAATATCTGATAATGCTACCATTCTTATTTTTTAAAGTTCGTCTCTCATTTTATAAAACTTAGCTGGATTTCCATACCAAACTTCATTTTCCCCTGTTACATGCCTCAATTGAGAACAAGCTCCAATCATAGCTCCTTTTCCTATGGAAGCACCAGGCATTAACGTAACATTCACTCCTACAATAGCTCCATCCTCAACAGAACCAGCTTCTAAATCAACTTTTTTCTTAAAATCAAGTGTAGTAGTTACAAAACCATATTTAATATCTACGTTACTTCCTATTTTGGTATCAGCACATAATGTACAACGACTCCCAAAACTGGTATTGTCTCCAATCTGAACATTTGTCCTAATTTCATTATAAGATTTGATTTTACAGTTTTTTCCAATTCTCGAACCTTTTCTTATCAGTGTAAAATCTCCAATAAATGTATTGTCTCCAATTTCCACATCATCCTCAATTATTACAAACTTACCAATCGTTACATTTGCTCCAATTTTTGCTGTCTTCGCTATATCTTGCATTCCCTTTTTTTTACAAAGTAATTATTATTTTTTATTTAATTCGATAGTGCTTTTCGCAATTTTTCATGATAGAAATGACCAGAAAAATTTGTGACGACATATTCATATACTTTTAATGCCATGTCATTGGCTTTATCAGTATTGTCTCGAATGAACCTTAAGTGATTTAAAATCGAATCAATTTCATTTTTTTGATCAATATAAAGGCAATGTTCTTTTCTTTGAAAAATGTCCATCACCGTTGGTGTTTCAGGTGCAATAAATGGAATTTTAGCTTTTGCGTATTCAAACAATTTTAACGGACTACCGTACCAATTTGATCCTGGCATGATTGCGACAGAAAGTTTCTGTTTATACTCCAATAAAGCTTCTTCAGAAACAAACCCAGGCATTTCAACCGCTTCAATATTTAAATCAGTTACTTGTTGTTGAATTCTTTCCCACTCAACCCCATATCCAACCAATACTAGTTTTGCATTTGGAGTTTCTGCTTTAAACTTTTGAAAGGCAAGAACCAATTTCTCTACTTTATGCCAAACTAAAAATGACCCTATAAAACCAATTAAAAAGTTTGAGTCAACTTTTCTGTCAACAATTTTCTTATCAACAACACAAGGAAGGATATTTGTTGCAGCCGTTATCTGATACTTATTGTGAATGTGTTTTTCACAAGCATTTGAATACACCATTATTTTTTTAGCATATTCTAAGGTTTCTTTTTCCGAATCTTTTATTCGACGCCAGTACAATGACTTTGTCTGGTGCATTTCATAAAATTGCTCTTCAACAGGTGCATCAAAAATGACGGATAGATTACAATTCCAAAATTCAGCTAATGATTTCCCTACATACGATCCTGCCGTATGAAATTCAACAATCAAATTATAGGGAGACCGTGTTTTTAACCTTTCAATGAGTTGATTTTGCTTTTTAAAATAACTGCGGTAAGCTAAAGAATGATAGAGCCAAGGCCATAGCCTTAAGACTTTTTTTAATTTACTTGTAATTCCAACCTTACTCTGAGGTAAATTATCAATTGTATTCGTTTCATTTTCAAGAATTGCAAACTCAACTTCATTTTCATCACTAATTTCTATTGCTTTCTTAACTTCTTCTAGAAAAGAAGCTACAGCCGATTTTGAATTATGATAATCAAAATCTGGAATACCAACAAGTATGAGTGTTCGCTTACTCATTCTTGATTTTCTTGTATTGATTTTTTCATTGCTCGTATTCCATCTTCAAATGAATACGTTGGTTTCCATTGAAATTTTTCTTTTGCTTTAGTGATATCGCAAATTGTTTCAGGAATTTCGTTTTTACGCACAACTTTTTCGCTTTCAACGGGAATTTCTGTTTCCCAAACACGTTGACAAATTGCAATAATATCTGAAACAGAGTATGACTTTCCGCTTCCTGCATTATAAATTTCGTTGGTCGAATTTCCTTTTATTTTTATTAGAAAATCAACAAAGTCCTGAAGGTATAAGTAATCTCTTTTAGGTGTAAGATCCTTTACTGAGATTTTAATCCCGGTTATTATTTGTTCTATTATTTCTGGAATTAATAGGGCTTTATTCTTTAACGAGCCATAAATATTAAATGGACGAACAATTGTATACTTTACATCATAATTTTCCCCATAAAAAGAACATAGTTGTTCGGCCATGATTTTACTTAAACCATATGGATTAACTGTTGAAACAGGATGTTTTTCGTCTATTGGCAAATATTGCGGAATACCATAGGCATAAGAACTTACGTAAATGAATTCTATCTTATTTTCACGACAAAATTCTAATGCTTGCGTCGTCCCTAGAACATTTGTTTCTATAAATTCAGCAGGATTTTCCCAACTTTTAGGAACGAAACTATTTGCTGCTAAATGATATAATGTATCGATACTCTCAGGATTTGGAATTGAATCAAAATAATTTTTATTTTGAACTCTATTCCCTAGAGGAATGGACACAACCTCAATTCCTTTTTCCAAAAATGTTGAAGCCAATTGTGTTCCGATACTTCCACTCTGACCTGTAATAACGACTTTACTCACCCTTTAAAAAGACTTTCTTATTTTTTTCAAATTCATCTATTGCCGTCATATAATCGTCAGGTCTTCCAATATCCAACCAATATCCACTAAATTGCTTTACTGAAGCGTTTTTATTTGCTTTGATCAAGTCTAACATCAAATGATCAAAGCCATAAGGTTGGTTGTGTGGAACAAATGGAAGTACATCTTTGCTTAGCATATAAATTCCCATACTTACTTCAAACCTTGTAACTGGTTTTTCTTTAAAATTTGTCAATTTATTTGCTTCATCAACCTCAAGAACGCCATATAAATTCACATGCTCTCGAACATACGAAGAGATTGTGAAAATATTTTTTTGTTCAATATGATTCTCATAAAACGCTCTATAATCTAAATCCGTTAAAATATCACCGTTCATTACCAAAAAATTATCTGGCAGGTCATCTATCAAACTTAAGGGCCCCATAGTTGACAACGGTTTATCCTCTAGAGAATAGTCGATTTTGATACCCCATTTCTCTCCATTTCCAAAGAACGTCTTAATCAAGTCTGCTTGATGGTTTACTGTTAATGTAATGTGATCAAAACCTGCATTTGCAAGCTGTCTCACAACAACTTCCAAAATTGGGTAATCCCCCAAAGGCATTAACGGTTTTGGTAAAACAACGGTATACGGTCTTAAACGTGTTCCTTTTCCCCCTGCTAATATTACAGCTCTTTTAGACATTGTATATTGTAGATTTATAGTGACTTAAATTTTCTTTATTCGTAAACCAAGCTATTGTTTCCTGAATCCCCATTTCCATGGTATATTTTGGTTTAAACCCTGTTAATGTATTAATTTTTGAATTATCACACCACAGCCTTTGTACTTCGCTTTTTCCAGGTCTAATTCGTTGTGAATCCACAACAAAATCTACCTCAGAGTTCATATTTTTTTTGATTAATTCGAACGTATCTTTAATCGAGATTTCAAAATTTGAACCAATGTTAATCACTTCTCCTGTTGCCTGATCAGATTTAGCTAAAGCAACGAACCCTGCACATGTATCTAAGACAAAATTAAAGTCTCTTGTTGGTGAAAGATCTCCTACTTTAATCTCTTTTGCTCCATCTGCAATTTGAGAAATGATTGTTGGAATTACAGCACGCGCAGATTGTCTTGGGCCATATGTATTAAATGGCCTTGCAACGGTAACCGGTAAATCAAAAGCATTATAAAAACTCATGGCCATATTATCTGCTCCAATTTTACTAGCACTGTAAGGGGACTGCGGTTGCAGAGGGTGTTTTTCATCAATTGGAACATAAAGCGCTGTTCCATAAACTTCGGAAGTTGATGTATGAATAATTTTTTCGCAACCGTTGTCTAACGCTGCTTGACAAATATTTAACGTTCCAGTTACGTTTGTGTCAACATAAGATGTTGGCGCAATATAAGAATACGGAATTGCGATTAAAGCTGCCAAATGAAAAACGACATCTACTCCTTTTGTGATGTGTTTGCAATAATGCGGATCGCGAATATCCCCTGACAATACTTCTATTTGAGACAAACTTTCTATTTGCTCTAACCAACCCCAATTATTAAATGAATTATATTGTGAAAGCGCTTTTACAGTACATCCTTCTTTCAATAAGGTTTCTGTTAAATGTGAACCTATAAATCCATCAGCTCCAGTTATTAATACTGTTTTACCTTTTAATTCCATTAAATATTTGTTTTAATTCGCTAGCAAATTTTTTATAATTGTTTATCGCAGAGAAATTATCCTTCCAAAAAGTTTTTATGTCTTTCCTGGGATATTGATCTCGTGACATGCTGAATTTAGTTATTTTTTTTGCAATTATCTCTTCTGTTTCGTCGACCCCCACCATTATTCCTGTGAATGGTCTAATAAATTCGCTACAACTACCTACATTGTTTACCAAAATAGGTGTTCCAAAACTGATTGCTTCCATCAAAGTTATAGGTAACCCTTCTGTTGTACTTAAATTGATAAAAATATCCGGGGCAATTGTCTTTTGCATTTCAAGTACTTCAAAATAATTTTCAATTTTTTTAGAATGATGAAAATTAATATGCTTGTACTTTTCCAATTCTTTTTTCACTTCATTTATCATTGGTCCATCCCCATGATGTATCCAATTTATTTCAAATTTTAAACATCCTAAAACACGTGCTATTTTATCAAGTCGTTTCAAAGGAATCGCAGAAGAACAGGTAAAAACGGTAAATCGTTTATCCTCTCTTTCTTTTACTTCACCAAAATCTTTTGTTCCAAAATAGCTGTGTATTACTTTTTGCTTAAAATTTGTCTTTTTCATAACATATTCAGCACTCGTTTTTGAAAGTGGAATAACTCGGAGTGCCTGAGAATATATAAAATGGCGAAAAGGCAGATAATTTCCAGGATGACGTTCATCATAAATATCGTATCCATTTACGCGAAAAACAAAATTAAACTTCTTCCCTTTTTTACGCAAAATAGCTAAGGCTAGTGCCCATTCATTCATCCAAAATGAATAATAAACATCATGATTATCTATATTCTGTTTCTCAATCCACTTTGCCAATATCAATTCTTTTTTCAAGGAAGCATAAAAAGTTCTGATATGCTTTAAGAAAAATACTTTTTTGGAACAACCAAACCATTCAATCATGAGAATGCGTATAATTAGCAATTGATCGCCAAATAAAACTTTTGAAGTCTTTTTTTCGTCTTTATAATAAATGACTTTTTGATTTCCCAAAAACGCTTGTTGTTCTTGTTCTTTTTTTGCGTAAGGATAAATACAGATTTCTTTAAATTCTTCATTTAAATGAGGAATTTCATTATTTAAAAACGATTCGCCAAAACCGGTAGGGTAATTTGCTGTAAAAAGATGCAATTTCATGCTTTAGTGCTGAGCTTATTTTTTCCTCTTTTAAATATTCGTGTCTTAATTGCGTAGGCCAATAATCCTTTATATTTTTTACCGTTTTTTAAAATTTGCCCCCAGGACATTTTTTTGTTATCAACTAATAAATACATGAGTTCAACGAAATGCTTATCTAGTGTTTCACCTAATTCTCGGATTGGAAAAACGTTATTCTCTTTATTGATCTGCTTGAGTTCTTTAATATAACCATAATAATCCTCAAATTTAAAGGAAGGAAATTTTCTTTTTGTCAATTCCAGATGCATTTCAACCCTTTCTACAGTAGGGTTAATTCCCAATTCCTTTAGAATCATTGCATAGAATTTCCTAAATTCTTCATTTTTCTTTTTAGTAATTTCAATATTATTATTGTAACCTTCTCGTCTGTATAAATAAAGAGGATCCGAAATACTAGTTGTTTTTGTAAGATCTTTTAAACGATAGAACAAATCGTAATCTTCCATTCGCCAAAAACGATCGAGATACTGAATATTATTTTCTTTAAAAACCTTAGTTCTAAAGATAGACGAAGCATGACCGATAGTATGCCCAAATATTAAATTTGCTTTATTTTTTTCAGGATCAGTTTCATAAATCATTGTCCCTTCTTCCATCCCAAAATAACTTATTGCGCTGCTACACACGTCAATCTCAGAATTATCGTCCATGAACTGAACTAAACGTTCAAAGCGATTAGGCACTGATAAATCATCTCCATCCATTCGAATAAAATATTCTGTTTCAATTACAGCTAATCCTTCATTCATTGTATCAACAATACCAGATTGTTCTTTTTTTTCGATAATTTTTAATCTGAAATCATTGTATTCTTTTGCTATTTTAAGGCTTTGATCTGTTGAGCAATCATCTACAAATAGAATAATAAAATCACTGAACGTTTGTGTAAAAAGACTATCTAAGCACGCTTTTAAGTATGGCGCATTATTATAATTTGGCAAAAGAACAGTTAAACGAGGCATTCTAAATTGTTTCGCTAAAAAAAGCTTAAAACTAATAATAGATTTGACTTTTT
>CAYPZN010000038.1:7482-40715 GCA_964415335.1 uncultured Crocinitomix sp.
CAAAAAGGGTTCAACAAACTATATTTGGAGCCAATGTGTTTCCATAATTTTTGCCGACGCAAGTACTTTCAATAACCGGGGCCGAGTGAGATTTGACTTTTTCATTTGCTTAAATCCAAAATTAAAAAGGTTTTTGAGATAATCCTACTTTAAAACGTAAATCAATTGATTGATAAGTCAGCATTAAATTGAATAAGACAATTAATATTGTAACTTTACATTTAAAATTGATGTTTTAAAATGCGAAAAGTACTCGTAACTGGTGGGGCAGGAAATATCGGAAGTGCACTTACTCAAGGTCTTTTAAATGAATCGAATACAGTAGTTACTGTTGTTGATAACCTATCTACTGGAAATTTAAGCAAACTCCCTTTAGAAAATCCTAATCTACGGTTTATTAAAGCAGACGTGAATGATCGTCAGGAAATTTCTGAAATCATGCTTGCTGAAAAATTTGATTTTGTTTTTCATTATGCAGCATATGTTGGTGTACAGCGGACTCAAAAAAATCCAATTAGTGTATTGAAAGATATAGAAGGGATTCGTAATGTATTAGAACTTTCTAAAAACACAAGTGTTAAACGTTTCTTCTTTTCTTCTTCCTCTGAAGTTTATGGAGAACCAGTAGTTATTCCTCAGCATGAAGAAACCACTCCATTAAATTCGCGTGTTCCTTATGCTGTTGTAAAAAATGTGGGCGAAGCTTTTTGTAAGTCATACCTTCAGGAATACGGCTTAAATTATACGATATTTCGTTTTTTTAATACGTATGGCCCTAATCAAACACAAGATTTTGTAATGAGTAAATTCATTGCACAGGCCATCCAAGGAAAACCGATCACAATTTATGGAGATGGATCTCAAACAAGAACATTTTGTTATGTGAGTGATAACATTAAAACATCTATCAAAACTTTAAATGAAAACTTAATTGTCAATGATGTTATCAATATTGGAGGAGGAGCTGTAATTACCATATTGGATTTGGCAAAATTAATCATTCAATTAACCAAAAGTGAATCCGAAATTGTTTTTCTACCTCCACTTAAAGATGGGGATATGACACGTAGGCAACCGGATAACTCTAAAATGAGAGCAATTTTAGGAAAAGATTTAATCACTGTGGAAGAAGGAATTCAAAAACTCCTTAAAAATGAAGTCTTTCTTAAACGTATGAAATCAAATTAATTATGCAAGAAGAAAAATGGGATCTTGTTATTGCACCAAAGACACGTTGGATCGACCTCCAATTGAAGGAAATTTGGCGCTATAGAGATTTACTTTTTTTATTTGTTAAACGGGATTTTGTTTCCGTATATAAACAAACTATTCTTGGCCCGCTTTGGTTTATCATCCAGCCTATTCTCACTACTATAATGCTAAGTATTATTTTTGGTGGTTTTGGCCAAATTAGTACGGATAGTATTCCTGCCCCATTATTTTATTTGACAGGGTTAACGTTATGGAATTATTTTTCAGAGTGTTTGACCAAGACATCAGAAACTTTCATTAAAAATCAAAGTATTTTTGGAAAGGTCTTCTTCCCAAGATTAATCGTTCCGCTTTCTATTATTGTCTCAAACTTATTAAAGTTTGGAATTCAATTTATCTTGTTTATCATTCTTTGGTCCTATTATTATTTCATTACTGGGGATCCAAATATAAAACCTAATCTATTAATTTTAATTTTTCCATTTTTAGTTTTAATGATGGCTGGATTAAGCTTGGGCTTTGGAATTATTTTCTCGTCTATTACAACCAAATACAGGGATATGAATTTCTTATTGCAATTTGGCGTGCAACTATTAATGTATGCCTCGTCTGTCGTCATTCCATTGTCTAGTGTTGGCGATTATGCATGGATTTTCCGTTTAAACCCTATGGTTAATATTATTGAAGCATTTCGTTATATATTTTTAGGAGAAGGCATGTTCAGCTGGATTGGACTCGGATATAGTTTTTGTTTTATGACCATTCTTCTTTTTGTGGGAACTATAATTTTCAACCGGGTAGAAAAGTCATTTATGGATACCGTTTAATGTTATGGGAACAGTTTTAAAAGCAGAAAACATATCAAAACAATATCGGCTGGGACAAGTTGGAACGGGTACATTATCACATGACCTTAAAAGATTCATGTATCGAATCAGAGGAAAAGAAGATCCTTACTTGAAAATTGGCGAAGTAAATGATCGAACTTCAGAATCGAATTCAGACTACGTTTGGGCCTTAAAGGATATCAATTTTGATATTCAAGAAGGAGATATGGTTGGCATAATTGGAAAAAATGGTGCTGGAAAATCAACTTTATTAAAATTACTATCTCGTGTTACTGCTCCGACCACAGGAAACATAAAAATAAAAGGTAGAATTGCAGCCTTACTAGAAGTAGGAACAGGTTTTCACCCAGAACTAACTGGACGTGAAAACATTTATCTCAATGGGGCAATTTTAGGAATGAATCGATCGGAAATCAGCCGAAAATTAGATGAAATTGTTTCGTTTTCAGGTTGTCAAAAATACATTGATACTCCTGTAAAACGATATTCTTCAGGAATGATTGTGCGATTAGGATTTGCTGTAGCAGCTCACCTTGATCCTGAAATACTCATTGTAGATGAAGTGCTTGCTGTAGGAGATGCTGAATTTCAAGACAAATGCATTGGAAAAATGAAGGATATTAGTGGAGAAGGAAGAACGGTTCTTTTTGTCAGTCATAATATGGCTTCAATGAAAGCCCTTTGTAAAAAAGGATTCCTCATGGAACAAGGAAGGATGACGCACAAAGGAGAGATGGGTGAAATAATAGAAACGTATTTATCAAATAATACAAAGTCATTAGGAGATGGTACGATTCCAAATGAAGTATCAACTATAAATACTGGTGTTGCAAAGTTCAAGCGAGTTCAACTTTTAAACACCACTTTCCAACCCATTGAAAAAATTAATTATCGAAGTGATCTCCGATTTAGCATGGAGGTTGAATTGAAAACTTCACTTAAAGACGCGATCATTGATTTGAGAATAAACTCACGCGAAGGGGTAGAAATTGTACATACTATGAATAAGTATAGTAATACAGAAAAACAACCTTTGACGAGTGGATTAAATAAAATAAATTGCATCATTCAAAATCAACTTCAACCCGGAAATTATAGCATTACAATTGGAATTCACGAATCAAATGGAATTACATTGGATTTCGTTGAAAACATTTTAGATTTCTCAGTAATGAACATAGGCGAGGGGGAAAACGCAGGGTTTACATACAATTTTAAATTGGGGCATGTCTATTTTGATTCTAAATGGACCATTGAAAATTAAACTATGAAATTCATCCCATTGGCTAGTCCAGACATTAGAGATAAGGATATTAGTGCTGTAAATGAAGTACTTAAGACTGGAATGTTAGTTCAAGGTAAAAAAGTTGAGGCTTTAGAAAATGCAATTTCAACTTTCTTAACTAGTTCACAAACAATTGCTGTTTCTAATGGTACTGCAACAATGCATCTTGCTTTAACTGCTTTGGGAATTGGAAAAGGAGATGAAGTAATTGTTCCTGCGCTCTCGTATATAGCGACTGCAAATGTTGTTGAATTGGTTGGAGCTAAGCCCATTTTTGTAGATACTGATAGTGATACATTTAATATTGCTGTTGATCAAATAGAAATGGCAATAACAGAAAATACAAAAGCAATTATTCCTGTTCATGAATTTGGTTTACCATGCAATATCGAAGCTATCGTTAAAATTGCGGCAGAACATTCGCTTTATATTATTGAGGATGCAGCTTGTGCATTGGGTGCTAGTCAAAACGGAAAAAGTGTTGGAACGTTTGGTGATTTTGGTTCGTTTTCATTGCATCCGCGAAAAGCAATTTCATCTGGAGAAGGAGGACTTGTAACTTGTAAAAATGAATCATTCGGAAAACAGATTCGAATCTTAAGAAACCATGGTATAGAAATTATTGACAACCAAATGGAATTTGTTACTGCTGGATTTAATTATAGGCTAACCGACTTTCAAGCTGCACTTGTTAATAGTCAGCTAGAACGCTTAACAGAAACATTAGACTACAAACAAAAATTAGCTGATCAATATCTATTCGAAATAAAAAATCCACTGATTCAATTACCGTTTACGCCTTCAGGAATGAAACATAGTTGGCAAACTTTTCATGTGATTTTGGACGATTCATTGGATCGAAATCAAGTAATCAAACATTTAAGAGAAAAAGGGATTGGGACAAATTATGGTGCTCAATGTATTCCTGCGCAAATTTTTTATACAGAAAAATACGGGTTAAATTGTCAAGAACTTTTCCCCAATGCCCTTCGTGCATTTAAACAAGGTCTTGCAATTCCTTTGTACGAAAAATTAAATAGAGAAGATATTTCATATATTGCAAACGAATTGAACAAACTACATTAGATTAAATATGACTGGAAAAAACATTTTCATAACAGGTGGTGCTGGATTTATTGCCAATACACTAATACAACGTTTAATTGCTGACAACAAAATTACTGTCTACGATAATTTCCATAGAGATACATTGAGTAATAGTGGCTATGCAGATCATGCAAACATAACAATAGTGAAAGGAGATGTATTGGATTCTGATCTACTAACGTCATCTATGAAAGGAGCTGATGTAGTTATTCATGCTGCAGGAATTGCAGGAATTGATACGGTTATAAAAAACCCAGTTACAACTATGCGCGTTAATATGATTGGTACAGCAAATGCACTTGAAGCTGCAAGGATCAACGGTGTTTCAAATCGATTTATCGATTTCTCTACTTCGGAAGTATTTGGTTCTATGGCATTCAAATCTTCTGAAACTGATGAGACTGTTTCTGGATCTGCTGGGGAGGCGAGATGGACTTATGCCGTCAGTAAATTAGCAGGAGAACATTTAGCACATGCTTATCATACACAACACAATTTACCTGTTGTTACTGTAAGGCCATTTAATGTTTATGGTCCAGGACAAACAGGTGAAGGAGCAATACAAATTTTCATCAAGAAAGCTTTAGCCAATGAAGACATTTATATTTATGGTGACGGAAATCAAATTAGAGCGTGGTGTTTTGTTGACGATTTTGTAGAATGTTTATTTAAATGTTTAGAAAATGATAAGGCGGTAGGAGAAAGTTTCAATATTGGAAATGCAAGAGCTGTTATTACAATTTTAGGCTTAGCACAGACTGTATGTCGTGTTCTAAATTCTTCTTCTAAGATTCACTTTAAAGACGCTCTCTCTGCAGATATTGCATTGCGTATTCCTTCAGTCGAAAAGTCAACTGAATTGTTAGATTTTAAAGCTAAAATTGATCTCGAAGAAGGTATTTTACGTACTGCTGAGTGGATGAAAAAGCAATAGTATGGATAGAGAGGCTGCGTTAAAAAATAGTAATTCGATAAAAGTTAAAAACGAACTTGAACAATTACATCATGAATTATCTGCAGCATTCAAAACACAATTTGATCGCTCTCTTCCCTTTACTGATGAAGTCTTTGATCGTTGGGAAAAAGCTAAATCGCTAGGATGGGGAGAAGGAAGTTCTATTTACGATAGTGCATATATTTTTGGAGACGTAAAAGTTGGCAATAATACTTGGATAGGTCCTTTCACAATTATTGATGGGTCAGGAGAATTGACTATTGGCGATAATTGTACAATTTCTAGTGGAGTTCATATTTACACACACGACAACGTAAAACAAACATTGAGTGGTGGGAAATTACCCATTGAACGAAAACCGGTTCAAGTTGGTTCTTGTACTTATATTGCGCCTCAGAGTATAATTACTATGGGGATTAATTTAGGGAAACATTGTCTTGTTGCTTCAAATTCTTTTGTAAACAAAAGTTTTCCGGATTATTCTATTATTGCTGGCAATCCTGCTGTGAAAATAGGCACGGTTATAATAGAAGGTAATGAGGTTCGATTTGAATATCACAATGATTCAAAATAAGCTTAATGAAGGTAGCTTGTATTGGGAATATTAATAATATGATGTTTATTCTTTGTCGCTATTTGCGTGATAAAGGAGTTAACGCATCATTATTTATTTTGGAAGACGAACCAGTTCATTTCAGACCGGAAGCAGACAGTTATGATGATGATTATTTATCTTACACAACAATTCTCGAAGTTTCAAAATATTCACTTTACGACAAAAAATCAATCAATATTTTATCCTCACAGTTGGGTGATTTTGATTTTTATATCGGTTCTGATATTGCTCCCGCGCTTTTAACTTTAATTGACCGTTCTTTAGATGTATTTATCCCACATGGAAGTGATATTTATGCATTACCGTTTCATGAGAGGAGAAAAAAAGGAGCAAATAAGGTTTGGTGGTTAAGAGAAAAAACTACTCTTGGTAAATTACAAAAGATTGGAATTAAAACAATTCCAACCATTTTATTTCCTGATGAATATAATATTCATTTTCCATTTAAACATAAACTAAAAACGGTTGCAACCTACTACAACACTTCTGGCCCCATGGTCTACGCTCCTCAATATAAAAATCTTGAAAGCAATCCAAGTATTCAAAAACTGAATTATTACAAATTCTATACTGAATTAAAAGCGAATAATGATCTAATTATCTTCTCACATTCAAGACACAATGGATTCAACCTAGAAGATAAATTAGCTATTCATCAAAAAGGAAATGATATTCTAATTAAGGGTTTTGCACTATTTCTTCAAACAAACAAACAGCTGAAATCAAAGCTTATTTTGTTTGATTACGGTATGAATGTTGATGCTTCTAAACAATTAATTGAAGATTTAAATATCGAAAAACTTGTTGTTTGGATGCCGTTAATGCAACGAAAAGAAATTATGTTTGGGTTAAACCTTTCTAATCTTTCTTGTGGGCAATTTGACAACAGTTGGTTAACATGTGGAGTTGTCAATGAAACTTTAGCTTCAGAAATTCCATTATTGCATTATAGAGCAGATGAATTATATGAAAAGGATTACGACGATTTATATCCTCTACTCAATGCAAATACACCGGAAGAAATAGCCAAGTTAATTCATCATTATATTCAACATCCTGAAACTGTAGAAGCAGAAGCTAAGAAAGGAGCAATTTGGCTTAATAAATATACTGTCGAGAATCCGTTGAAAATCATTTTAAATCAACTGGATAATGCAGAAATCAAACAAAATGCAAACACAAATTTGATTAATAAAATATTACGGAAACATTATTTGTTAGACACTCTTTTTAGAGCACAAGGAAGAGTAAAATCTAGGCTTTCTTAGTGTGCAGATTTACTTTCTTTAACAGAAGAATTCTCTGAAATTGTACTTTCATCTTCAAGTTTAGACTCAATCTCTAATAATAATTGATATAATTTTTTACGTTGTGCTTTTAACGCTTCTAATTCTTCGTTCAAAGCAGCCATTTCAGTAGATTGATCATTCAATGCTTTTACCTTTTCATCTAACGCCTTAATCAATAATAGATTAATCCCATCAAAGTCTCCTGAATTTATGGTTGTAGAATCTGTCCCTAATTCAAATGTTTTGAAAAAGTCTTGTGCCATTGGACCAATGTGTGTTACACTAGAATCTTGTGACTTATAGCTCCAAGAATAAACGTCTATATTATCCAAACGATTTAAATAATTTTGTGCATTAATTGCTTCAATATTTTTCTTTCTATTTCTATCTGAAAGAATAGACCATGAACCTGCACCAGGTAATAATTCAACACCTGTTGTTAAATCTGCATCTGTATAGAAGACAGTTCCTCCAGTAGCTCGAACCATAAATTGATTTTCAGCTGTTGTACTATAATAACCAAATGGATCTTCTTTATCATTAAAAATAAAACTTCCTTCGTGTAATGCTTCAGCATGATATCCAATTGCAACAGAATTATTTCCGTGCGCATAAGTATAATGACCAAGTGACAACGCATAAGGAGCATCAGCCGTTGGGTGATACCCAATTGCAATTGCACTTTCAGCAAACGCTAAAGCACCTCTACCCAAAGCAATACTATGGTTTCCTGCGGCTTGTGGATTATGTCCTGCAGAAAATGCATAATCTCCAGATGAAATGGAAGCATTACCGGCGGCAAATGAGTAATCTCCTGTTGCTTGTGTATTAAATCCAAATGCTACTCCATAATCTCCAGAAGCTCTCGTATTATAACCTGCACCAAAAGAATAATCTCCGATAAACGCCTCATTCCATTGAAAGCTTGTTACAAATCCTGATCTAAAAGCTGCTTTTCTTGGATGCCACATCATTCTCGCTCCTGCTCCTTCTGTAGGAATCGTTCCAACACCAAATTCTCCCGTGTATAATACACCATTAACATTATTTACATGGAAATCGGCTTTAGGATCATCAGTTCCGATACCAACTGTACCATTTGCCTTTATTCTCATTCTTTCCGTTCCATTTGATTTAATCACTAAATCTGTAGAATCTATTGTTCCAAGGAAGTGTTCTTCTTCAACATTATCGTTCCCTTCAAACCCCCAATTATTATAAGCATAATCAGTTACGGTTGCCGTATCCGCGTAAATTGCCGTATCTGCATAAGTAGAATGTAATCCATCTGTTGCGTAGTTTACTGAATCTGCATAGTATGCATAGTTAGAGCTATCTACTAAGGTTGGAATTTCACTTACAATTGCGTAATCAGCTGTGTCAGCATAGATAGAAGACCCACTTTCTAACGCAAAACTAACAGTATCTGGCACCAAATCTTCACTTGCAATCCAGTTTTCACCATCCCATTTTAAAACATCTCCAATTTCAATTCCTGCTGTATCAACATCTGTCAATTGAGATAAAGCATACTTTTGGGAAGTTGTTTTTGCATGAAATGCAAAGGGTACTGACATCATCTGTTGTGTAATACTCGAAACATAATCTCCCGTATTTTCCTCATCCACTAGCATTTCTATAAAATAAGGTCCATTTTGCCAGTCAATTTCCTCGAATGAAGGAGATGTTCCAACTCCAGTTGAAATTCCATTTCCTATAATCAGTGAAAAATGACCAAGATCACTTAGTGTAACAGTATGTGTCTCTTGCCAAGCGATACTTCCATCAATAGAAGTGTTTCTTATATTAAACTCAACACCAATTGTAACTCCTGACAGAAAATTACCATCAGAACCATTAACCTGAGCTTGGTAGGAAATACCTTCAGGAAAAGTTTGAGACAAACCCACATTAACACTTAGCAATAGAATGCTAATTATTATCCAATTCTTCATATAATAAATTTATTCGCCGTTCCATTTCTTCTAACGACTCTTTTTCTCTTTCAATTTCATTTGCCTTTTCATCTAAATCTTCAATAGTAGAAAGGTTATTTACTTTTTCATTTAACATTTTGATTCCCAAGAAAGCAATTCCATCATTATCAATCATATTAATATAATGCGGAACTTCTCCAACATCAAAAATGCCATAAATATCTTGCGCCATTGGTCCTATATGTGCTGTTGTTTGACCTTTATATTCCCAAGAAAAAACTTGTAAAGTATCAAACATTTTATTGTAACTCAACGGAGCGAGTCTTGTAATATTTCTCTTTTTTGTTCGATCAGAAATCATAGACCAACTACCTCCTCCAGGAGCAAGTTCAACTCCCATAGTCAAATCCGAAGAACTATAAAAAATATACCCTCCAGCGGCCCTTACCATGAACTGATCTTTTGCAGTATTTTTTACGGTATCTGTTGTTGAATTATCTCCATAAACAAAACCTCCTCTAAAATTATTCGTACTAGCATTAGTTCCGAGCGCAGTAGAAAAATGCCCAGTTGCTTGAACATTATGTCCCATTGCCCATGATGTAGCACCTTCAACTAAAACATTATTTCCCATTGCCAATCCAGCAGAAGCTGTAGTTGAAACTGCTTTTCTCCCAACAGCAATATTTCGATAGTAATCTGCAATACAACTGTCCCCTATTGCAAAACTCATATGAGCAACGTGACATTTTCTTCCAGCAGCAAAACTTGAAATAGAAGCAAATGGTGTTAATGCTCCTCCAAAAAGTGCTGTATCACCATAGGTTTCTTTCCCAAAAACGGTTGAATTTGGTCCGTTAGTACCCACATTTTCACCCCAAGCAAAACTATAAATCCCTTTTAATGTATCAATCGGGTTTGTGCTGGTTCCACCGTGTAAAGAATTTGTCTCTCCGTCAAAGTAAAGGTAGCTTCCGTCTATTTCTGTTAAACCAGGATTATCATTTGTTTGGTACAATATTCCTTTCTTAGCATTTAATCGAAATCCATTTCCTTCACTCCCATTGTTTACATTGCCATCAGTATCAAACAATAGCCGTCTATGGCTATTTGTTGTAAAATAAAAATTCTTATCGGAACCTGCTCCTAGGCTTTTATCAGTATCACCAAGTTCATTTCCAGAAAGCCCCCAATTTCCAATTGATTCTAAAGCTATAGCAGATGAATCTGCTCTTGTTGCTGTATTTGTTGTTAGGACAGAAAGGAAGTCTAACGCGTAATTTCCACTATCTGAAAGGAAAGTATAATAAGCTGTATCCGCAAATTCATCATTAAATGCAAACAACGCTGTATCGACATGATCTACATGTTCTGCATTCCATACATAAAGCGCACTATCACCTGTATTATCAGTCCCCATGATAAAATTAATACCATCAAACTCTAATTGATTTCCAACTGTTCCTGAGTCATCAACATCAGATAAGTGATTTAAGTTTGGAGCGTTAAGTAAATAAATACTGTGCATTGCGTAGGGTACAGATTGCATTTGAAATGCTCCTTGTAAATATCTTTCTCCTCTTGTTTGATAAATTTCGAAACGTGTTGCATCAAGCCAATTAATTTCTTGAAAACTAACACTAGAACCTGAAATATACTCCCCATTTCCTAAAGCCAGTGAAAACGAGCCTTGATCATCTAGAGTAATATTTTCATGTTTTTCTTTCCAAATGGTATCTGCTCCAATACCAATTACAACAAATTCAAAATCTCTTTCAGCAAATGGACTATTTGCTATTTGACCTTGAACGTTAATTGGACCTATCGATTCTTGTCCGAATAATCCGCCAGATACAAACAGCATTAGTATGCATATATGTAGTAATTTATTTAGCATTAGTTTTTAATCATTTTTTCATGGAAAAGAATTGTATCGTTAGTGTAAACACGCACATAATAAATCCCTCTTGACAAATTGGAAACGTCTACGTTTGTTGAAGAACCAGAAAAGGATCTACTAAAGACTAAGCTACCGTTTGAACTATATAACTCATAGTAATTATCGCTTTCTTCACTTTCAACAATAATATTGAAAGATGTATTAAAAGGATTAGGAAAAACTGTATAGTTCACAAGTGTTTCAATATTTGAAACACTTAATAACGAATAAGAAAGTGGTAAATACCCATGCTCAACTTTGCCTTCAGTATCGTTACCAGAAAGAGTCTGGCCTCCCACTAATTGAAGAGAATCATTTGCTTCAATCGAATGAAATACTGAAAAAGTGTTTTTTAATACCGTTTGACCTGCACCATCTTTTGGAGCAGCTAAAACACATAAAACAATAATTATCAAAGATTTAGCGGTTTTTTTCATAAAAATACAGCAGCGTAAGCGTTATTTAGACGTAAACAAAGTTACATCATTACAAAGTTAAAGTCAATTTTTTTTAATCGATCTCATCATTTGAATATCCACTGCCATATCCATAGCCGTAACCATAATTATAACCATAAGTGTACTTATAAGTGTATTTAGAATAATAGTATTTCAATTTACTTTCTTTTATTCCATTTAATACAGCTCCCATACTTAGTCCTTCAAATCTTCCTAATAATTGATCCATATGCTCTACTCCCTTTTTTCTAGTGTATCGCGTATTCATAATCACCAAAAACATATCTACATATTTCAATAATTCCAATGTATCATTAAGTAATCCAAATGGGGGGGTATCAATAATCACATAATCATATTTTTCCTCAGCAATTTTTATAATTTCTTGAACTCGTTCTCTTAAAATTAATTCTGACGGATTTGGAGCTATTGGGCCAGCAGTAATAACATCCAAGTTTTCTGAAACTTCTTTTTGCACAACCTCATCAAATGTCTTTTTTCCAATAATAAAATTAGAGACTCCAGAAATATTATCAAGTTTATACATCTTGTGCACCTTAGGTCTGTGCAAATCAAAATCTATAATCAATGTTTTCTTACTCCCCATTGCTATCAGGTTAGACAAATTAGTAGAACAAAACGTCTTTCCTTCTCCAGGAAAAAAGGAAGAAAGTAAAATTTTCTTCGCTTTATCCGGGTTATTTTTACCCATGAAAGATATATTTGTTCTGACTGTCCTAAAGCTTTCTGTAATATGAGATTTTGGTTGCTTTTCAATAATGTTACCATATTCCATCTCTTTTATGAATGGAATTCCGCCAACAACACCCAAATTGGTTATTGCTGATAATTCGGCAACATTCTCTATCTTCTCAAAAAACAATTTCCGAATGATTGCAATTAAAAAGGCAAAGATGACTCCTCCAAGAATAAAAAGCCGAACTATTTTAGTTTTATTCGGATAATTTATTCCTGTACTAACAGTTTTTTCAATAATTCTTACCTGAGGAATGATACCTGCTCTTGTAATTAACGTATTTGTCTTCTTTTCTAACAAAAACAGATACATCCGGTTATTAACATCTAATTCTCGTTGGATATTTAAAATCCCTTGAGCTGATTTAGGTAATTTCCGGATATTGTCTTTATAATTACCTATCAGTTGATTAATTCCGTCAATTTGATTATTAATGGCTCCAAGTAAGTTTTCTAAATAAACAATTACATCATTATTTAAAAATGCAATTTCTTTTCTGAAATTGGTCATGGTTAAATTATCTTCAGACATTTGAGTTTTGTTAATCTCATAACGGATTTGTTTTTGCCTGATTTCCCCAATTGCCTCACGTAAATAATTATCGTTTTGCTCAATAAAAAAAGAGGGAGGTAACACACGTGTATCTAAGGAGGTATTCAAATACTTTTGCAAGGCTACAACTGACCCTTTTTTCTGTTCAAGAATTCGTTTTTCTTTTGTGAAATTGATGTATTCTGAAAAGAAATCCTCCTCTTCTTTTGCTATGTTAAGGATTGCATTTTGATCTTTATACAATAGCAACTCTCGTTCTTTTGTTTGGATTAAAACGCTTACTGTATCAATTTGTTTTTGAATATTTTCTAAGGTATTTTCATTAACTTCTAGCTGTATTCTTTTAGAATAATCGACATAAGTATTGGTTAATGTATCCAAATAAACAATTGCTCGATTTGCGAGTTCATCACTTACTATTAGTTTTATGACACTTGTATGCTCAATATTTTCGACAGAAAGACTGGATTGATATTTACTGATCAGATAATTTCTAGAATGAAAAACTATCTCATAATTCGACTCTTTTAGCGCTTCAACATTTTCACTATCCAATTCGTACCTTCTTTCCAAAACCAAGTTAAAGTCTGCTGTGGAAACCTCTTTGTCAAATTCATTGACCATTGTAATTTCAGTTCCCAGCATTTGATAAGTCATACTGTATTCATTCTCATTCAGAATAGCAATTTGAATTGGGATTTCATAGAGGTGATCATTTAATACTGTAACTTTCGACTTAAATGGTAAAGTCTCAAAAACTTCTACTTTTTTAATTCTTCCAACGACGTAATAAGAAGTTGCTATATTTATCTTATCAATCACCTCTCCAACCAAATCTCTGGAGTTTAGAATTCTAATTTGGTTTTGAACATCCCTATAAATCCCGTAGGCACCTAATCCTTTATAAATAGGATCTTGATAATCATATGTTTCGTTCGACTTTAAAAGTAATTCGGATTTTGCCCCATAAATATTCGTCAAGCGATAGGTGTAAACATATCCCACCCCATATGCGATTAAAGGAATAAAAACTAAAATTCCAATATTTTTAAGAACAATCTTCCAAATAAAAAGAAGGTCTTTTGTTTCGATTAATTTATTTGAAGGGCTAATATTTCTATTCGGTTGCTGCATAATTCTTCTTCTAAACCAACAATTTTAAATTATTAATTTCTTTAAAGTTACGTGATATATTAAAAAATGTTATTCAGAATTGAAAGTTTTAATCTTCATCAACGTCAGAAACCCTGAAAAGTTATTTGCTCAAAATGTTGTTTTTTTGGTGTTTTTTGTCGAAATTGATAATTATACCCAGTTAATATCAGATTAGATCTAACGTTTAGAGATAATTTGATTATTTTTACATTATGCTGCAGATTAAGTTGTTCTGCATGCTAAAAGTATTATTTAATGAAGATACAAAGACCCCTTTATAAAGTTAGCTTAGCGTTATTCGCTTTGCTTATTTCTTCTTTAGGAATAGCTCAAACCGGACCTGCTGGAGTTAGAAATAATTCTACAAATAAATATTGGCTGGATGCTCACGCATTAAACCTTTCAGATGGCGCTGAAGTTTCAATCTGGAATGATTTATCAGGCAACGGGGATGATTTTGTTCAAACCTCTTCAGATCGATTCCCAACACTCTCTGCTTTGGGTATTGGAGGACTACCAGCGGTTAATTTTGATGGCGTTAATGATGTTTTAATTGCTTCTCCGAATGCCGCTCTAGAATCAAGCGCTGTTACTTATTTTTTGGTCTATGACCGGATTGGTACAGCAAGCGGAATGATCATTAACGGAGATTATGATTCGGATTTCAGAAAATGGAGAAGTTATTCGAATCCAGGGCAAAACAGAATGATTAGCGGACACTTTTCACCGAGTTTTGATTTTATATTTTTTGATGATCCGGGTCCAGCTTCTTTCTTTTCTACGCATTATTCACCAACAGAATTTAGTACTTTTTCTCAAGGTGTACTTGAAGCTTCTGATCCAACAACCTATACAATCCCAGTTGGACACAATGCAACTTATTTAGGAAACAGATCTGCTACAGCTACTTCTTCATATACGTACAGAGGATTAGTTTCTGAAGTGATTACATATAATGCTGAATTAAATGAACTTGAGCGTATTTTAATTGAAAATTATCTGGGAGCTAAATACAATATGGCAATTCCGACAGATTTATATGATTATGAATCAACGCACCGCCTAGGACTTATCGCTTTAGCTGATGATGGTACAAATTCTCAAACAACTGCTCAAGGAGCTGGTGTTTTATTTATGAGTGGTGCTTCAGAACTTGCTGCTGGTGAACATTTCATTGTAGCGAATACTGATTTTTCATTAAGTAGCTTTAATACTGTTGATTTACCCTTAGTTGAACTTCCAATGCATCAACGATTTGAAAGAACATGGCGAGTTGATGAATCAGGCGAAGTTGGTACTGTCAATTTAATTTTTGGTTTAGGAGAAGATGATTTTGCGGTTCCAGATTCTTATCGTTTACTTGTGGATGCTGATGGCATTTTTGCAGACGCCACAATCATCCCCGGTGTATATGACGCTGGCTCGGCAAGTCTTAGCTTTACTGTAAATCTTTCAGACGGTGATTTTTTCACTTTATCTGGAATTCAAGAGATTTTAGAAATTCACTCAATCACAGATGGTTTATGGAGTCAGGAATCTACATGGGATTGTTCTTGTATTCCTTCGGCAAGTGACTTAGTATTTATTGACCCTGCAACAACTGTTACTGGAGACATTGATGGTTTTGTTGATGATCTAACGGTTTCTTTTGGAGGTACATTAATTATGAATTCTCCTGTAACTATTGATATTAATGGAGATTGGACAATTAGTGGAACGACAGATTTTACAGATGGCGCTATTTCTTTAACAGGAGATGTTAGTCAAACCGTTACAATCGCTTCTACTTCTCCTTTAGATGTTAATTTAAATAACCTTATTATCAACAATACAATTGCTACTGGAAATGTTACTTTTCAGGGTGGTGGAAGATATTTACTTAATGGAGTAATGTCGCCAAATGCTGGAAACATTATTATTGATCCGGGTACAAATTTTGTAGTCACTTCAACATCTTCCACTCAAAGTGGAAGTATTGGACCAATTATTACACCAACAACAATAACGGGTAATTTTATTGTTCAACGAATGATTCCTCCAGGAGTCGCGGAGTTTAGAAATTTATGTTCTCCTGTTTTAGGAAATACATTTGATGACTGGGATCCAGATTTAGCAATGAGTGGCCCAGATTTTCCTGATGGATGTGCATTTGGACCTGATGGATGTTTCATTTCTGTTATGGCTCATGAAGGAGGACTATATGATCCAGTAATTAGTAGTTCAGAGGCAATTGAAAACGGAACCGGGTTCGAACTTTTTGTAGGTACAGACCTAGTGACATTTAGCGGTACAACATTAAATTCTCCTGGACCACTTAACAATTCTAGTAATATTGTTAAAACAATTCCCACTGGTTTTGCATTAATTGGTAACCCTTATGCTTCGGTTATTGATTTCAAAACAGTTGATAGAACCAGTCAAATTGGTAATTATTTCTTTGTCTATGATGCTAATATTGCAGGATTTCAGTTTTATGATGGAATTACGTCCACTTCAAGTATTCCAAGTCTTTTAGATGGCTATGTAAGTTCTGGTCAAGGTTTTTGGGTTTTTGCTTCTAGTTTGGGTTCTCTTACATTTAAACAATCTGATAAAACTTCTGAAACAACTACTTTCTTAAGAACCTCAAGCACAGTAAACAATTCATTAGAAATAAATATTAAGCAAAATGATCAGCATTATCAAGCTTCTATTTTTGTTGAAGAATATTCTGATGCCAATGATTCTTTTGATGAATTTATGGATATTGCTCACCTCTATACTGGAATTGAAAAAGCACCTTCTTTTGCAATTGAATCCCCTGAAATGTTGTTACGAAAGAATTTTATTAAACCAAATGGAAAGGATAAATCTTTTAAATTAAACACAGCATTTGTTGAAGATGGAAACTATACATTAAGTGCGAAAAACATTGAAAATTTTAGTCAATATCATAAAATTTTACTCTTTGACAGTAAGAATGGTCAGATGATTAATTTAAAAGAAAATGATTACATGTTTTACGCGCAATCTGCAGAAAAAGATGCTGAGTTTGGCATAAATGATTCATTGCGATTTACATTGATTCTGTCCAATTCAAATGAATCAAATGCGACATCTCCTATCTTAAGCGAAATAAATTCAGGAAATGATCTTTCGATTAAACAAATGGGAAATATTATTGAAATCACTTCAACAGAAGATTTAGAAGAAAATTCTATCTTTACCGTTACAAATGTATTGGGTCAAAAAGAAGTGTTTAGTGAGGCATTAAATCTTACGAATGGAAGTAATTTAGTTACATTACCAAGTCGCCTTCAAGGAAGTGGAGTTCTTATAATATCTGTTAGAACTGGTACAAATGTTGCAACGAAGAAAATTATTCTTTAACTTGCAATCTAAATGAAAAGAAAAATTGAAAATATCGTCTTCAGATTAATTGCTTTTGCAGTCTTTCTAACTGGAAATATAATGTTATTTGCACAACCACCTGGTGGACCACCTCCTGGTGGTGGTGGATCAACGGGAACGTTTCCTCCGTGCTGGCAACCAGAATGTATTCCTATTGATGCAGGTGTTGGTTTTTTAATTGCTGCAGGAATTGGGCTTGGTGCAAAAAAATTATACAGTAGAGGGAAATAATAAAAACCTCAGTACATTTTCTCATTTGATTTAAGCATTCATTATGTTGAAAACCATCAAAGAAAATAACATCTATCGTTTTCTTTTTTTGGCTGGTTCTTTATATGTGCTATGGCTTTTATGCTACTATTTTATCATTAAAGAATATACCAATTGGGATTACCTTCTTAATTCTAACCTTGCAAATATTTCTCAAGTTTTTTTTAGTTGGTTTGACATAACAAGTGTTATTGAAGAAGAAAGTGAACACGTTATCTTACTTTTAGACTCTGGTAATTATAGGGGAATTTGGATTGGAGACGAATGCAATGGGTTTAAATTATTTTCTATTTTCTCTATTTTCATCTTAGCTTTTCCTGGCAAAAAAGTGCACAAACTTTGGTATATCCCTTTGGGGTTGGTTGTTATACATTTGGCCAATGTCATTCGTGTTATGGCACTTGTTTTAATAAACAATCATTACCCACAATACCTTGATTTTAACCACCTTTATACGTTCACAATTTTTGTTTATGCCATCATCTTTTTGCTCTGGTATATTTGGGCAAAAAAGCAAAATTCGGGAAAAGAAAATGTCTAGAAAAATTTCTCTTTTCATACTGACTTCAAGCATTGTTTTACTGGGGTTTTTAAGGGAATACCTTTTTGCGAATATTAATTGGATTTATTTAACACTTGTCAATGGAAGAAGAAATGGAGCAAGAACTGAATTTCATTTTTTACTAAATTGGACTCCTAGCAAGATCGATACCCTTAAATGGTTTTTAACTCTTTTATTTTCAATTCTATTTCTAGCACTTACCTATGCTATTATTCATCTAAATTTCAAAAAAAAGAAATACAATCAAATGGTTCTTTTTTCCTACTTAATTCTCTTGGGATTATCCGTATTATTATTGGGGATTGGAAAGGTATTTGGCATATACCAAGACCTTTATGGAGTTATTCGAACACTAATGGGAATTGTGCAATCTTTTATGCCTTTAATGGTCCTTTATTTATTATTTAAATTTTTACCAATTAAAGAACCAAGTTAATCATAAGTATATTACATTTACCAAAATTTTTTTTATGTCTAGAGATACCGCTATCTTCGATTTAATCGAACAAGAACACAAGAGACAACTCGAAGGAATCGAGTTAATCGCTTCGGAAAATTTTGTAAGCGAACCCGTTATGCAGGCCATGGGATCTGTTTTAACCAATAAGTATGCTGAAGGACTCCCCGGAAAGCGCTACTATGGTGGATGCGAAGTTGTCGATAAAATAGAAAATCTGGCAATAGACAGGTTAAAAAAATTATTTAATATTACTTGGGCCAATGTTCAACCTCATGCAGGATCGCAAGCAAATTATGCTGTAACTTTGGCTTGTTTAGAGCCTGGAGATAAAATACTTGGATTTGATTTATCTCATGGTGGACATCTCACTCATGGGTCTCCTGTTAATTTTTCTGGGAAACGATTTACAAACTTCTTTTATGGTGTAAATAAAGAAACCGGATTGGTTGATTATGATCAAATGGAAGAAATCGCATTAAAAGAGCAACCAAAATTAATTATTTGTGGAGCATCTGCTTATTCAAGAGATTGGGACTATGCGCGAATTCGATCCATTGCTGATAAAATTGGAGCAATTATTTTAGCTGATATTTCACACCCTGCTGGGTTAATCGCTGCAGGATTATTAAATGATCCCTTTGATCATTGTCATATTGTTACAACAACAACACATAAAACGCTAAGAGGGCCACGAGGAGGTGTAATAATGATTCGTCATGATTTTGAAAACCCATGGGGAATTACAACAAAAAAAGGAACTGTAAGAAAAATGAGTTCGCTTTTAGATTCTGCAGTTTTTCCAGGATGCCAAGGAGGACCATTGGAACATGTCATAGCAGCTAAAGCAGTCGCTTTTGAAGAAGCAAATTCACCTGAATATGTGGACTACATGAACCAAGTTGTTAAAAATGCACAACGCATGGCATCTTTATTCATTGAAAAAGGATACCATATCATTTCTGGTGGAACAGATAATCATTCTATGTTAATTGACTTAAGGTCAAAAGGATTAACAGGAAAAGATGCTGAAAACACATTAGTTAAAGCTGAAATCACTGTTAACAAAAATATGGTTCCTTTTGACACTGAATCACCATTTGTAACATCTGGAATTCGTATTGGAACGGCTGCAATAACAACTAGAGGGATTAAAGAAGAACAAATTGATGCTATTGTTGATTTAATTGACCGTGCATTAATGAATAAAGACAACGACGCTGTATTAAACGAAGTAAAAAATGATGTGAACCAATTGGTGAAGAACTTACCATTATTTACTTGGTAATCTATACCTCACTAATTATTTGACTTGCGAATTTAACGGTGAGTTGACCTTCTTCATAAGGGCTTTTACCCTCATTAACTATATTCATTTTCACTTGAAAGGTTATTATAGGTATTCTTTTGTGAACATAAATCTTATAGCCTTTAAATTTTTATTGAAGAAATAAGTCCGCTTAGTACAACGTAGTCAAAAAAAAAGAGATGATTATTCAGTCTAATGTAATAACCATTCAATATTCTTATAGGGTATATCAAACACTTTCCCTAAAATTTGGCTGGTGAGTTTTCCTTGATAGATATAAACTCCGCTTCTAAATCCGCTATCTTTTCTGATCATATCCTTACAACCTCCAATGTCTCCCATCTCCATTAAGATTGGTGAAAAAATGTTACTTAATGCTATTGACGCTGTTCTTGAAACACGTGAAGCTATATTTGGAACACAATAGTGAATTACATCATGTTTTATATAAGTAGGCGCATCATGATTTGTAATTTTTGACGTTTCAAAACACCCCCCTTGATCGATACTAACATCTACGATTACTGATCCAGGTTTCATTTTAGAAATCATGCCATCATTTACAATACACGGCGTCCTTCCATAGGGCGCTCGGATCGCTCCAATTACTACATCTGCTCTTTGAATAGCTTTACCCAGTAATTTCGGTTGAATGACCGAAGTATAGACTCGACTTCCGATATCATTATGTAAACGTCTCAATTTAGAAATGGAATTGTCAAATACTTTAACGGAAGCACCTAACCCTAACGCTGTTCTACAAGCATACTCCCCTACTGTCCCAGCCCCTAAAATCACAACTTCTGTTGGCTGCACTCCTGCAACTCCTCCCATCATAATTCCTTTCCCTGCTTCAAAATCAGACAGTAATTCAGCAGCAATTAATATAGATGTATTTCCTGCAATTTCTCCCATTGCACGAACAACAGGGTAAATAGATTGTTCATCTTGAATATAATCCCATGCAATTGCGGTAATTTTCTTTTGCATTAGACTAATCAATGTTTTTTTTGGCTGAAGCGTTAATTGCAATGCAGAAATAAGCGTTTGCCCACCAGGCATCATTTCTATTTCATCATCTGATGGAGGAGCAACTTTTAAAATTATGTTGGATTTAAATACTTTTTGCTTATCATAAGCAATCTCAGCTCCCGCCTCAGAATAATCAACATCTTCATACCTTGATGATTTTCCCGCGCCCGATTCTACAATTATTTCATGTCCATTTCCCACTAGAAATTGTACTGCTTCTGGGTTTAATGCAACACGATTTTCTTGATAGGTTGTTTCTTTTGGAATACCAATTCTAAGACTCCCTTTCTTTTTGCCTATTGCTAACATTTCTTCTTGTGGCAATAAACCTCCTTCTTTCATCAATGATTTTAATGTATCCGGGTCAGTAATCATAACTCTAGCTTAACTATTCTACATTCATTCTCTACACTTATATGTACGGATACGCAATTCTCAGGGATAAGGTTATCAATCCGTTCTGGCCACTCCATAAAACAATAAGCATCTTCTTCAAAAATTTCTTCTAAACCTATGTCCAATGCCTCCATCTCATTCTCAATTCTATAAAAATCAAAATGATAAACATCTCCAAAGGAATTCGAATAATACTGATTAACAATTGAAAATGTTGGAGAAGAAACGTGATCTTCTATTTTCATGAATTGCAATAATCCATTTATAAATGTTGTCTTTCCTGCTCCCATTGCTCCGTAAAAAGCAATTTTTTTTTGCGTTTTAAGTGCTTCTAAAAATTTTGGGGCTACTGATTTTATATCAGCGACCGTATCAAGTATAAACTCCATCCCAATTCCTTTTTTCAAAGATAAGCTAAAAAAAAGGCGTACTAAAACTATTTCGGAGACAATTCTACAAATGGAATGATAATTTCTTCCAGCGAAACGCCTCCATGTTGAAAGGTATCTTTATAATACTTGGCGTAATAATTAAAGTTATTTGGATACGCAAAAAAATCGTTTTCTTTTGCAAAAACGAAAGAAGAACTCACATTTTCTTTTGGTAACATAATGGCTTTTGGATCACTCGAAACAATTACATCTTTTTCATTGTAGTTTAAGTTTTTTCCAACTTTATAACGCAAATTAGTATTCGTGTTTTTATCTCCTACAATTCTTACAGGTGCATCTACTCTTATCGTTCCATGATCAGTTGTTAAGAATGTCTTGATTCCTTTTTCAGCTATTTTTTTAAATATTTCGCGCAACGGGGAATGATTAAACCATGAAACGGTTAAGGAGCGATACGCTGATTCATCATCAGCGAGCTCTTTAATAACCTCCATTTCTGTTCGAGCATGTGAAAGCATGTCAACAAAATTATAAACAATCACATTAAGGTCATTTTTCACAAGTTCGTTAAAACGATCCACAAGTCGTTTGGCAAAATCCAATTTAACCACCTTGTTATAGGACATTTTAATTTCTTTATTGTTTCGTTTTAAATTCGCGCGGAGCAAATCTGCTTCATGCATATTTTTGCCTCCCTCATCATTTTCATTCAACCAAAGATCAGGGTGTCTTCTTTCAATTTCGCTTGGCATCATGCCTGCAAAAATTGCATTTCGAGCATAATGCGTTGCTGTTGGTAAAATAGAATAAAAGACCTCTTCGTTTTCTACATTGAAAAAATCTCCTATTAAGGGTTTTAATACAGCCCACTGATCATAACGTAAATTATCAATTACAATCAAAAAAACAGGTTCTTTTCCTAGCGAATCAAAAACTCGAGATTTCAATAATTGATGCGACATAAGCGGTGTGTCTTCACCTCCAGATAACCAATCCCTATAATTTTCATCTATAAAACGGCAGAATTGTGTATTAGCATCTTTCTTTTGCATAGCAAAAATCTCTTTCATGCTATCGTCATTAGAGTTTTCTAATTTAATCTCCCAATTCACTAATTGTTTATAGATATCTGCCCACTCTTCAAAATCTAGTCGATCATTTAAACGCATTCCAATTTGTCTAAACTCTACTTGATAATCATGTGTCGTTTTCTGGCTTACTAAATCTTCTTTTAACAAATTCTTTTTTAATGAAAGCAATATTTGATTCGGATTTACGGGCTTTATTAAATAATCTGAAATCTGACCACCAATTGCCTCTTCCATAATATATTCCTCTTCACTTTTTGTAATCATTATGACTGGAACACGCTGATTCTTTTGTTTTATCTGTGCTAATGTCTCTAATCCATTTAACCCCGGCATGTTTTCATCTAAAAAGATGATATCATAGTGTTTTTCGCTTGCCATTTCAACAGCATCAGCTCCATTATTTATGGTATCAATCTCGTACCCTTTTTGCTCTAAAAACAAAATGTGTGGCTTCAATAAATCGATTTCATCATCTGCCCATAAAATTCTTGCTTCCATCTGTTTATTTTTAATTAGTTTTGGGATGTTAAATTAATCATTTGAAATTGTATCGTAATACTCCCAACAAAAGAAAAATAATTAACGATCCAGTACATGGCTTTATTACATTACCGGACGAATTAATTTTTGATTTAATTGAACATCCATTTTTTCAACGTTTAAGACGGATAAAACAACTTGGTTTATCACATTTGGTATATCCTGGAGCAAATCACACACGGTTTCATCATGCACTAGGAGCAATGCACCTTATGACACAAGCTGTTGATGTGTTAAGGAGCAAAAATGTTGCTATTACTGAAGAAGAAAAATTGGCAGTTACCGTTGCCATATTATTACACGATATAGGACATGGCCCTTTTTCGCACACATTAGAACATTCCATTCTTAATTCCATTCATCATGAAAAGGTTTCTTTGTTGTTTATGGAACGATTAAATAATGATTTTAATGGAAGGTTAGATTTAGCCATTAAGATTTTTTCAGACGAATATCCAAAAACCTTTCTACACCAACTTGTTTCAAGCCAATTGGATATGGACCGACTAGATTATTTACAAAGAGATAGTTTTTTTACGGGAGTATCAGAAGGAGTTGTTGGTAGTGAGCGAATAATCACTATGTTGAATGTTTCTGAAAACCGTCTTGTAATCGAGGAGAAAGGCATCTACTCAATTGAGAATTTTATTAGTGCTAGACGAATCATGTACTGGCAAGTATACATGCATAAAACTGTGGTTTCTTCAGAATTTATGTTGACGAGTATTTTAAAACGGGCAAAATTCCTCTATAAAAAGGGGAAAAACTTATTTGCCAGCCCTAACTTAAAGATATTCTTAAAGGAAGATGTCACGATTGACCAATTCAACAATGATCCTAAAATGTTAGAGAATTTTGCTTTAATTGATGACAGCGATATTAGCTCTGCTATTAAGGTTTGGCAGTTTTCAGAAGATCATGTTTTATCTGAACTTTGTAAACGAATTGCTTCACGACAACTCTTTAAAACTATTATTTCGAAAAAACCGTTTACCAAAAATGATTTTGACGAAAAGAAAACACAATTAAGACAACAAATGAATCTTTCTGATGAAGAGGTTTCTTATTTCATAAAAAGTGAAAAATTGGTAAACAGTGCCTATGATGAAAAGTACAAGCAAATTAACATCTTACTTCGAGATGGATCTATATTGGACTTGGCTAAAGCATCAGACAATTTTAATATCTCTGCATTATCCACACCTGTCGAAAAAGCATACTTGTGTCATGCTAAAATTGATTAAATGTAATCTTTGCCCAAACAGTTTTGTTGAAAACTTCGTGCTATTGAATAATTGCTCAATGTATTAATTATTAATTTTGGTCTAATGGAATTTTCAGCACAACAAATTGCCACTCTTCTGGAGGGAGAAATTATTGGTAATCCTGAAGTAAAAGTAAGCGGTTTATCTAAAATCGAAGAAGGGAAAATAGGAACATTATCTTTTTTGGCGAATCCAAAATATGAAGACCATATCTATCAAACTAAGGCTTCTATTGTAATCGTTAATAAAGCTTTTAACGCACAACAGGAGATAAATGCTGAAACAACAATTATAAAAGTTGAAGATGCATATGCATGTTTTGCAAAACTGCTTGGAATGTACGATCAAGCAATGGCAAAACCTGCAATTATAGAAAAAATGTCATCCATTTCTCCAAACGCTACAATTGGAGAAAATGTTTATATCGGTGATTTTACATATATCAGTGCTGGAGCAAAAATTGGGGATAATGTGCATATTTATCCCAACAGTTATATTGGCGATAATGTAGTAATCGGCGATAATACTAAGATATATGCTGGTGTAAAAGTTTACCGCGATTGCTCCATTGGAAAATCTTGTACGATTCATTCAGGAGCAATATTAGGAGCTGACGGTTTTGGTTTTGCTCCAAATTCAGAAAATAATTATCAAAAAATTCCTCAAATAGGAAATGTTATTCTTGAAGATCATGTTGAAATTGGCGCAAACACTTGCGTTGATCGCGCTACTTTAGGATCTACAGTTGTTAAAAAAGGAGTTAAACTAGATAACCTTGTACAAATTGGTCATAATGTTGTCATTGGAGATAATACTGTTATGGCCGCACAAGTAGGTGTTGCTGGTTCAACAAAACTCGGAAAAAACATGATGATTGGTGGTCAAGTAGGTATTGTTGGACACATAAGTTTAGCTGACGGTACACTAATTGGCGCGCAGTCAGGTGTTCCTAAGACAATAAAAAAAGAAGGAACCACATTGCTGGGATCTCCAGCATATGAAGCGGAGGAATATAAGAAAGCCTATATGGGGTTTCGAAGATTACCCCAAATATTAGACCGATTACGTGAAGTTGAAAATGAATTGAAAAATTTAAAAGAAAAATAATCTCAACGCTAATGGCTGAAAAGCAAAAAACGCTTAAAAGTGAAATCAAATTGTCTGGAGTAGGTTTGCATACTGGCGAACTTGTTAATTTAACAATTTGTCCGGCTCCCCCAAAGCATGGTTATAAGTTTCAACGGATTGATTTGGAAGATCAACCTATCATAAAAGCTGACCCCGATAATGTAGTATCTACCGCTAGGGGTACAACACTAGAACAAAACGGAGGAAAAGTGTATACTACTGAACATTTACTTGCTGCATTATATGCACTGCAAGTTGATAATGCACTAATAAAACTTGATGCTCCTGAAGTCCCTATTATGGACGGAAGTTCATACCCTTTCGTTAAAGCAATAAATGAAACTGGGCTTGAGGAACAAAACGCGGAAAGAGAATATCTTGTTTTAGATGAAAACATTAAATGGGAAGATGCTGAAAAAGGAATCGAGTTTTTGGCCGTTCCTGATAATGAATATCGTATTACGGTAATGGTTGATTACAATTCTCCTGTTTTAGGTACTCAGCATGCCAGCATGTACACAATTGCGAATTTTGAAAAGGATATATCTCGGTGTCGTACATTTGTTTTTTTGCGGGAACTAGAATATTTAGCAATGAACGATTTAATCAAAGGTGGTGATTTAGATAATGCCATTGTATTGATTGAACGTGAAAACATAAAGCAAGAAGAACTAGATCGCTTAGCTAAGTTACTCGGAAAAGAAGATCTTTCTGTTACTGTTGATGGCATTGGAACCTTAAATCATACGAAACTTCATTTTGAAAATGAACCAGCACGTCATAAATTACTTGATATTGTTGGAGACCTTGCCTTATTAGGAAAACCTATTAAAGGGCATATTTTAGCCGCTAGACCAGGGCATGGAGGAAACGTTAAGTTTGCCAAAATTTTAAAAGAGTTTGCCAAAAAAGCTACTTCTAAGGGTAAATATTTTGACTTAGAAAAAAAGCCGCTCTACGATATAGTGGCAATTGAAAAAATGCTCCCTCACCGCTATCCTTTTTTATTGGTAGATAAAGTGATGGAAATAACAGAAAATGGAATTGTTGGAGTTAAAAATATTACCATGAATGAGCCTCAATTTACAGGCCATTTCCCAGGTAATCCAATCTTCCCTGGAGTTCTACAAATTGAAGCTATGGCGCAAGTTGGAGGGATTTTTGCTTTGGACAAAGTTGAAGACCCGCATTTATACTCAACTTATTTCATGAAAATTGACAATGTCAAATTTAAGACCATGGTTCGTCCAGGCGACACTGTTATATTTGACCTTAAATTACTCTCTCCTATTCGAAGAGGGTTAGTGAATATGGGAGGAAAAGCTTACGTAAATGGTAAAGTTGTAATGGAAGCTGAAATGCTTGCACAAGTTGTTAAAGACAAAACCGAATGATTAGCAGTTTAGCAAATATTAATCCGGAAGCGAAAATAGCTTCTGATGTTACAATTGAATCTTTTTCTACTATTTATGAGGATGTAGAAATTGGTGAAGGAACTGTCATTGGACCAAATGTAACAATCTATCCTGGAGCAAGAATTGGAAAAAATGTTCAAATCTATCCTGGAGCTGTAATTTCAGCAATTCCTCAAGATTTAAAGTTTCATGGAGAGTATTCTACTACTGAAATTGGGGACAATACGATTATTAGAGAATGCGTAACGATACATAGAGGCACAAAAGATCGTTTAACGACGTCTATTGGAAAAAATTGCTTGCTCATGTGCTATGTTCATATTGGACATGATTGTTTGATTGGTGACAATGTAATTATTGCAAACAGTACTGGAATATCGGGTCATGTAACCATTGAAGATTGGGCAATTATTGAAGGTATGTGTGGCGTACAACAATTTGTCCGAATAGGAGAACATGCATTTGTTGCAGGAATGACAAGTGTTCGTAAAAATGTACCACCATTTATTCGTGTTGCACGCGAACCGTTAACTTATGCCGGTGTAAATGCAATTGGGTTGAGGCGAAGAGGTATTTCTGATGAAACTCTTAAACGAATCGAAGACATTTATCGAAACTTATTTATTTTAAATAATTCAATCAGTAATGGCGTTCGTTGTGTAGAATCCGAAATACCGGATTGTGAGGAAAAACAGACTGTTTTAGAGTTTATTAAAGAATCGAAAAAGGGAATTATAAAAGGCCCTTTGTAAAAAATATAATTATGGCAACTACATCAGATATTAAGAATGGACTTTGCATGAACTATAATGGAAAATTAGTTAGTGTTGTTGAGTTTCAACACGTGAAACCAGGAAAAGGCCCAGCTTTTGTTAGAACCAAGTTACGTTATATTGAAACTGGAAAAATTGTTGACAATACATTTTCAGCCGGACACAAAATTGAAATTGTACGTATTGAAACAAGAAGTTATCAATATTTGTACCCAGAAGGTGAAGGTTTTCATTTTATGAATACTGAAACTTATGACCAGATTTTCATTAACGGAAACATGATCGATAACCCTGGTTTTCTAAAAGAGGGTGTTGTTTGTACAATACAATTCCATGCTGACGAAGAACTTCCGTTAACCGTTGAGCTTCCATTTTATATTGATGCTGAAGTTACTTATACCGAACCTGGTATTAAAGGAGACACTGCTACAAACACACTAAAACCAGCTACAATTGATACTGGTGCAGAAATCAAAGTTCCTTTATTCATTAACATTGGAGATCATATAAAAGTTGATACACGAAAAGGAGAGTACTCTGAGCGAATCAAATCTTGATTTTTCTGCTTTTTGAAGTAATTTAAACCTTTACATGTGGAATTGAACCATGTTTTTATAGGGAATCCACAGTCCACCAAATTAATCATTTTCCTGCACGAAGGATTAGGTTCTATTGCGCAATGGAAAGAATACCCTTCACTCGTTTGTAAAGCACTAAACTGTTATGGGTTAATTTATGATCGCTCAGGGTATGGATTATCGCCTGGAAACCTTCTTAACCGGAATATAAATTATTTGCATGAAGGTTCTAATGAATTAGAAATCTTTATTGATTCGCTCAAACTATCAGCATATGATCTTTATTTATATGGCCATTCTGATGGAGGAAGCATTGCGCTTATTTATGCCAGCAGTCACTCAAAACAGATAAAAGGAATCATTACTGAAGCTGCACATGTATTTGTGGAAGAAGAAACGCTTCTTGGTGTCCGAAAAGCTCTAACTCCTTTCAAAGACGGCAAGTTCTCTGGCTTACAAAAATATCATGGACAACGCTACGAAGAGGTTTTTATGGCATGGAATCAAATTTGGTTAAATCCACAATTCAAAACATGGGATATTACCTATTTATTGAAACAAATTGAATGTCCCCAACTAATTATACAAGGTCTAGATGATCAATATGGCACATTGAAGCAGGTTAGCACGATTAAAAATGAAACAACAGGACATTCTGTCGTATTTAATCCTGAAAATTGTGGTCATGTTCCACACAAGGAATCTCAAAAAAATACGTTAGAAGAAGTAATAAAGTTTATTGATGCAATTTAAGCAAGAGCATATTGAATACACAACAACTGGAAGATTCGTTAGTCATGGAAATCCGGAAAAAGCAAAAAAACTTCTCATTGCGTTGCATGGTTATGGCCAATTAGTAACATTTTTCATTCGAAAATTTTCATTTTTGGATCCAGATGAATACTATGTTGTTTGTCCTGAAGGACCTCACCGATTTTATCATGCAGGTAATAAAGGGCGTGTTGGAGCATCTTGGATGACAAAAGAAGATCGGCTAAATGACATTGGTGATTACATCCGTTTTTTAGATAAATTAATGTTAAAATTAAACCAAGAAAATCAATTCGAGCAAAAATTACTTTTGGGTTTTTCTCAAGGTGGTGCAACAGCCTCACGTTGGGTTGCTTTTGGCAAATACAATTTTGATATTTTTATGCTTTGGGCAGCTGTTTTTCCTCCTGACATGGATAAAACAGAAAATGTAAAATTTGAAACACAAAAAAACTATTTTGTCGTTGGAAATAAAGATGAATACATTGCCATGAATGATGCTAAAACACATCTTGAAATATTGCGAAATGCAAATATGCAATTTGAATTTATTACATTTGAAGGGAATCATGATATAAATCGCGATACATTACAAACGCTTATTGAATGAAATTTACACTATACATCTACTGTTTTCTCTTTGCCTGTAATGGATACAGTCAATATGATGCAACAACCAATAAAAATAACTCTCAAAATTCAAATCTCAATTTTGAAAAAATAAAACAAAGGACTTATGTTGGTGGAGAGATTGGCTTATCTTTCAATAATAATTCAACTTTTTTGTTACTTGCTCCTTTGGTTGGCTATGATCTCACAAATGCGTTTTCTGTTGGTGTTTCTGGCCTTTATCAATTGAGAAGACTTTCTACTTTTAATGGTACTCCGCAAAACTTTGTTGCTTTTGGAGGAGGGTTATTTGCAAGACTTCGTCCGATTGACCCTATTATAATTCAAGCTGAATTTGATCTCTTTAATACTGAAGACTTGGCGGGAGGGACACTTAACCGCATTCGAGTTCCAGCTTTTTTAACAGGGTTAGGATATGCAAATTCTTTTGGTCCAGGATCTTATTATCAAGTTTTACTTTTGTATGATTTCATAAATGATCCAAACATGCCACTTGCACCTTTTATCATTACCCCGCTGCATTTAAAGTTTGGAATTGTTTTTCACTTATAATGAGGCCAAAAATTTCTCATTTTTCAATTGTAACGCTCTTTTTTTTTTCATGTAAGAGTAATCCTACAGTTGAAACGATACCTGTGGAACAATTAGACACTATCGCTCCAGTTCTTGAAGATTCAACCTTAGTTGATTCTGTCCTTTTTGAAAATACAACTTCAACATATATTTTAGATACTTTAGAGCAACGATTAATAGATGCATCATTAATCGATATACAAAGCTTAATTCCATCTATAAAAATTGATCTGCGTTACTCTTCAACCAATAATTTTATGGAAAGGGATGTATACGGTCATTTAAATCGTGTGTATCTGCAACCAAGCGTAGCAAAAGATTTAATTAAGTGTCAAAACGCTTTAAAAGAGATCGACTCTAGTTTAACACTACTTGTTTATGATGGGGTTCGCCCTAGAAGTGTCCAACAAATTATGTGGGATGTTTTAGATATACCCATCCATGAGAAAACGAAGTTTGTTTCTAATCCAAAAAATGGTTCAATTCATAACTATGGTGCAGCTGTAGATTTAACTATTGCCGATTTTTTGGGCAATCCGATTGATATGGGTGCTGGATATGATGACATCCGGAAAATTGCGTACCCAAGACATGAAAAAGCGTATTTAGATTCAGGATTACTCTCACTCGATCAGATTGAAAATCGTAAATTATTACGAAAAGTGATGAAGGCAGGAGGATTTTGGAATATTCAAACAGAATGGTGGCACTTTAACCGATACAATCGAGATAAAGCAAAAAGTTTATTTGAAATAGTTGAATAAACGGTTTTAGTTAGACTATCGAATCAGGTACATTTTCCCAAACTCTTTTGTAAAGAATCGATCAGCTCCTGTCTCTCTGTGTTCAACGTCTTCGCCATCAATTTTTACAATTACACGATATAGGTAAACGCCATTTGCTAATCGATCACCGAACTCATCATTCCCATCCCAAGCATAATCAGTTATATTTCGGCCGATTCGAATTGGTCCAAGTTCATCTTTTGTAATTTCTCTTACAACCTTGCCAGTTACTGTCATTATTTGAATCGTCAATTGATCTGGAATTCGTGCTCCGGTTAATGTAAAAACAAATTGTGTTCGTGTACTAAATGGATTCGGATAATTTGTTAAGTGGGTAATGGAAGAATTGTGGTCAACTTCAAATTCAATGTCATATTGAAAATCTCCAGAAATATTTCCAGATTTATCTACTCCTTGAACCAATAAACGGTAAGTCCCATCCAATTGGAATTGCGAATCGTATAAGATTTTAAATTTCTTATTACTAACGTCTGCAGGGATCCATTCCATTTGGACCTCCCCCACGCTATTTCTAAAATGTAACTGACGTTGTACACCATTTGGATCAGTTAAATAAATCCCAAAGTTCGCAGTATCTGCTTCCGAGTCCATAATCAAAAACTCATTTTCATCCTTCAATGTGATTAGTACTTCAGAGTTTGGATCAATCAAATCGCCGTTTAAGATATGAGAACCGTTAAACGTAACATCCAAGATTGGATTTTCATTATCTCCTAGTACCTCAAATGGAATCTGTCCAATATTATTGAAATGATATTGCTCGATTTGATCTTTAACTCCCACTTCATTAAACGGATTTACCTCAACCCAAAGGCTATTAAATCCTGGAAAACCTAGTGATTCGAATGTCAAAGTATCTCGTATCGTTTCTCCTATCCTTAATGAATCTTGTCTTGGATAAGGTATCGGAATTAAATTATGAGCTGCATCTTCAATCCAATAATTTATTAAAAGTGAATCCATTGGAATATCTCCTATATTAACAATATCAAATGCAACTTCAAATTGTTGTCCTTCAACGATTGTATCTCCAGGAATCCAATGAATTCCAGCCGTTCCAGAGCCATCTAACGCAGCTTCAGGAGCTGGAGAGTAAAGAACATGCCAACCATCTATTTGTGTTGGTGTAAATCCCGTACTATCCCAATATTCAACACTTAATTGAATAAAAGGATGTGCTTCTGCATCAATCATTGATGCTAAATTTATGATTGAATCATTTCCTGCCATCAAGGTATCAATCACAACTGTTCGAGTTCCTTCTCCAGAGATTCCGATTATTCGTAATTGTGTTGAATCTTCCGGTGAATCCTCTAATGCATATTGTTTCCAATGCACCGATCCCCATTCTTGTGCTGGGCCAATAATTGTAGATGATTCTCCTCCAAAGAAATCAAATCCTCTCAATGTATCTGATAAACTAATAAACTCATCTATGGACTGACCATACACTTCTCTGGTCGAACTTGTATCCCCCATTTTTCCAAATACAATAAATGGTACATCTTCTTTTCCAGGGGTGATGCTATCACAACCCAACGCATCAAAAACATCAAACGTTGAATTGTCTGAATCCCATGCAGAATAATTTGCAAATCGTGTGGTATAAATTAAGTAATAGGTACTGTCAGGGATCTCATTGGTCATCATATTCTCAAAAGCTTCCATTTCAACAGGATTATTCTGATAAAAACCAAAATGATTTTCTACCCGATTTCTACACCCACTATTGTCATTTGCATTTC
>CAYPZN010000039.1:0-38249 GCA_964415335.1 uncultured Crocinitomix sp.
GTTTGATAAACGAGGTGCTTTGGATGCTGTTAGAGACGTGAAAAAACAATACGTTCGAAATCATCAATTGTGGGACACGCCAACGGAAGAATTACCTGTTTATGGTACAATTGCTTCTCAGTTCAATGATCCTGGAATGAACACACTTTATAAAGCGATCATGGATAAAATTGTCGAAAAGACAGACGCTAAATCGCTTGTGTCTAAGATGAATATTACGCGTGAAATGTCTGAGAAAATTTTCATCATTCCTCCTTCAAGGTCACGTTATTTATCTGAAATTGCGGAAACGAATAGGGCATATGACGAACGTTCTATCGAACAAATGAATGTTGCTCAAAAATTGTTTGGTGTTTATACTGCAATTGATTCTGTTTTAGGATATAAACCGGAATTAACAAGTGTTGGAATAAAGGATGAAGCAATTACATTAACTGAAGGTAACGCTGAATTTATAGGGCTTTTATTAAAAGAGTTTGCCCGTGTAAAAATGGATTTGGACCCTTATAACTGGGAACATATTTTAAACTGGAATGATAAGGTTAAAAAATACAAAGGCCCTGTTTATACGTTTAAAGTAAGAGAGAAAGAGATTAACATTCAAACGCATACGGAGTCATTGTCACACTCTCAAATTCCAAAAATAGCATTGCCAAAATATTCAGCTTGGGGAGACTTACTAAGATGGATTTTACAAGAAAATGTTCCTGGAGAATTTCCATATACCTCTGGACTTTATCCGTTCAAACGTACAGGAGAAGATCCAACACGAATGTTTGCCGGCGAGGGAGGACCAGAACGAACAAATAAGCGTTTCCACTATGTAAGTTTAGGAATGCCAGCAAAACGTTTATCTACCGCGTTTGATTCAGTAACATTATATGGGAATGACCCTGCAGTTCGACCAGATATTTATGGAAAAGTAGGAAATTCTGGTGTTTCAATTTGCTGTTTAGATGATGCAAAAAAACTATATTCTGGATTCGATCTTTCTCATGCGCTTACATCCGTTTCAATGACAATTAATGGACCAGCACCAATGTTGTTAGGTTTCTTTATGAATGCAGCAATTGATCAAAATTGCGAAAAATACATTAAGGAAAATAATTTAGAAGATCAGGTTGAAGCAAAAATAAAAGCGATTTATGCTAAAAAAAGAGTAGCAAGGCCTGCATATCAAGGTGATTTGCCAGAGGGTAATGACGGACTCGGATTGATGCTGCTTGGTGTTACGGGAGATCAAGTTTTACCTTTGGCAGTTTATGAAAAAATAAAAGCTGAAACTTTAACACAAGTAAGGGGAACTGTTCAGGCCGATATTTTAAAAGAGGATCAAGCACAAAATACGTGTATTTTTTCTACCGAATTTGCCTTGCGTTTAATGGGAGATGTGCAAGAATACTTTATTGACAAAGGTGTACGGAATTTTTATTCGGTTTCTATTTCTGGATATCATATTGCCGAAGCAGGTGCGAATCCAATTACACAATTGGCTTTAACATTAGCAAATGGTTTTACGTACGTAGAGTATTATTTGAGCAGAGGAATGGATATCAATAAATTTGGACCAAACCTTTCATTCTTCTTTTCGAATGGAATTGATCCTGAGTATGCTGTGATAGGGCGTGTTGCCAGAAGAATATGGGCAAAAGCGTTGAAAAACAAATATAAAGCCAATCCAAGAGCACAAATGTTAAAGTATCACATTCAAACATCTGGGCGTTCGTTGCATGCTCAAGAAATTGATTTCAATGATATTAGAACTTCTTTACAAGCACTTTATGCAATTTATGATAACTGTAATTCATTGCATACAAATGCTTATGATGAAGCTATTACGACACCAACAGAAGAATCTGTGCGTAGAGCAATGGCAATTCAATTGATCATTAATAAAGAATTAGGCCTGGCGAAAAACGAAAATCCAATTCAAGGAGCATTTATTATTGAAGAATTAACAGATTTAGTTGAAGAGGCTGTATTAATGGAATTTGATCGATTGACAGAAAGAGGAGGTGTGTTAGGTGCAATGGAAACTATGTATCAACGTAGCAAAATTCAAGAAGAAAGTTTGTATTATGAAACCTTGAAACACAATGGAGATTTCCCAATTATTGGAGTAAATACGTTTTTGAATAAAAAAGGATCTCCAACAATTGTACCTGCAGAAGTAATTAGAGCGACAGATGAAGAGAAACAATATCAAATTGATATGTTATCTGAATTACAAAGTGGTAATAAAACAACGGTAGAGGAACAATTAAAATTAATTCAGAATGCTGCAATTCAAAACGAAAATATTTTTGACTACTTAATGGAAGCGACAAAGTATTGTTCATTGGGCCAAATTACAGCCGCTTTGTTTGAAGTAGGAGGGCAGTATAGAAGAAATATGTAATTTGCGAATTCTTTTTTGAATTAGAAAGAATGAAGATTTTTGTAAGAAAGTGACATTCAAAAAGAAGGCTTTGAATTGATTCGGTATGAATAAAAAATAAATCTTTATTTTAGGAGCTCCAAAACTTATGATTATGTCTCCTTTTTTCGTACTTCTATTGATTTATGGGCTTGTTATAGGACTCATTTTCTTTATTGATTTTCTCTCAAGAACGATTAGTAATGTTAGAATAGTATCTCAGTTTTGGACACATCAAAACTTTTCAGAGCCAAAATTTCAAATCGTTTTTTCACTTGAAGGAAAACTACTTGCGGGCTTTTGTTTAATTGCTTTTACCCATTTTTTTACCAAATGGGGCGGAATATAAAATTTATACATACTCGTTTTGGATAAATAATGTCTTTTTTTCCATTCTCTTTTTTGCAATGGTTTTGAAAAAAATCCCATCTAATTTTCGTCCTTATAAAGAACTGCTCGATCAAATTGAAGAAAAGAGAGATGAAAAAAAGAAAAGAAAAAAAAGTGGATTTGTCCATACAACGAATTTATTTAAAGGCGTGATTGCGTCTAATTTGGATACACCATTTTATGGGGCGCTTCTACTTAAATTGGAGTACAATGATCGTAATGAATGCTTATTTGCGATAGAAGGTTATATTGATGGAGTAAGAAGGAAACTCCGTCTTCTTGAAACAACAGCAAATCAAGCAAAAGATCAATTGATCAATACGTATTTTAAATCTTTTGCAATAGTGTTGATTTTAACACCTTTTTTTTATACTGGATTAATCCAATATGGTATTTCCTCTGGAGTATTCGTATTTGAAGGTGGTTAATCCAGATACTCATTTTATAGACGTTTTCTATTTTTTAACTTCTACAATTTCGACATTAGGCACATCCATTTTTTCACCGTCAAATTTTGAAGGTAAATTGGTAATCTTAATTCTAGTATTTACTTTCTTAACCACTGCTTATGTACTATTTAATTTGTTGAGAAATTCGGCGGATCAAAAAATCAGAATTCTATTTAATCCAGTTCAAAAAAAGTTTCAGCGCAATATTTCAAACCTAGAAATGATTCATAGAATGATTTCATATAATCAAATTGAAACCGATAAAGCACAGAAATTCTTTAAGAAAATTTTTTCCAAAGCGCATAATTTCGAAGAGCGAATTGAAGATTTAAAAAATAAAGTTTAATTTGCAGTTTTCGCAAAAAAAATAAGTAGAAGCGAAATACAATTATTAAATTCTAATATGGAAAAGTACATTTGAACAAATGTTATAGGCATGATGTACAAGATGCTACAATACTTGATTTATCCTTTAATCTTATCCATTACAGTTAGTGGTGCACTATATTTAGTTGATTATTACGAGGAAGATAAGTATGTTTTTATTCCAGGTATTCTTTCTATAACATGTGTTATTGTCTTTATAATACTTGAGCGATTTATGCCTTATAGAAAATCATGGAATGATTCTAGGGGTGATTTTATAACAGATTTAATACAAACCTTTTTTACATTGCCCTTTGCAACTAAATTGGCTGAAATTTTTCTCGTTTTTGCATTGTATTACCCGGTTTCTTATCTTTCTGAACTGTTTTCATTTGTAGATTTAATTCAATTGAAATGGGGAATTATTCCATGCTTTATTCTATGCTTAATAATCTGCGAATTTTTCTATTATTGGATACATAGATGGAGTCATAAGAATGACTTTCTGTGGAAATTTCATTCTATCCATCATGGTGCTGAAAGAATTTATTGGGCAAATTCAGGGCGGTTTCATCTTTTGGATGCTTTCTTAAGTAGTTTTGCTTATCTTATTCCAGTTATACTACTGGGAGTTTCAGAAGAAGTTATTGTATTGTTAATCAGTTTTTCAGCAATAACAGGGTTTTTAGAACACGTTAATATCGATTTTCGTGCTGGATTTTTAAATTACATTTTCAATACGGCTGAATTGCACCGTTGGCATCATTCAGAAAATGAAAATGTATCAAATCATAACTATGGTAAAGTATTAATCATTTGGGATTTAATATTTGGAAGCTTTTTTAAATCAAAGAAAAAGACAATTAATAGAGTTGGGATATCTGGGGAAAAAATTCCAGTCACGTTTATCAAGCAATTTTTTTATCCGTTTAAATAGCAAATAATTCAATAATTGAAGAGATTTTGTCATTCTTTAGAATGATATTTGTTCGTAGGATACAGTCGATTAACCTTTTCTAAATCTTATATTGTATCTTGGGTCAGGAAAATTCTACTTCAAAATGCACAAACGATTTCAATACAAATGGCTAATGATACTTTTTTTTAGCTATGTGATTCTTTTCAAAGAAGTTTCTGGAATTGGGCAAACCATATCTCAGTCTTATCAACAAATTAATACAAGTACTGAATTGCATGATACTTCAAAAGTAACTGAGTTAATGAAATTAGCTAATTTGTATTACTTAGCACAACCGGATTCAACATATATCATTATAGAAAAGGCAGTAGAATTAGCAGAAAAAAGTAATTATGTCAAAGGGTTGAATGGAGCTTATGGTTGGATGGCATACTTTATCGGCGCAAAAGGGAGATGATGAAAATGCGTTAAAGTATAATCAGAAATCAATAAAAATCAAATTAGAAAACCAACAGTATAAAGAATTGCTAACAATCATTACAAATTTGGCGGCAATTTATAGAAGGAATGGAGATTTTGAAAGTGCACTTAAAGCCTATTTTAAATCAATAGAAGTGTACAAGTTTGTTGGAGATCATGAAGGATTGATTTATCCATATCAAAACATTGGAACGATTTATAGAGCGCAAGAGAATTACGATAAAGCGCGTGAATATGCAAGTCTTAGTCTTGAATTTGCTAAAAAATATAATGATTCTATTGGAACAGCTTATAGTTATGGAAACATGGCTGATTGTTATAATTCTATGGGTGAAAAAGAAAAAAGTTTAGCTTATTTAAAATTAAGCTTGTCTTTGCATAAGAATCTTAACAATGCAGCAGGAATAGCACTTTGTAATGCTAATTTAGGAAGTATTTATAACGATAAAAAGATGATAAATTCTGCATTCTTTTACTTTAATAAAGCACTTGATAATCCAGCGTCTAAGATCAATTTAGTAGAGATAGAAAATAAATTAGGAAAACTTTATTTAGATCAAGGTAACGTTGATAAAGCTACTGAGTTAATAGAAAAAAGTCTTGCACATGCACAAGAATTAGGGTATCTTAATTTCATAAAACGATCCTCCTTAAACGCAAGTTATTTATATGAATAAAAGGCAAATTTTAAAGAGGCTTATTTAAATTACAAATTGCGTATTGAGATGCGTGATAGTATCCAAGGATTAGAGTCACAGCAAACCATGGCGCAAGCTGAGGCAAAATTCTTATACGAAAAACAAAAAGCCATAGATGAAGTAAACACTGAAAATACATTGGCTTTAAAGGAAGAAGAAAAGAAAAAACAAACGTTATTACTTTATGTTGTTTTAATAAGTGCAATTATCTTGGCTTTCTTCTTAATCTTTATTTTCAATCGACTAAAAATTACAAGAAAACAGAAAATAATCATTGAAACACAAAAAGGAGAAGTTGATCATGCTTTCAAGGTTTTAGAAGAAAAAAACAACGAGATTACTGATTCAATTGTTTATGCGAAAAGAATTCAAATGGCAATTCTTCCTCCAAAAGAAACGGTAAAATCCTTTTTTCCTGAATCTTTTATCTTTTTTAGACCGAAAGACATTGTTGCAGGCGATTTTTATTGGATGGAATCAACGGCAGATAAAAAGTTTTTGCCGTTGCAGATTGCACAGGACATGGTATTCCTGGAGCTATGATTAGCGTTGTATGCAATAGCGCTTTAAATAGAAGTGTTCGTGAGTATCAATTGAAACAACCTGCAGAAATATTGAATGAATCGCGAAAAATGGTAATTTTCGAATTTCAAAAATCAACTGAAGATGTTAAAGATGGAATGGGCATAGCATTGTATTCCATTCAAGAAAATATTTTAGAATTTGCTGGCGCAAATAATCCGTTATGGGTTTTTAGAAAGGAAGCGTTTGATTTAAATGACGTTCTAACAAATTTGAAATATGCCATTTATGAAAATGAGCAATCTAATTTGTTAGAAATAAAGGGTAATAAGCAACCTATGGGTCGTTTTGAAAAAGCTCAATCATTTCAAAATGCAAAGATTAAATTAGAAAAGGGAGATATGATCTACCTTTTTTCTGACGGTTATGTTGATCAATTTGGAGGCGGTCATGAAGGTAATGTTCTGGGGAAAAAATTTAAAATAAAAGCACTTCGTAAATTACTTTTTCAGATCAACTCGAAACCACTTTCAATTCAGAAAGAAACACTGGAAAAGGGGTTTGATGCTTGGAAAGGAGATTTGGAACAAATAGATGATGTGTGTATAATGGGAATTAGAGTTTAATCCATTCTAACGCAATTCAAAAGTCAAATTAAAATCTCCTTTTGGTCGCAATGTCATTGAAGGATCTATTTCAACAATTACTTGTTCTGATGATTCAATTTTAAAGACTTTAACTGTCTTGGCTAATATTAAGACCATTTCCATCATTGCGAAATTTCGCCCTACACATAACCTTGGCCCAGCACCAAAAGGAATAAAAGAAAATGGCGTTTGTTTTTTAATTGCTTCAGTTGAAAAACGATCTGGATCGAATTGATTTGGATTTGACCAAAATTCGGGATGTCTATGTAAAACAAATGGACTCATTCGAACATGAGAACCAACTGGAATTTTATAACCTCCAATTTCATCTTCAATCAAATTCATTCGGCCCAAATGCCAAACCGGAGGGTAAAGACGCATAATTTCATTTAAAACTTGTGTTGTATACGTTAAGTTATGTAAGTCCGAATAGTTCAATTCTCTATCTCCAATTTGTTGAACCTCATTAAAAATTTTTTCCTCTATATCTGAATGCTTTTGAAGTTCGAAAAAAGCCCACATCAAAACATTAGCAGAAGTTTCATGTCCTGCAATAAATATGGTCATAACCTCATCCCTCAATTCTTGCGGAGTTAAACCTTCTAAATCTCCCTCAGGATTCATCAGTCGAGACAAAAGATCTGCTGGATTTTCGTTTTCCTTTTTCTTGTCATCAATGATTTTAAAAACGAGTTCATTCAAGGTTTGAATCGCTTTTTTGAATTGAATATTTTTTTTAGTAGGCCAGTTGTGTGGGAAAACGAAAGGGGTTTTAAGTGCTCGGTCATTCACCCATTTTAATGAATAACTTATAGCGTCCCATAAATTAGATTGATAGTCAATACGATTACTAAAAAGCGTTTCACTAATAATTCCCATAGTAATTTTCATCATTTCTTTTGAAATGTTGATCGAATTTCCTTGCGCTTGAAGTTTTTTCCATCCAACAAGCATTTCATTTGTGTTTTCAATGACAGTAGTTGCATAATTTTGAACACTCTGATGACTAAATGCAGGTTGATAAAGTTTCCGTTGTTTTAACCATAATTCACCATCACTTGTGAATATTCCCATGCCTCCTAAATGTCTTAGAGCTTTGTATCCCGGACTTTTATGATAATTTTTATGATTGGTTTGTAAAACGTGCTTAATATGATTTGGGTGATTAAGGAAATAGATTTTTTTATGCAATAATTTAAATAAAACAATATCTCCATGCGTTTGAGCAGCATCCAGCATAAAACGAATTGGATCGTTTTTAAACCCATTTAAGTGCCCAATTATTACTTGACTTTTAGGTGATGGAGGAATTTGCATAGGGTTAAATTAAAGTTTCAATTTGAAGTTTACTCTTGTGGCGTGCATCTCTAGGAAGTGGTTCGTTCCAAAATATGATTTTGTCAATTGGATAACCAATTGCTTTAATAGCATCCAAAATTGCAGTTTCATTCGTTTGTTTCGTTGTATGATAATACAATAAGAATTTACCATTATTGTCTTGAACAAAACCAACATCATTTAAACCAAATTCTGTTTGAATAAATAGTTCTATCGGATAAGGGTAAATCAGTTGCTTATTTTTTGACATTATTCTATGATCTCGACCAACTAAATACAAATTTTCATCAAAAAAATAGCCAACATCTCCCGTTCTATGCCAAATTTCCCCGTTAGCGTCAACAATCTTATTTGCTGCAAAAGCTGTAGGATTTTTATAGTAGTTTTTATTTACATGTGAACCAGTTACTACAATTTCTCCAATTTCGTCTGAATTAAGTTGTACTTGATTAAAATCATCAGTGGCAATATTACCTAGTAAAGGTTCAATAATTTTTAATCGAATTTCAGAAACTGGTTTTCCTACATAAACGCCTTTTAAAGGAGTTTCAAAAGTTTTACTTATTGTCTTGAAATTTGTTATACAAATGGGCTCTGCCTCCGTTGAACCGTAAATCGCTTCAAAATAAACTTCTGGAAATAACTGAAGTGATTTTTGAATTAATTGAGTAGAAATAGGAGCGCCTCCGGTCATTACACTTTTAAGAGTGCCATGCTCAGGTAATTTTTTAAGTATTATGCCTAGTAATGCTGGAGAAACAACAAGGCGGGTCACCTTTTCTCTTTTTATTTGTTCTACGACAATGGACGGATTTGCTTGGTGAATTTTCATCAGGTTAATTTGAGGAACAACAACAGTATTTCCCAATGCAAAATTTGCCAATCCAACAATTGGAAAATTGGTATAATCAATGGATACTTCTTTGTTCTCTCCTAAATGAGCTTTTAATGTTTCTGCTTGAGCATGTAAAAAAGCAAAAGTTCGATTTGCTCCTTTGGGCCGACCACTTGTTCCACTTGTAAATGTGATTAGTGCATTGTCATTATCGGAAACAGTTGCAATATCGTATTTCTGAGAAGAAGGAATAATCGTTTTGATTCGCCATTTCTTTAAAGGCCACGTAGCACTTAGAAGCCATGTGATCCGACTCAATTTTTTAGTAACTACAAAAAGATCAGGTTTTACTTGACGAATTACACTACTCATTTTTTTTCCTTTCATCCAAGGATCTAAAAAAATTGCTGTAGCACCCAATGCAAATAAAGCTTCTAAAACAGCATAAAGTTGTAAAGACATTGGAACAGCAACCAATACTTTTGATCCTTTTTGAACACCACATTCTTGCAATTTTTGATAGGCCCCAGCAATGTGTTTTTCAAATTTTGCGTAGGTATATGCTTCTCCATTTTTATCAATCAAAGCAATCCGATCACTGTAAACCTCAAATGAACGTTGAAGATCATCAAATGCAATATGTTGTTTTTGTTCAATCATAAGTTAATTGAATATAAGGCGTAATCTCGTACTTTGCGTGTTACAAATTTTTCCTTTCCCTTGGTTGCGGATAAATTATCTTGAAACATTAACAGATGATATATATCACTAAACCCTGTTTCGTTGGCTAAATTGTGAACTAAGTTTACCATTAGCGTTCCGATTTGCTTTCCTTGCCATTTAGGGTGTGTCGCGATCGTTTTTATGAACAATCTATTTGATTCATGTTCTTTGTTTTTAATCTTATTTGATTTGAACAAATTATAATACACGTCCTTATAAGATAAAATTACGGCAATTGGATTGTTTTCTCTGTCTTTGACTAATAACGAATGTTTGTCGTCTAGAATGAGTGCTAATTTGCCTGTTAAACTTTCAAATTCACTTTTTTCAATGGATTTAAAAAAGGGATTAGGAGAGAAACATTCATTATAAAATGTATACATCTGATTAATAAATTCTTTGGTAGGGTTTGAAGGATAATAATCGATTGATAAGTTGAACTGTTGGGCGAGTTGTTTTCCTTCTGTCAATGTCATTGGTTCAAATAAATCTTTTGGGGCAATGTCACTTTGATAAGTAGTTGATTCCGTAAATCCAAAATTTAACCATTGTTGAATGTAATAGAGCGGTTGATAAGGCTCACCTGGAAGTAACGGGCTTTCGGCAGTTTTATTAAAGCGATAATTGTTCCAAGTACTTCCGTTAATTGGGCCAGTTATTTTTTTGCAGCCTTCATTTTTACAAAAAACGGTAGCCTCTTCTAAAAGTATCTTACTCATGGTTGAACTGTTTGAACATTCATACCAACCAATAACTCCTTCTAGTTCATTGGGAAAACAGAAGACGGCAACCCGACCAATATTACCCTTTTCTCTTGTAATAAATAATGCAACTTTAACAGATGAATCCCCAATAAATTGATTCAAGCTATAATCCTCATTCCATGGAATTTCCTGTTTGGTGTACTGAGAGCGGACACGGGTACCAATCGCGTAAAATTCTTCCAATTCAACTTTGTTTAATGGGTTTATAGTTAAAATTTCAATCATATTAAAAATGAAATAAATATTGTGAAAATAATAAGGAGACTGTAGCCGCAATTGGAATAAATAAGTTGTCCCATCCTTTTTGGGAGACAGCCTCTACAATTGTTGTTGATAAACTAGTAATTAAGGTAATGGATGTAATTTCAATCCAATCAGATCGGAGTGGAATGACAAAGGATATCGTAATAATTAATGCACTTATAAAAAAACCTGACGAACCAACAAGGGTCTTAGTCTCTTTAAATACCGAAAATTTCCCCAAAGGCCATTTTTTTCCTGCTAATGCAGCTATAGGGTCGCAAATGGCAAGAATGAGAATTGGAAGGTAAAAAAATAAAGCATCATCAAACAATACATAACTTAAATAAGTTACATAGATAATAATAGGGTAGAGGACGGAACCTCTTGACGTCCGGTGAATGGCATTTATAGATTTCAATAGATCGAATCGCTTACTCAATCCTAAAATAACGACAAATGAGACCGTGAGAATTAAAACGGACCAATGTGTTTCTAAAAAGATAGGAAAAGACAGGGTAATTAAACCAGTTCCAATATGAACTGTTTTACGTGTTATTTCTACAGGTATTTTACCCCAATGATACATTATTTCAGCAATCCCAAAGAGAAGTAAAAAGCACCCTCCATAAATGGTCATTATTATTAACTCTTGTGTGCTCATTTCTTTTCTTCTACAATGAAATCACCATAAAAATAACCCAAATCAATTGCTTTGAGTTGTTTTGATAATGTCGATAAATAGTTAACTCTATCCGGAAATTCATGGACTATTTTGCGAGGAATCATAAGGTTCCAATAAGCTATTTTAGCATTTGGTGCAGACCGGTCTAGAATTTCTAGAGCTACTGAATAAAAGAGAGCATCATCCATATATTCAAAAATATCACTCAAATTAAAATGAGTACAATTTTTATGTTCTATAAGTGCGTCACCAATGAGTCCATTGTAGAGTATTAGGCAATCTATGTTTTTTTGAATGAGATCATAGTTTTCTTCACGAACATAATGCGGAAGAAAGCTTTCGTCAAAAGAATTATTTAAAATATAATAAAGGAAGTAATTTTTTTGTGCTATTACTTTTCTCAGATGTTCAATCTCTCTGTTTAGAATAATTTCTGGGACATCTCCTTTGACATACTTTAAAAAAGCAGGATCTCTACCATGTGTTCCCATCATTTCAACACCAAAAAAATGACGATACATTTTTTTCCATGCAATTGTATTCCATTTTGATTCATGAAATTCAAATTGTTCATCATCTGATTTTTCTTCAAAAAGAGTATCTATCGTAGTTTGACTATGAACAGTTGGAAGCACTTCGTTTTTAAATAATTGAAAGTAATTTTCAAATTTTCCGCAGTGAATAAAGCCCTTTTCAATTAAGGTTTTATTGTTTTCCCAAAAGTAAACACACCTTTTACTTAATAGCGATTTAATTTTGTCAAACGTATGTATACGGTTTGAATCTGCTTTAAACCCCGCAAAACGCAGATATTCTTGACGAGAAAAATGTTTTATGGCGCATTTTTTTAATTCAATCAAAAGCAATTGAACTTCACTAACGTCCACAGCAATCACTTTTTCAGGTGAAACTGACAACATTGCGAAACAATTATCCCCAGCAGATCCGATAGACATTACGTTGGAAGAGCTCTGAATAGACAGTCCTTTTAACAAAACATCTGCGTCTTCCCAACAATTGGAATAACGAATAAAATCAAAATTTACATTATCTAAGTGTTTATCCTTCATCTGATACTCGTTTTATTTCTCCAGTACTACCATCCATTGCAATTACATCTCCTGTTTTTAGCTGTTTTAACAAACCAGTTACACCTACAATACATGGAATTCCCATTTCTCTTGAAACAATTGCAGAATGACTTAACAAACTTCCTTTTTCAACAATAATAGCTGAAGCTGTAGGGAAAAGTGTAACCCAACCTGGATCTGTACTTGATGTGACTAAAATATCTCCATCTAAGCTTTCAACTTCCTTTGGATGCTTAACAATACGCACTTTGGCTTTTACAATACCCGGACAGCATCCTAACCCTTTTAAACCGTCCTTGGGATCGAAATTGATTTCATTCTTAAAAAAATCATTCTGATAATTTACGGTTTCATATGTCGTGATACGCTCTGCTGGAGATTCTTCACGGTCAAATTGAGCGTATTCTGTTTTTCGTATAGTTATTAGAGGCTTTAAATCTTTGGTGACAGCAGTCCCATCAATAAAATCAAAAATTTCATCTTTTGTTAAGTAGTAAATATCTCGAGAAGAATCCAAAACATTGTTTTTTTCGAACTGAAGCCCAATGGCATTAAAAATCTCACGCGTTATTCCAAAAACACGTGTTCTTTCATAGCGGAGATTTTCACGGTTACTAACAAAATAGCGCGTTTTATTTAAAATTTTGTTGAGTTTATAACGCTTATATGGTGAATACTTGAGTGCTGCTCTGATCTCACTTTCAGCAGCTATTCTCAAATCTTGATCAATAGAAGAGGTTGTAGATTGAGTGGTAACATTTTGTTTTACAAACGACTTAAGTGTATCAATAAATAATGCTGGCTCTTGTTTAAATGAAATGGTTTCCAATTTTAATTCTCCAACACAACGATCCCCAAATTTATTGATGTAATGGTCAATTTCTTTTTTTATAGGGTGGTCTGCTAATTGATTCCATATCGTTAAAGAGTCAGAAGAGATAAATAAATTTTTTAGTGTTGGATCAGCACCAATTTTTGTCGCTAATTCAATGCTTTTATGAATAGGTTCAACAGAAATAATGTCCTTACTACCACAAAGCAAATCGTTTTGAATGTTTGGATTTTTACTTAACTTATTTTTTTCAATGAATTTTTGTAAACGACCAAAATAAATCATGGCAAAACTATCATTGATAACAGGTGCTTTCCATTTTTTTGTTAATTCATCATCAAGCGCTATCCATGTTGTTTTTAAATGGTAAGCACTCATCTCATTTAAATCCAATAATTTGATTCTATCCAATGCATCATTTACATCCTTCATAAAAATAGAAGAAGTCCGTTTAATCGTTAAACTATGCCCAATGATTTTGAATAACATTAATATTGTTCGAGACAATGCGCTAAATTTATTGATTCGCGTATCCTTTTGAAGTACAAATCGTTCTTTTACGCCCATCATGTTTTCCATAAATTCAGCGTTTAAAGAATATCCTGGAAATAAGGCCAATACCTTATACCATGAAAGTAAATTATAATAAACCCGACCATTAACGAGACCAAGCATATTTGCAAAAACCGTTTCATTTTCTTGAATCGTTTTTTTACTTGCTCCCATTAGTAATGCCAATTGGAGATAAACGTTTTTATAAGCTGTTTTTATATAGGAAAAAGTAAGTGGGGTAGTTACTCCAGGATAAGATTCTACAATATTACTATTATCCCAAATAATTCGATTACCTTTTTTAGATGTATTGCCTGATTTAAGAATTGCTGTGATTGGACGTGTCTGGAGTAAGTAAACCTGAGAGTTTTTGATAGCAAATTCAATGTCTTGCGGCGCTTTAAGTTCTTTTTCTAGTTGCTCTAAGTAATTAGCAATTTTCAAAATAATGGTATCATTTAATGCTGGGTTTTCTTGAAGATCTTTTGAAACATTATCAAATATAATTTCTCCTGAATTGCCTCTTTTCGCTTGTTTTTCTTTTTTTACAATGGTGGGTGTAATCTCATTTTTATTTAAATGATATGTATCTGCATTCAATTTTCCAGAAACAAGCCCTTCTCCAACACCGTAAACCGCACAAACTACTTTTGAATTTTCAGCTCCTGTATTTGGGTCTATTCCAAAACCAACACCAGAAACATCTGGATCAATCATTTCTTGAATGACCACACCAATCCCCATGTTGGGAGTTAAACTGTTTGTTTCTAAATAAGTGCAAACGCGTTCAGAAAAATTAGATTTCCAAACCGCTTTAATGTACTTTGGAATATCTTTCCAATCAACATAAAGATGGCTTTCGAATTGCCCTGCAAACGAAAAATCTTTTCCATCTTCTTGAAGAGCAGAAGATCGCACTGCATATTGTTTTCCTTCTGAATACTGGAGTGACTCATGAAGATCATCCAAAAAATTTATTGGAAACGTATACGCATCAATTAAATTAATTATTTGATTGTAAAATGTTGTGTCTTTCCATTTTTCAGGAATTAAATCGGCAAGTACAGCCTGATCAATAACAGCAAATTCAGGAACATTCAGGTTCAATTTTTTTAAATTGAACAAGTTCATAGCTTTTCCGCCAATTGAAGAAATTGTTGGAGTGGGATAATTTGAATTATAAATTTTCATGACCAGCTTTCAATTAATTGAGTTAGCATAGGAATGCCTCCAAGGGTTAAATACATGGCAATAGTCCAAATTCCGGACATTGCCTCAACGCCCTTAGCCTTTTTCGCAGAAGGTCTTTTAATGAAAAGAATGCCTGGAATTATACAGACCAAAGCAACAAAAAGCAAAATTATAAAGGTTGTGCTCCCATAATTAGCATATGTAGCTGCTATTGTTGCTAGAATCAATGTAGTTGCAACAGTTATCATCCAAATATAAGTTGCTCTTTTGGTTCCCCACATTTTAGTATAAGAAACAACTCCCTCTTCTTCATCCTCGGGTGCTTTCAATTTTCTTCCAAATTCAACTACAATTCCATTCATAAACGAAACAATAAAGAAAAAAAGAAGCCCTATGTGTGGTTTTTCGCCTTCCAATTTCCAATCGAGCCCACTTGAATAAATATCTAAAAGCGGAATTATTACCATGTGTGAGGCTATGTATAATATTTGTCGTTTTTTCAAAAAAGTAGGGACAAAAAATTCTACTCCCATTAGGCATAAATAACCAATTACAATCAGATAGAGTGGAAGCATGGAAAGTTGAAAAACGGCAATAGATGTAATTTGCAATACGCCAACAACAATTCCAATATTTCGAAGCTCTTTAAGTTTTACTAAACCCCTCGGTACTGGAAGGTATTTTCTATATTTAGCATCATCATCTTTATCTTTAAATTCGTCAAAAATGCGAACCAAAAGAAACAACGTAAAAGTAGCAAAGCAACCAATTAAATAGTCTTTTAAAGGAACAAAACCATCCGTTCCTCTACAAATTCGTGAAAAGGAAATTGCAGAGAAAGTAAAAACAGCTACTGCTATTAAATTTATCAAAATTGGAAATCGTTCCTTTTGATAAATATAAAATCGCTTAAGATATGAGGCTTTATTAGGTTCCATTATTTTCGTCCTAACTTTTGATGCGCTGAAGCAAAATGACCTGCAGACATTGCAGCAATAATGGAAACTTCTCCTGCCAAACAAACACCTGCGCATATTTCCGCAAATTTATTTGCATTTCCAGGGCCGTAACAATCAACAATTTCTAAGCATTCTTTTTGTGTTGGTAAACTTGTTCCTCCACCAACAGTTCCTACAATAAGGTTTGGAAGTGTAACAGCGCAATATAAATCGTTTTCAGATGTCAATGCCATTCTTGTTATTCCAACCGAAGCTTCTGAAACACAGGCAGCATCTTGTCCGCAAGCAATGAATAATGCCGCTAAGCCATTTGAGAAGTGTCCTTGTGCTCCAATAGCTCCACATTTAACGGCTCCCATGAATGAAGTTTTCCAGTAATCATACATCTTTTCTGGACTAGTTTTTAGCACACTTTCTACAACGGCAGCAGGGAGTGTTATTTCGGCGGTAACATTTTTACCTCTGACAGAAGTATATGAATTAGAAGTAGCCTTCTTATCTCCTGAAAAATTACTTTCGATATACCAAATATTTGGCTTTATCGGAGTGTTTGAAATTATATACTGACATATTTCATTTGTACATATCGTAACCATATTTTGCCCAGCAGCGTCACCTGTTGTAAATTCGAATGTTACAATAACCTGATTTCCTTCAATGTTCATTTCCATGTCAATTAATTGAGCGTAATTACTACTTTGATTAGTAATTGATTTGAATTTTTCTTTTTGCTCCATTAACCAAACAACAAATTTTCCAATAGATAATAAATTATCAAATTTAAATACAGGGCATCTTTGAACACCTTCCATTAAACAAACAGAGACGATTGCTCCTGCATCTTTACAAGCTTTAGCTCCTCTGGCGTATGAAGCAATTAATGCCCCTTCACTTGTTGCTAAAGGAATATAAAATGCACCACTTGCGTTAACACCATTAATTACTAAAGGACCAAAAAGGCCAGTTGGTAATTGTGTCATTCCAATATAATTTTCAATATTTCCTTTCAAACTCTCGTTATCATTGAATTGCTCTTTACCAGATAAAAAAGGAAGATCCAAATCCCTATTTTCTTTGATAAATGACAAACGATTATCTTGCCCTTCTTTGGAGTACGGTCGTCGCATTGAAATACTAGGAATAGACTTTGTTTCAGAAGTATCAAATTTTTCTATTCTGTTAATGGCTGCATTTTCCTTAATCGCTTCAACAACCTTATTTAATTTATCTTTTGTAATGCTCATGTTCTCAATTTTGTATGGTCAAAAGTATAGAAGTGTTAAGATAATGAAAAATTGAATCCTGCAAGAAGAAAAAACAATTTGCGAATTTTGCAAAAGCCTTGATTTTATTGATTAAAATTTGATAAATGCAAACTAATTGAAAAAAAACGATTAAATAATTAAGGAATTAACTTTTCATACGTCGTATTAAAAATATGCGGACGATTTTTTTCGGTAAGAATTTAATAATATACTTATTATACTAATTTTGTCTACTTATAAACTATACAAATAACCCCTCTTCTGAGTGAGTACATTGATTAATAGAATATTAAGTAACCTTACTACACGGATAATGCTCGTGATTTACCTTAGTTTTATACTTATCACAGCTTTTTTCATTGCTTTTGGATATTTCAATGAATTAGAATTACAACAACAACGTCAATACGATAAATTGAGAGCTGCTGTTTCAGCGCTTGCGATTAATATAGACGGTGATTCACATGCTGAATTGATCGAACATTATGAAGGAACGCCTGATGGAGTTAAAATGATTGCTGAGGATACAATGTATCATGTTATTCGTGATAAATTACGATCAGTAGTTGAAGATAATGAATTGAATAGTCCAATGTATACGCTGGTTTATAACGAAAAAAAAGATTTTTTTTATTACGGTGTTCGTTCGGATAATTTTATCGATTTTAAAAATAAATACATTCAATCTCCAGAAGCACTAAAAGAAAACCTTGAGCATGGAGGAATACTTCCTATTTATCAATCAGAAAATGGAACTTGGATATCAGCTTTTCATCCAATTAGAAATAGGAATGGCGAAGTAGTAGCATTATTAGAGGCAGATCTTGAATTAACAGAGTTTAAAACATTGGTTAATGATTCATATCTTGAAAAAGCATTAATATCACTTGGAGTTATTGCAGGGCTTTCTTTTTTCTTGATTCTTTATGCACGTAAAATTTTAGTGAAAGATGAAAAGCAAAAGAAGCTATTTTTAGAGCAGAAAAGAATCATTGAATCGAAAAATAAGGACATTACAGATTCGATACGGTACGCATTGAAAATTCAATCTGCTATGTTACCTTCTCTAAAAATTTTAGAAGAGAATGGGTTGGATGGATTTGTATTGCATCAAGCTAAGGATATTGTAGCAGGAGATTTCTATTGGATTGAAAAACACGATAATTATTTGTTTTTTGCTGTTGCGGATTGTACTGGTCATGGTGTTCCTGGAGCAATTTTGAGTATGCTTTGCTCAAATGCGTTAAATCGGGTAGTGGATAGCCTAGAAATTAGAGATACTGGGAAAATATTAGAGACTGTTAGAGAAATAATTATTAAACGTTTAGGAGAAGGGGATGAAATTATGCATGACGGAATGGATATTTCTCTTTGTAGATTAGATCTAGATACAAATGAGATTATGTATTCTGGAGCAAACAACCCTCTATATATTTTCTCAAAAGAAAGTAAAGAAATTATATTGGCCTCCCCAGATAAACAACCAGTTGGGGAATATCCAATTATACGCCCTTTTAAAAGTCAAACTTTTCAGCTGTCTAAAGGTGATTTAGTGTATTTGTTTTCAGATGGTTTTGCAGACCAATTTGGAGGCCCTAAAGGAAAAAAATTTAAAGATATTCCCTTCAGGAAATTATTGCAGCAAAACGCTGAAAAACCGTTGCAAAATCAATTACAGACATTGCGAAAAACATTTCGTGAATGGCGGATGGATACTGAGCAAATTGATGACGTTTGCGTAATGGGAGTTCGCATCTAAATTTAGCAATCCTCATTTTGTGATTATATTAGCCAAATGCTGAAAAAATTTTTAGCTAATAATAGTAGCTCAATTCTTTTAATTTGCATTTTATTGACGCTCTGGATAGTGTTGAGATTCTTTTCAAAGGATAGCACAAAATATTATATCAATCATCCGAAACAAGGAGATATTTATATTTTTTCAGACAATGAAAACTATGCTCCTATGCGATTAGATAGTATGGACGAATCTAAGTACTTTATGCGAAATTACATTTTTCTATTTTCAGAAGCAATTCCAAGAAAAAAACAAATAATAGATAGTGAATTTGACCTCAACTTTTATGCTATCTACGAGGCAGAAGAAATTAATCGATTAAATTTAGAAGGGAATATTATTATAGTATACCGCTAAAAAAAGCCTGTTTATTAAAACAGGCTTTTTCTCTTATTATTTTAAGAACTTACTATACTGTTGCTTTATTTGCTTTTGGAGCAGCAGCTAATATTTCTGCGTTCGCATTATCTGCAAATTGTTCAAAATTAGTATTGAAAGCATTTGCTAAATGATTTGCTTTATTATCATAGGCTGTTTTATCTTCCCAAGTATTTTTTGGGTTTAAAATTTCCGTTGGAACGTTTTCACATTCGTTTGGCATTGCCAATCCAAATATTTCGTGCGTTGTATAATCAACATTATCCAATTTTCCTTCTAACGCAGAAGTAATCATAGCACGTGTATATTTTAAACTGATTCTTTCGCCAACACCATACTCTCCACCAGACCATCCGGTATTAACTAACCAAACATTGACGTCATTAGATTCCATTTTTGAACCTAGCATTTCAGCGTATTTTGTAGGGTGAAGAGGTAAAAAAGGTGCCCCAAAACAAGCAGAGAAAACTGTTTGAGGTTCTGTCACACCCGCTTCTGTTCCTGCAACTTTAGCAGTATAACCAGAAATAAAATGATACATTGCTTGTCCAGGAGTTAATTTTGAAATTGGAGGTAAAACTCCAAAAGCATCAGCGGTCAAAAAGAAAATATTTTTTGGAATACCTCCTTTAGAAGGAACCATAATATTATCAATATGATGTATTGGATATGAAACACGTGTATTTTGAGTGATTTCGCAATTTGAATAATCAGGTGTTGAACTTCTTGCTTCAAAACCAATATTTTCTAGGATTGCACCATATTTAATTGCTTTGTAAATTTGAGGTTCTTTTTCAGCAGAAAGATCAATAGTTTTTGCGTAGCAACCTCCTTCAAAATTGAAAATCCCATTTTCAGACCAACCGTGCTCGTCATCACCAATTAATCTTCTATTTTCATCTGAAGATAATGTTGTTTTTCCAGTGCCAGAAAGACCAAAAAATACTGCTGTATCACCTGATTCACCAACATTTGATGAACAGTGCATTGATAAAACATTTTTTTCGTGAGGTAATACAAAGTTTAGAACAGAAAAAATTCCTTTTTTGATTTCACCCGTATAACCCGTTCCACCGATAATGATCATTTTATCAGTAAAGTTAATGATCGCAAAATTATGTTGTCTAGTTCCGTCAATTACGGCATCTGCCATAAATTGAGGTGCACATACAATATGCCATTCAGGATTGAAGTTTGCAATTTCTTCATCCGTAGGACGAAGGAACATATTGTAAGCAAACATGTTGGACCAAGGCATTTCAGTTACAACACGAATGTTTAAACGATAATCTTCATCTGCACATGCATAAGCATCCCGAACGTAAACATCTCTACCATTAAGGTAAGCTTTCATCCTATTATATAGTGCCTTAAATTTATCAGCATCAAATCTTTTGTTAATGTCTCCCCACCACACAGCTTCTTCAGTTTTTGAATCAGATACAATGAATCGATCTTGAGGAGATCTTCCAGTGAATTCCCCTGTTTCAATTGCAATTGCACCACTATCTGTTAAAATTCCTTGTCCGTTAATAACAGTATCTTCAATCAACTCCGAAGGAGTAAGATTCCAAAAACAATTCCCAAGGTTTTTTAATCCAATAGATTCTAATGAAGCATCTTCTGCTCGTTTTCCATAATTATTCATATGAATATTTTTAGCCATTTACGTATTTGTAATAAACAAAATTACACTAATTTGATTGGTATCGGTTAAAAAAAAACATTACTTTTTAATAAGATATCAACGATTAATGAGCACTTATTAACGGCCTTAACATTAAAGTTTCATTTTCTATTTACACAAACAAAAATTCAACACTATTTTTTTTCTAATTTAAATCGATTTAATATTTTTTTAACAAATGAACAAGATTGTTTTCTAAATCGTTTTAGTTTGTAAGTAAAAAACTATATTTACATTGTTATGCGTTATGAAATACAATTTTCCCCTACATTATTAATCTCATTCGTTTGTCTTTTTCTTGTTCCAAACAGTTATTTATTTGGACAATGTTCAAGTTTAACGTTTCCGTTTGAAGGGGCTTTAGCAGCTCCCATAACAGTTTTTCAAACACAAGCAACAACAAGAGCAGGATATTATACATTTGAAGTTCCTGCTGAATTTGGTTGTTTGACCTATGATTTTACATTTTGTTCAGATGGAGGTTCTGCTACATTTAATACAACGTTGACAATTGTTAATGATGCGGATGTTTTCGCTGGAGGGTTTAATAATGATGCTTGCGGAACGCGCTCCGAAATTTTAGGATGGGTTCCTCCAAATGCGGGAACCTTTCGCGTTTTAATTACAAGAAATGGGTGTAATAATACAAATAAAGATGCCGTTTTAGCCTATCGACTAAACAATACAGAAATTGTCGTTGGCGATTATTCACTCGCAGGTGATGCGACGGATGCCGGTGCTGATTGTATCCGTTTAACTTCAGCGGTTAACGACCAGAGTGGTTGTACTTGGGATGCATCTTCAACACTTAATTTTGCCGCTGATTTTTCGTTTGACTTTACAGTTAATCTAGGAGCCAGTGATGCTGGAGCAGATGGAATAGCTTTCGTGATTCAAAACGATCCAGCCGGGCGTTGTGCTTGTGCAACTGGAGGAAGTGGATTTGGAGCTTCTGGAATTACAAACTCAATTATATTTGAAATAGATACCTTTCTAAATACAGAAGATAGAGATGATGGAGTAGATATGGATGGGGCAGGAGTTATTTGTGTCGGAGGTCCAGAACCTGATCATTTAGATATTTGGGAAAATGGAAATGTTAATCCGTTTGGTGCTTGTGGATTTGGAGCAAGGATCATCCCAACAGCGAAACCATTATTAGATGGAGGTGTAGATTACAATGTAGAAAATGGATTGGACCATATTTTTCGTGTTGAATGGGGTGCAGGAACAACTACAATAACAGGAACCTTACTGGATATGGCTGGTGCAATTGTTTACGCTACCGTTTCTCATACTTTTGACCCTTTGGCAATTTTCGGTACAGAAACACCATATTTTGGCTTTACTGCGGCAACAGGAGGATTAAACAACGAACAGGTTTTTTGTAATTCACCAGTTTTGCTTTCGGTTAATCTACTTGAGTTTTATGCGGAATGTAGTGGAAGTGAAAATAAGTTAAGGTGGCAAACAGCTTCTGAAACAAATAGTTCTCATTTCATTATTCTTCGCTCGAGTGATGGTGTTAATTATGAACCAATCGGAGCCATAGAAAGCGCTGGAATTAGCTCGTCAATAAAATCGTATCGATTCGTAGATTCCTATCCTTTTGAAGGGATAAGTTATTATACTTTAAAAGAAGTTGACTTAGATGGTGTAGAACAATTAACAGGTAGAGTTTCAGTAGTAGATTGCAATAAATTAGGTCAAAATTTTAAATTGTTTCCAAACCCAGTCAAACGGGGAGAATCGATTACCATTTCATTTGAAACTATTTTATCTCCCGCAATTGATTTATTTATAACAGATTCGAGAGGAAGAATCGTTTATTCGGATGAAATAGAAAATATAAACAAAGATGAGCAAGTGTATCAATTTTCTCCTAATTTGAGCCCTGGAGTTTACCAAGTAACGTTGAGATCAGAACAAAAAGAGAAAGTTAAGAGTCAGAAATTAATTGTGATGCAATAGTAAAGTTTACAGCAATGATTCACCACAAAATTTACAAAACTTGGCATCTTTGTCGTGTCCTTCTAATGAGCAATTTTCACATGCAATATTAGAGATGTTTTCATTATCATCATCCGCTTTCATTAATTCATTTGTAACAATACCAGTTGGAACGGCGATAATTGCATAACCTAAAATCATAACAATAGAAGCTATAAATTGACCAAGCGCAGTTACAGGGTAAATATCTCCATAGCCAACCGTTGTTAATGTTACAATAGCCCAATAAATACTTCTAGGAATACTGGTAAAACCATCTTCAGGAGTTTCTACAAGGTACATTACTGTACCTAAAATAATTACTGTCGTTAATACAGCTCCCAAAAAAACGACTATTTTGTTCTTAGAAGCGATTAAAGCTTTGGATAAAGTTCTAGCTTCTTTTAAGTACTTTCCTAATTTTAAAATACGAAAAACTCGCAATAAACGTAGCGATCGTATTACGGTTAAAGAACTAGCATTAGCAGTAACAAATAAGCCAAGGTATGTTGGTATAATAGAGAGTAAATCAACGACCCCGTAGAAAGAGAAAATATATGAAAAAGGCTTCTTTATACTTATAATCCGTACAATATATTCTATTGAAAATAAAATAGTCAATCCCCATTCAATAACTGTAAACCAAAAAGAATATTTATCATTGAGTTCCTGAACACTCTCAAGCATTACAACTAAAACACTAAGTACAATTGCAATTAACAAAATGATATCGAATAATTTACCTGTAAACGTATCCGCTTCAAATATAATTTCATGAAGTTTTCGTTGCCAAGGACGTAATTTTCGATTCGTCATTATAATGGATGTATTTCGAGTTTTTCATTCTTATCTAATTGCATTTTAATAATGGAATGAAAATCTCTATTGTTTTTTTGAGGAGTTAAGAATTTTTTAAAATTATTGACATTTTTTTTCAAAAGGTATCTGTAAATATAACCATACCCAGTATATTCCCCTTCATTAATTGCGACAAAACTATATTCATTAGATTGTCTTCCTTTATCTAAAATTAAAAAACTCTCCCCATTAAACTGCATATCACTGATAAGCTCATTAGCTCTCTTGTTATAATCATCAGTTGTTTCTAACCCTTTACAAGCACCAGCACATTTTTGTATATTATAGTTAAAGCAAGCATGTTGTCCAGAATGGAAATTGCATAATTTTTGACATAAATTGAATTGTTGCATCCAAATTTCTAGCGACTTTTTACCAGCCTGAAGCGAAGTGAAAGTAACTAAGGGCTTTTCAGTAAGCGTATTTTTTTTGACCAATAAGTTAATATAACCAGCCTGATCTGTATGTGAGAATAAACCGTAATTAAACTGAGTTGTTCTTTGCGCTCGATTATATTTAGGCTGGTGAGTTTTTATTTCTTCTGATTCTTTTAATAACGCAATTAATTCACTTCCGGTTAATGAATGATCAATAAATGCAATTTTTTCTCGCATTTCTAATGCTTTTGCCGTTTTATTGTTCTTAAAATGCTGTTCAACTCTCTTTTTTATATGAATACTTTTCCCAATGTACATCAAATTCTTTTCAGTGTCGAAAAATCGATATACCCCGATTTTGTTAGGAATTTCGTCTAACGCAGCTAAATCCAAATTAGGATGTAAAACTTTTGGATCTATTTCCTTTTTAATGAATTTATTTAATTTTCCTTTAGCTTTTTCAAATAACATACTGAACAAAATTGCCGTTGCACGAGTGTCATCAATAGCTCTATGATGATTATTTAAAGCAATTCCAAGATCCTTTGTTATATTCTTTAAGCCATATGACTCTAATCCAGGAATTAAAATTCTTGCGGATTGAATTGTACAAAGATGGTCCATTCTAAAGTCGTATCCAAGACGCCGGTATTCTCTTCGAATTACGCCATAATCGAAGCTAACATTATGTGCTACAAATATTGCCCCCTTCGTAAATTCAATAAGATTTTTAGCAATTTCAAAAAACTTTGGTGCACCTTTAACATCTTTATCTTGAATTCCAGTAAGCCTGGATATAAAAGGAGAGATTCGTTCTTCAGGGTCAACAAAAGTGTGGAAAGTATCAAGTTCTTTTTGACCATCATGTAGTATGACAGCAATTTCTATAATTTTGAAATTTTTAGGTTTGTCTCCGGTTGTTTCTATGTCAACTATTGTATACTTCATGTTCATTCTCCACAACCACCTTTAAGGATTGAGGACAAACTTATTTATTTTCGATTAAACTTTTTAGGAAAAGGTCATTTTTTTCAGAATTTAACTTTCCTGCGCCACCATGGCTATAAACTAAGTTTAATTCACTACTCAGAATACAAAGCGTTGGATATAAACTAACATCAAAAAAAGATGGAAAACGATTGGTGGAATATAAAAAATTATAATCCTCTTGTAAACCAGATTTTAAGATTATGTCGTTAGATTCTTCAGAAACAGAAACAATATTAATTTTATTCTCCCATTTTTCTTTTAGCTGATTCAATTCACTCAACTCTGAACGGCACGGTGGACACCAGGTTGCCCAAAAAGATAAAATAGTTGGTTTCCCTTGAAATGATTCAAATGAAATGGTTTTGCCCGAAAGGTCAACAATCTTCCAGTTTTTAACGTTATTGGGGAGTGGCTCTTCCATTGCGTATTCTAAAACTAAGTGTCCCATAAAAACACTTTGAAACCAACCTTGAAATGAAATTCTCCAGCTTGGAATGATAAGGATAACAACAATTGCTATTAAAGCAAGGTTTGAACCGTATTTTAGAATTTTTCCCACGATTAAGTTTTAGTTAAAATCGGGAAACTCTTTCCACAATGCGTCAAATTCTTTTTCAAAAGATCGAAATACGCGTTTAGAATCAGTGATTAATACATTTTCATGGTTATATCGTTCTGCACTTCTTGTCCAATTATAGCTTCCTGTAAGTATTTTTTCATTATCAAATAATGCAAACTTATGATGCATATGCTTATCTGTAACATCCAGCCGAACAGGAATTCCTGCACGACTTAATTCTTCTATATCAGAGCCTTTATCAAAAATTTTATCATTGTCCGAAATGATTTTGATTTGAACGCCTCTTTTATGTTTGGAAATTAATGCATCAGAAATACGATTGTCACTAATCGTAAAAAGGCAAATTTTAATGATATGATTAGAACTATTAATGTGATTCAAAATAGCGCCTAAGCATTCTTCACCAGGAGAGAAATAAATATTTTCTTGTTGCACTTCAACTTTATTTACTGATAAAATTAACTTATTTACATTTTCTGTCCAATGCAGAACTTCCATGTAGTTATCAGCATTAATGTGATTTTTCGCTATTTTGAATAATTCACTTCTCAATAAATCACTTACCCTTTTATCAGGAGCTAAATCCAATAGGAGTGATTTTATTTTTTTCTTCTCGGCCTTCGTTAAAAAATTATCTTCAATTGAGGCGTCAATTAAAGTAATTACATCATCTTTTAAATTCATTAAACTATTTTATCACTTTGTTTATTTTCTTATCTAATAATGCTACATGTCTTGAAATCGTATCCAATTTTTGATGCAATGTATCTAACTTATTGTCGTCAATTTCAGGAAATTCAAATTTTGCAATTTGATTTACTTTTAATTCAGCTTTTACAATTTCATCTATTGTCAACTTAAAATAATCTGATATTTTGATGAGTGCTTCAAGCTTAGGTTCTGCTCTCCCTTCCTCATATGCGCCAATGCTTGATCGTTTTAAATCGAATAAGGCAGCAAATTCAGTTTGATTTAGGCTTTTAAAAAGCCTAAGTTTCTTAATATTTTTAGATAAAATTGATTTTTCCATAAAAAATAACCGATTTTTTTAGCAAAAAACTAAAATAAATAGTATATTAGCTAAAACATAAAGTTACAATAGGATGAAATTAACAAAAAAATATGACGATTTAATAAATTATTTCCCGCCGTAATTATTTTGCATTTTCAATAAATTAAAATTAAAGAAATTGTATATATTTGGTTGAACTTAAAAAGAAAATAATAAAGTAATTATGAGCCACTTTGATAAAGTAAAAGAATATTTGATGGAGTTAGATTACTCGATCGTAAAAGAAGATAGAGAGAATGAAGTTTTTGTAATAGAATCATTAGAAGACGGAATTCAAAATTTATTACTTGGAATTGCAGATCCAATATTAATTATCGAGCAGTATTTATTTGAATTAACTGCAAACGTTGGAGAAGTATCAAAGGAGTTATTGATTAAGAATAGAGATATTGTTCACGGAGCGTTTGTTTTAGATGATGATGGAAGAAAAGTTATCTTTAGAGATACCCTCCAAGTAGAAAGCCTTGATTTAAATGAGTTAGAAGGATCGTTGACTTCTTTAAGTTTATTATTAAGTGAATATACAGATGAGATTATCAAATTCTCAAAAAACTAATTAGAACAAGAGACAAAAAACATTAAAAAATAGTAAGATGAACATTTTTAAAAGATTATTCAGAATTGGATCTGCTGAGGCAAATTCATTAGTAGATAAATTGGAAGATCCAATTAAAATGACGGAACAAGGAATTCGTGATTTGAAAAAAGATTTAGGAAAAGCCCTAGAAGCTTTGGCAGAAGTGAAAGCATTAGCAATTCGTGCAAGAAATGATGCAAATGCAGATACAGAAAAAGCGAAAGACTATGAAAAGAAAGCAATTTTATTGTTGAAAAGAGCTGAAAAGGGAGAAATCACAATGGAAGAAGCTGATCGTTTAGCAAGTGAATGCCTAGTGCAAAAAGAATCTTTGATGGCAACTGCAACGACGAACCGAACAAATCAAGAAAAATTTGAAGCAAATGTTTCAAAATTAGATGCTAATATTAAAACATTAAAATCAAATGTTAAAAAATACGAAGTAGAATTAAAAACACTTCGAGCAAGAGCAAAAGTTTCTAAAGCAACAAAAAATATCAATAAGCAATTAGCAGATATTGATTCAACAAGTACTGTTTCTATGCTAGAGCGTATGAAAGAGAAAGTAGATCAAGAAGAAGCTTTAGCAGAATCTTATGCGGATATTGCTGGCGAAAATACTTCAATTGATCAAGAAATTGATAGCGCATTAGATGCTGGCTCAGCAGAGTTAAAAGCTTCTGATAGCTTAGCAGCTTTAAAAGCAAAAATGGGAATGGGCGGAGACGCGTAAGTGACCATTTAAGACATAATAATAACCCAAGAGTAACCTTATTAAAGGCTGTCTCAACCGATTTTCGAATCGCAAAATTGAACTGAGACGGCCTTTTTTTTACCCAATTTTAAACCATGATTCAATTCTTACATTTCGTATTTAGTTCACCCAATATTATCGCAACTTTTATTTTAAGTTTTTGTGTTCTTTATTGGTTGATTGTCATGCTTGGAGCAATCGATATGGATTTTATTGATTTCGATATTGATTTAGACGGAGATATTGATACAGATATTGACGCTTCAGGAGGAGCTGAAAGTGGTGTCGCTTGGTTAAATAAAGTACTTTACTTTTTTAACTTAGGGAGAATACCTTTTATGGTGTGGTTATCAATTATTGGATTGATAGCTTGGTTTGGTACAACAACATTAAATTTCCTTTTAGGAATTGATTCTTTTTTAATTGGGTCAGTGATTTTCATGGGTAGTTTAGTGGGTAGTTTAATTATTGCTAAACCATTAACATATCCGCTAGTTAAGATGTTTGATGCATTAGAAAAAACAGGAGAGTTAAAGAGTGTAGTAGGACAAATTGGAGAAATACAATACCCTAATAAAAATAAAACACCAGGAGAAGCTGAAATCATTCATGATGGATCACATATCAAGATTTTCATTATCCCTTCTTCTTTGGATTTAACATTAGAACGAGGACAAAAAGTCCTTGTAATATCTAAATCAGATCATGACGATCACATTTATATTGTAGAACCATATAATTAATAAAATAACAAAAACTATGAACGCAAGCGAATTTTTTAGTAGTCAAGGATTTATTCTAATCGGGGTTCCTTTGATTATTTTATTCGGAATAATAATTCTTATTTCAAGGTTTTATCGAAAAGCTCAACAAGGACAAGCTTTAGTAAAAACAGGTCTTGGAGGTACAAAAGTTGGTTTTAACGGAATGTTTGTTGTTCCAGTAATTCACAAATTAGAGATCATGGATATCTCTTTAAAAACAATCGAAATAGCCAGAATTGGTAAAGATGGTTTGATTTGTAAAGACAACATGCGTGCCGATATTAAAGTGACTTTTTTCGTTAAAGTGAACAAACAAGAGGCAGATGTTAAAGCAGTGGCAGAAGCTGTTGGATGTAAAAGAGCTTCATCTAAAGAAGCAATGGTGCAGCTTTTTGATGCAAAATTTTCAGAAGCATTAAAAACGGTCGGAAAACAATTTGACTTTGTAGACCTCTACAATAAAAGAGAAGATTTTAGAGATGAAATTAAACGAATGATTGGCCGTGATTTAAATGGCTATTTGTTGGATGATGCAGCAATAGATTACCTTGAGCAAACACCAATGAATTTGTTAGATGAACATAATATTTTGGACTCAGAAGGAATCAAGAAAATTACAGAATTAACTGCAGCACAAAAAGTAAAAGCTAACTTAATTAAGCGTGAAGAAGAAAAAACATTAACACAACAAGATGTTGATGCACGAGAAGCAATCCTTGAAATGGAAAAGCAATTGGCTGAAAAAGAAGAAAAACAAAAGAGAGAAGTAGCTAATATTAAGGCACGAGAAGCAGCTGAAATAGCAAAAGTAAACGAAGAAGAGACGAAAAAAGCAGAACAAGCTCGAATCGCTAGAGAAGAGGAAATAATGGTGTTAGAAGAAAATAAACAACGTCAAATTATTGTTGCTGCAAAAAATAAAGAAAAAACAGAAGCAATTGAAACAGAACGTGTAGAGAAAGAAAGAGAGCTGGAGCGAACAGAGAAAGAACGCGTTGTTACACTTGCACAAATTGAAAAAGAGAAATCGATTGAAGTAGAAAAGAAAAACATTCAAGAGGTTATCCGCGAGCGTGTAGCAATTGAAAAAACGGTTGTTGATGAGGAAGAAAGAATAAGTGATACACGAGCATTTGCAGAGGCTGATCGTCAGAAAAAAGTAGCTATTACAAATGCTGAAAAATTAGCTGAAGAACAGTTAGTTCAAAAAATTAAATCAGCAGAGGCAGATAAGCAAGCAGCCGAATTTAAAGCGAAGCAAGTGCTTATTGATGCTGAAGCAGAGCAACAAAGTGCAGCTCAAAAAGCTGAGGCGATTAAGGTATTAGCGGATGCGCATGCTGCCGAACATGCTGCTACTGGAATTGCTGAAGCACAAGTAATGGAGGCTAAAGCTGCTGCACATGAGAAAGAAGGAGAAGCTGCCGCACAAGTAATGGAATTAAAGGCAGAGGCAGAGGCGAAAGGAATAGAAATGAAAGGACATGCTAGTGCTGCTGCTGAATTGAAATTGGGAGAAGCGAAAGCAGACATTGAAAAAGGTCAAGGAATTGCTGAAGCAGAAGTAATTGCGGCAAAAGCAGTATCTGAAGAGGCTAAAGGACTTGCTGAAGCAAAAGTATCAGCAGAGAAATTTAAAGTAGAGGCTGAAGGAATTCATCAGAAAGCAGATGCTATGAAACAATTGGATGGTGTCGGAAAAGATCATGAAGAATTTAAATTGACGTTGGACAAAGACATGCAGATCGAATTGGCTCAAATCAATATTCAAAAAGATATAGCAGATTCTCAAGCACTTGTTTTGGCAGAAGCATTGAAATCAGCTAAGATTGATATTGTTGGAGGAGAACAAGAATTCTTTGATAAAATTACTGCATCAATTACAAAAGGAAAAAGAATCGATCGTCTTGTAGATAACTCTGACTTACTTTCAGAGGTTAAAGACCAGTTATTGCATGTTGAAGGAGAAACGTTTATCGATAAGTTTAAAACGCTTCTTTCAGAAAGTAACATTAAAAGTGAGGATGTGAAAAATTTGACCATTAGTGCTTTAATTGCAAAAATGATGACTAGCACAAATGATGGGAAAAGAAGAGGTGTTTTAGGACAGTTGTTAAAACTAGCAGAACAAATAGGAATAGCTGGAAATAATGCTGATACAATTGGATTGAGTGATTTATAATTAACGGTTTAGAATCCTTTTAATAAATTTAATTTTATGATAAGTAAATCAATCCGGATTTCAATCTTGTGTTTGATAATGGCTGTTGTGTCTTGTAGTAATATCACAAAAGATACCATAGTAGGGGCTTGGAAAATTGTTGATTTTGAGATGATTGCTGATATATCACCTTCAATTATTCAAAAAGCACGTGAAATGGCGCTTATTACGACCTATACGTTTAAAGAAGATGGATCTTATAGAGTAATAAATGAAGACGAGGCTACCGAATTTGAAGGCAATTGGTCATTGACAGAGGATTTAGAAACATTATCACTTAAACCAAAAAATATGGCTGGAAGCCAAGAGTTTAATATAATTGAATTCAAGAAAGATAAAATAGTGTTTGAACTCTATTATGGAGAATTAAATATTGAAACATATACTTTAGAAAAAAAATGATTATGATAGTTTCAACAACTGAAAAAGTTCCAAATAAAGAAATAACAAAAATCTTAGGAGTAGCAAGAGGAAGCACAGTTCGAGCGCGAAATATTGGACGTGATTTTTTTGCTGGATTAAAGAATATTGTAGGCGGAGAAATCAATGAATATACCCGCTTGCAAGCACAATCTAGAGAAGAAGCAATGCAACGAATGAAACAGGATGCAGAGCAAATGGGAGCAGATGCGATCGTAAATGTTCGATTTACGACCTCAATGATTATGCAAGGTGCATCTGAAATTTTAGCCTACGGAACTGCTGTAAAATTAGGTTAATGGAGACAGTACCAATTATCATTTTTTCAATTTATGGACTTTTAGGGGTAACAGCAATTATATTACTGATCATCTTTATTGTTCAACGAATTGAAGCAAAGAAAAATGAAACATTTGAAGATAGAGACAATTAATGAAGTGAGCAAACCAGTAGAGTCAAATGTCAGAAGAAGAAAATAAAATACCAAAACAAGAAGAAACGCAACTCGAAGGAGGGGCTTACGATATTATTCGGAAAAGGCTTACTAAAAATGGTGAAGTCTTACGCAATAAAATGATGGAGTTAAATGATGCTCGAAAAGAAATTTTTGGCTCAATAGAGACGAAGTTGATTTCAACTGAGCGGATTACAACATTAAATAATTGTCAACCACGAGATATCATTTCTATTGGTAAAAATTTCTTTCTTTTTGGATATAATGTTCATATTGGTTTAAAATCAGAAACATTCATTCAAGATGTTTTTGGTGTCTATTTGTTTGACCCAAACACAAACACTTTTACTGAAGGAGATCTAGCATTATTTCAAGATCAAACATTTCTTAGTGATTTTGCAAACCTTTACAAATACTATCGCTTAACAACCTTTGTTAAGTTTATGCAAATTGGTCCATATCTCCATATGGTATTTCGTATTGGAAAAAGTATAACGGATGTTAAAACATTTAAGTGGTTAAATAAAGATGGAGCGTTAATTTATGAAGGAAATCGTTCAGAACATGAATACAAATTTCCTAGTCAACATCAATTTTCGTGGACAAAAGTGGGGAGAGAGCATCATATTGATGGGAAACATCCGCACATTACAATCGAAGACATTGTTTTTGTAGAAACGATTGAAGGGGATTTAACACTGAAAGTTGAAAATAATACGGATACCGGAAAAGGAATTTATGCAGAAGAAGTAGTCAATAAAGATCAAACGTTAGATGATGCAGATATTTATTATGCGCGAGTTGGAAATATTGTTGTACTTAAGATTCGACCTTACCAAGAGGATACTTACCGGTATTTAATTTATAATCATAAAATTCAGGAAGCTTACAGAGTAGATGCGATAAAAGACTCGTGTATTTTATTGCCAAACGACCAAGGGATTATTTTTCCAAAAGGGTATTATATTAATACGGGCGAATTTAAGTTATTCGATAACCAATTGGAAGGAATGCTTTTTGAAAAACGTGTTCAGGCAGCAAATGGAGAAGATTATTTGTATGTCTTTTATAATCGGGATTCAGGAACATATTTCTTATTATCCTACAATATAATCACTCAAAAAGTTGATACTCCAATCATTTGTAATGGTTTTACTTTATTTGAAGATGGTCAATTAGCCTTATTTAAAGAAGAAGAAGAACCTCAAAAACACCACAGCATCCAAATATGGCAAACAGCCTACGGTCAAAATATTTTTGAGACAAGTGGAGATGAAAGTAGTTATCTATTTAAAGTAGGAAATAAAGAAATTGTTTTAGCGCTATCCGAAACGCAAGAACTCGTTACACTCATTTACAAAGAAGATTCGTTTGCAAATCTATACATTGATATTGTCAAGAAAGCGACAGATATAGTTGATTCGTATCATTGGACATCACACCAAGAAGCATGCAACTTAAATGAGCCGTTAGAAGAGATAAAGAAAACAGCATCTAATGCAATTGATGAATTTGATAAGATCATTCGGCTAAAAAAGACGGCGCAAGAACAAACGGAGGAAGTGGAGAAAAGAGCCAAGGACTTATTGCGAAAAGCCAAGAACATGCGTGTGGCTCAAGTTAACGATAGTGTTCATTTACTAGCAGAATTACGCCATTCTAAAGGTGAAATTGTAAGCCTGGAGAGTATTCGATTTGTTGATTTAAACAAAATTAAATTTCTGAATGAGCAAATAACAGAAGCGTTTAATCATGCTTCGGAAAGTTGTGTCACTTTTTTACTTAAACCAGAAGCATTAAATCCATATAGAGAGAAAGTTGCGAGTATTGCAAAAGAGCTTGATTTATTGGATCGTGTTGTTGTTGCAAATGACCTTGAAAAGGAAATTGAGGCTTTGTCGAAAGAGTTAGAGTTATTAATCGAGATTGTTTCGAATTTAAAGATTTTAGACGCAACTAAGACAACACAGATAATTGATAGTATTACTGCATTGTTTTCAGAATTTAACCAAATAAATGCAGGATTAAGAAAAAAGCGGAAAGCGCTTTTATTGATTGAAGGAAAAGCTGAGTTTAATGCTCAAATACGATTGATCAATCAAGGGTTTATCAATTATATCGACATTGTAGATACTCCTGAAAAAGCAAGTGAATACTTAAATAAATTAATTGTTCAGCTTGAGGAACTGGAAGGAAAATTTGCTGACTTTGAAACCTACGTTGTTCAAATAGAGGAAAAAAGAGAAGAAATTTATAATGCTTTTGAAAGCAAAAAAATGGCCTTAGTCGAAGCCAGCAATAAAAAAGCACAAACATTATCAAATTCTGCCGAGCGAATCTTAAACGGAATTAAAAACCGTGCTTCATCATTCGATAACGTAATTGATATTAACGGTTATTTCGCTTCTGATTTAATGGTTGATAAAGTGCGTGATATCATTAAAGGATTAATTGATTTAAATGATTCAATTAAGGCAGATGATATTCAAAGTAAATTAAAGACCGTAAAAGAAGATGCAATTCGCCAATTAAAAGATAAAAATGAACTCTTTGTAAATGGTGGAAATACAATTCAATTTGGAAATCATCAATTTTTAGTGAATACCCAAAAATTAGATGTAACAACGGTTTTAAGAAATGACGAACTCTATTTTCACTTAACTGGAACAAACTTTTATGAGAAAATTAAAAGTGATGAATTAAATGAAACAAAAAATGTTTGGAATCAAAGTTTAATTTCTGAAAATCAAGCTGTTTACAGGAGTGAATTTTTGGCTTATGGATTATACCAACACATACTATCACCTGAAATGGGATTGTCAAATTGGATTCAATTCACGGAAAATGAAAAAAGTGAACACGTTCAGAAAATAATTTCAAAGCGATTTAATGAAGGGTACGTAAAAGGAATTCATGATCATGATGCTTTGCTGATTTTAAATCAATTAATTCATAAAGAACAAACAATAGGTTTACTCAAATACTCATCAATAGAGCGGGTAAATGCTCTGTTGTTTTGGGAGTTTTGTTGCAATCAATCCGAAAAAGAAAGATTATTCAATCAATTGAAATCTTATGGAATTCTGAAAACAGTATTTGAGGATAAAACCGAAAATCAATTCTTACAGGAACAATTTGAAAATTTATATAAACAAGTCGAAAATCAATTTGAGTTAACTTCAAATTCAAGAAGATCTGTTGAATATATTTTAGAAGAAATTAGTGGAAACGAAAAGTACGTTCTTTCACAAGAAGCAAATGAATTGGCAAAAAACTTTAATACTTTTCTTAAAACACAACGAAAAACTAAAACTTTTAAAACTGCAGTTTTTCAAGAAAACGCTAATTGGGATGATCGCTTCAATCAAATTAACAATTGGTTAAAATCTTTTGTGAAACAAACTGATTATAATGTTAATGAGAATATTGTGGCCGAAAGCGCTTTTTATTTCTTGTTAAACAATACGGATAAATTTTATACAATCAACACTAGCGTAAATGCTGAAGTTAACGAGCTAAGGGGAGAACATCAATTAATTGTAGAAGCAAATTATGAGCTAAACTACAACACCTTTATTACCAAGTTGATCAACTTTAATAAAAATGAAGTTGTTAGGTTTAAGGCGTATAATGCAATAAAAAAGAGATTAACTGCAGAGTTTAAACAAGAAATTCGACTCAATGAGTATATGCCACGCGTGCTTTCCTCTTTTGTAAGAAATAAATTGATTGATAAAGTTTATTTATCGTTGATAGGAGATAACCTAGCAAAGCAAATTGGAGCTTCTGGTTCAACAAAAAGAACAGATTTGATGGGGATGCTTTTACTAATTTCTCCACCTGGTTACGGTAAGACAACTCTAATGGAGTACATTGCTAGTCGATTAGGACTTGTTTTTATGAAAATTAACGGGCCAGCTTTGGGGCACAATATCGTTTCTTTAGATCCTGCTGATGCAGACAATGCAGCCTCAAGAGAAGAAGTTGAAAAACTTAATTTAGCGCTCGAAATGGGGGATAATGTAATGTTGTATTTAGACGACATTCAACACTGTAATCCTGAATTTTTGCAAAAATTTATTTCTTTAAGTGATGGTCAACGTAAAATAGAAGGTGTTTACAAAGGAAATACCAAAACATACGACTTTAGAGGAAAGAAAATCGTTGTGGTGATGGCAGGAAATCCATATACAGAAAGTGGCGATAAATTTAGAGTTCCCGATATGCTTTCTAACCGTGCTGATATCTATAACCTTGGAGATATTCTGGGTGACAGTGCTGAAGAGTTTAAATTATCTTATTTAGAAAACAGTTTAACCTCAAATGCTATTCTTGCTAAGTTATCCGATAAAGGAAAAGATGATATCTACAACCTAATTCGAGTTGCAGAAGGAACACCATTAGAGCAAGTAGAGTTGAAGGAATCATACTCTGCGGAGGAGCTACAAGATATTACAACAATACTTGAAATGAGTACAAAAGTGCGTGATGTTTTACTGAAAGTCAATTTAGCTTATATTGATTCTGCAGGAAAAGAAGATATCTATCGTACAGAACCTGCGTTCAAATTACAAGGTTCGTATAGAGATATGAATAAGTTAGTTGAAAAATTGAATCCATTTATGAATTCAAGCGAGTTAGAAACGCTCATCTTATCACATTATCAAAACGAATCTCAAACATTGACAACTGGGGCAGAGGCAAACCTCTTAAAAATGAAAGAATTGGTACAGCTCATTTCCGAAGATGAATTAAACCGTTGGAACGAAATTAAATCAGAATTTCAAGAACAACAACGCCTTAAAGGATATGGTGATTCGGGTGGAGAAATGATTCAAGTAATCGATAAAATGAGTGCGATTAATCAAACCTTAGCAGATCTAAAACAACAAGAAGTTGATCCAGATTATATCGTACAATTAAAATCTATAACAGAAGGAGTACGAGCGATTTCGAAAGTAATGATAGAAGACCGTAAGCTGAGAGATAAAAAATCTAAAAGTTAGTCGTAAAAGTTTATAAATCAATGCAATTATTAACCATAGAAGTGGCTAGAAAATAATGAAATGGTAATTTAAACTAAATCCTAACTCCAATCAAACAAACATCATCCAATTGTTCAAATTCCCCTTTCCATTTCATGAACAACGATTCAAAAGTGTTCAGTTGAGATTGCATTTTATCTTGGTGGTGAGAAAGAATCAATTTCTTAAAGTTAGCCGTTTTTAATTTTTTTCCTTTTTTTCCACCAAATTGATCAGCATAACCATCTGAGAATATATAGATTCGATCATCCTCTTTAAGTTGGAATGTTTTGGTTTTAAATGGAGAAGCATTATCAAATTTTCCAATGGGTTGCTTATCACCTTTTATCTCGATTAATTCATTTTCCCGAATAATCCATAGTGGATTATAAGCTCCGGCAAATTGAACCTCTTTGGTTTCAAGATTTAAATAACATAAAGCAATGTCCATTCCATCTTTTATTGAGCTCTGATTGTCAGTTGACTCTGTTTCAAATTGTTCTATAACCATTTGTTTTGTGCTATCTAACAATTCACCTGGATCCGTAATTTTAAATTCGCGAACGGCTCTATTTAATGCATTATTACAAACAACGCTAACCATTGCTCCAGGAACACCATGACCAGTACAGTCAGCTACAGCAAATACAAGTTCTGTATTGGATTCATTCAATGATTCAAACCAATAAAAATCACCAGCAACAATATCCTTTGGAAGGTATAGTACAAATGCTTCTTTTAATCGTTCAGAAAATATTTCCTTTTTTGGAAGTAAAGCATCTTGAATACGTTTTGCATAAATAATGCTGTCCGTAATTTCTTGTTGTTTTTGTTCAACTTCTTGCTTTTGTTTGGTAACTTCTGCCGTACGTTCCTCTACTGTCTTTTCCAAAATCTCTTGTCTAATTTTAAGCTTTTTTTCACGTTGTTTAATCCACAAATAA
>CAYPZN010000040.1:0-37671 GCA_964415335.1 uncultured Crocinitomix sp.
CACCAGTTAAAGGGTTGAATCCACCAGATGCTGGCATTGTTGTTTCTTCCCAAGAGAATCCAGCCATACCTAAAATAGTATCAACTAACATTGTGTTCAAGTCAACTGTTTCCAATCCAGAGTTACATAGTGCAAAACCAGTGCTGTCTAAACCAGCATTAATTGTAATAAAATCAATGATAATTTCTTCAATATCAAAACATCCACCAACAGGGTCTCCAATAACCACATAGACAACGTCACCAGGCATAATTGGGCCAGTATAAATATCGTCCGGATCGCCTAAACTATCAGGAGGGACGGAGTAGAATTCTGTCACTGTTCCTGGAATACCAGCAATATCAGTTATTATTAAATCGGACAATGGTACATCAGAACATTGTGGGCCGATATCGGTTATATCGATTTCAGGAGCAACTCCAACACCAACAGCAACAATCTCTCTAACAATGTTAGAAACAAAACATCCACCAATTGGAACACCAGTTACAGTATATGTTTCAGTTCCAGCAGGTGTAATATCAATAGTAGGTCCTGTTCCAACAATCATTCCTGATTCGTCAGTCCAAGTCCAAGTATAAGCTCCTAATTCAGGTCCATCAATACTTAATGTTACTGTTCCTGCACAATCAAATTCAACCGTATCATTAGTTGGGTCAATACAGATATCTAAAGAACCAGGTGCACCATCATAATCAAGAAAATATTGTGCTTTTAATGCTTCTTCTATAGCATCTTCAGACATTACAACAACAAACTCAAATGATTCAGAAGCACCAGGAGCTAATGTTGCAACACGGTGACAAATTGAAATCGCTTGATCTGCAAAAGCTGTAGACCCAACAGTACCAATAATAGCACCAGTTCCATCATAAATGTCTGACGCATCAGTTACGAAGAAACTTCCACGACCAACGCGTGTATTCGCGTCAATTGCTCCATATCCTAAATAACTTTCCCACCCCATAGTAGAAGTAGCAGTTACAAGTGATTTAGGACAAAAAGGTGTCGGTTGAGCTTCAATTGTATTCGTTGTTCCAAATCCCCAACCAATATCTTGGTTATTATCAGGATCGGCAGCATAGTAAAAATAAACGTCATTTTCAGTTACAGCAGTTGTGTTAGTTAAAGTAACGGCCATTCTGTAATAACGTTCTGTACTATCAATGATATATGTAAGATCAACATCAATCCCAGAATAAGAACCAGCCCAATCAACAGACTTACATTTCCCTGTAATTGCATACCCCCCTAAAGAAGTTGGTGTAATACCAGGAGCTCCAGTAGCAGAACTGTTCCAAACGGTAGTACCGCCAACTTCCATTCCAATTCTGTTTTCAGGAGAACCAGGCATATAGAAATCACCAGAATACCCTTCTGTTGGATCTGTTATGTCATCCCATATGGCAGATGCATCAGGATTGCATAAAAACGAGATTCGATTTGTAAACCCACGATAATGTGTTGGAAAAGGAGGTAATCCTGGTGAACTTCCTGGATAACCGTCTGCATGGATACCTATTTCAATATCGGTTCCAAAAAGATAAGCATTTGTTCCAACCATCTGCCCGAAAGAATCGTTCGAAAACATAACAATTGCAAACAATGCAATAAATATAGATTTAATAAATTTCATATTCTATTGTTGTTTTATAACTAGCTTAATTTATTCTGTAGGTTCTGCTCCTTCAGGTTTTGAAAGATGATCTAAATAGTACTGCATGTCAGAAAGTGCTATCGTACCAGAAATATATTCTTTATGAATATGAACGATCATATACCCTTCACTATAATGAATAGTACTTGTAACTAAATTTCCTGTTACAAATGAGGTAAGTAAATAAATAGCTTCATCTTCATCTGCAAAAGTCAACCCAGAAATGTCGACATAATAATCGTCCATAACATCCATTTCAGGTAGTGTTACGTAAAAGTTATCATTTATCGTTGCCACTGGCAAATCTTCTACAACTAGCTCTTGCGCATAAGTATTCATCACTGATAGACTCAAAGCAAGAACAATTAATTTTAATAATTTCATGTGTTGATTTATTTAGTTCTGTGTATATAGACTGATTTTAAATCATCTAAGTTGCCTAAATCGTTTCGTAAATTCTAATTTTTTATTAAAAATAATTAACAATGCAATTCAATTATATATTAATTAATTGTTTTTCAGTTGATTAGTGTTGGTATTGAAAGATGGAAAAGGATTGAATTTTCTTTAAAAGAATTATGAAAAAGTGAAGTTTGAAAAAGGTGTTTAAAAAAAAACAAAAATCCAAATTAGAGTTTAAAAAATAACAAATAAGAACTTATTTAATTTTCCCGATTATGGTCGTTTTTCCTTGTACTTTATCTCCAATCTTGATATTTAATTCAGTTCCAAGAGGTAAAAGTAAATCAATTCTTGATCCAAATTTGATGAATCCAAATTCTTCTCCAGCTTCTACTTTTTCGTTTGGTTTAGCATAACATACAATTCTCCTCGCTACAGCTCCAGCAATTTGCCGGAATAAAACTTCCGTCCCGTTTTCATGTTGTGTTACAACTGTTGACCTTTCGTTATCAGTAGAAGATTTTGGATGCCAAGCAACCAAAAATTTCCCAGGATGATATTTGTAATATTTTGTTAAACCAGAAATTGGATTCCAATTCGCATGGACGTTCATAGGAGACATAAAAATGGATATTTGAATTCTCTTGTCTTTAAAATATTCAGTTTCTTCTACTTCTTCTATAACAACTACTTTTCCGTCAGCAGGGCAAATGATAAGGTCATTCCCTTCAGGAGAGGTTCTTTTAGGAACGCGAAAAAATTGAATCACAAGATAAAGCATGACCAGAATAAAGGCATTTAAAAGCCAATATATAATCGGGTAGTAGGAAAGGAAATACTGGTTAAGACTAAAAATTCCAATTGCTATCAATACGGAAAATAATATAATTCTAAAACCTTCTTTATGAATTTTCATGTGAAAGATGTAATTTAATTTTGAATCAAATAAATTGATTGAGCAAATGTAAAATTATTTGTGTTTATGCTTCTTAAATAAAGACATAATTATTTAAAAAGTAAATGAAGGGAATTACAAATAATACAGCGTCAAACCGATCTAAAATGCCACCATGTCCAGGAAGTATATTACCCGAATCTTTTACGCCTAAACTACGTTTTAACATTGATTCAATCAAATCTCCAATTGTTCCTAACGAGCTGATTAATAAAGCATAAATAACGTATTCGTATATTGCTGATTCGGTGAATATAGCAATGACAACACCTCCTAAAACACTAAAAATAACTCCTCCAAAAAAACCTTCCCAGGACTTTTTAGGTGAAATACGCTCAAAAAGTTTACGCTTGCCAAATTGTCTTCCTACAAGGTAAGCAAATGTATCACTGCACCATACTAAGATGAAGATTGTAAGCACGGGCCAAAATTCAGTTATAGTATAGGTATCGAAATCAAAGACGATAATATAGTTGAGTAATAAAAACGGTAATATCATGTAAATTATACCAATTAACGTGATTGCTATATTTTCAAATGGTCTTTTCTTTTTACGATATAATTCTGCTATGGCAATTACTGGGAAGGCCATAAATGAAAATCCAATCAACGACTTTGTCATTTCTGGATAATAAATACAAACAATCCCACTTGAATAAATTAGAAATCCAAAAATTAATCCAAAGGTTAAATGAGGAGAGCTTGGAGCATTTTTAAACAATTTATAAAATTCATGTAATCCAACAAGCCCAATGAGCCCGAAAGCGGTGTGAAAAATCCAGCTTTTAAATATAATGGCGCATACAATTACAGTGACGAAAACGGCACCAGTTATTGCTCTCTGCCAAAAATTAGTCATTGTTTCGATCAATAATTGCTTTCGCTTTCTCTTCGTCTTCTGGATTTACATACAATTCTATTTGACCAAATACGGTATAAGCAGAATCTTTTTGATTAAGTAATAAGACTTCAATCCCATCAGCTTCAAGACTGCCTTTGATCAATTGAGCCATATGGTCTAATGTAGTTGAAAAGATTAATTTCTTATTCTCCATCTTCTTTTGTTTCTATGTTATTTGTATCCGTTTCTTCTGACTGATTATTTTCAATAGCCTCGTCTTTTACTTCTTCTTTGATTTCAACGGCGTCATCAATTTTTTCATTTTCAACAAGCTCTTTTTCCCATTGTCTTTTTCCAAAAATTTCAACTAAGTTATCTTTAAAAATAACTTCTTTTTCAAGGAGTTTTTCAGCTAAAAGAATTAATTTTCCCTTATTTTCGGATAGAATTTTTATGGCACGCTCATATTGTTCTTCAATAATTCGAGAGACTTCTTGATCAATTATTTTCGCTCTATCTTCTGAGTATGGTTTTGTAAATCCTGATCCTTGCGAATCATAATAACTTATGTTTCCTAATTCAGAACTTAAACCATAAATAGATACCATAGCATAAGCTTGTTTCGTAACTTTTTCAAGATCGCTTAAAGCACCTGTAGAAATCTTACCAAACATAATTTGCTCAGCAGCTCTTCCTCCTAATGCAGAGCACATTTCGTCAAGCAATTGCTCCGTGGTTGTTATTTGCCTTTCTTCAGGGAGATACCATGCAGCACCTAACGATCTTCCCCTTGGAACAATCGTTACTTTTACCAAAGGAGAAGCGTGTTCTAATAACCAAGAAGTTGTTGCGTGACCAGCTTCATGAAATGCAATGGTTTTCTTTTCGTGATCGGTAATGATTTTATTTTTCTTTTCCAATCCACCAACTATTCTATCAACAGCATCTAAAAAGTCTTGTTTTTCAACATGTTTCTTTTTCTTACGAGCAGCTATTAGTGCTGCTTCATTACAAATATTTGCAATGTCAGCTCCGGAAAAACCTGGTGTTTGTTTAGAAAGAAATTCAATATCAAGATCTTGTGATAATTTTAAAGGCTTAAGATGAACTTTAAAGATTTCTTTTCTTTCGTTAATGTCTGGCATATCAACATAAATCTGACGGTCAAAACGCCCGGCACGCATTAAAGCCGAATCTAAAACATCTGCACGGTTGGTAGCAGCAAGAATTATTACTCCGCTATTCGTACCGAAACCATCCATTTCAGTTAAAAGCTGATTCAATGTGTTTTCTCGTTCATCATTGGATCCCATATTTGCATTCTTTCCACGGGCTCTACCTATAGCATCTATTTCATCAATGAAAATAATAGATGGAGATTTTTCTTTGGCCTGTTTAAACAAGTCACGAACTCTAGAAGCTCCTACACCAACGAACATTTCTACAAAATCAGAACCTGAAAGCGAAAAGAATGGAACTTTTGCTTCTCCAGCTACTGCTTTTGCTAATAAAGTTTTTCCCGTTCCAGGAGGGCCTACGAGTAAAGCGCCTTTTGGAATTTTTGCTCCTAATTCTGTATATTTTTTTGGGTTTTTTAAAAAGTCAACAATTTCTTCAATTTCTTCTTTTGCTCCTTCTAAACCGGCAACATCTTTAAATGTTGTATTGGTTCCCTTTCCTTTTTCAAAAACAGTCGCTTTCGATTTTCCAATACTGAAAATGTTTCCACCAGCGCCACCGCCACCGCCACCTGACATTCTTCGCATGATAAAAATCCAAAACACAATCAGGATAACAGGAAATAATAACCAGCTTAAAATTCCACCAGCCCAGTCTGTTCTATTTTCATATTTAATATTGAAATTAAACTTTGGTCCTTTACCTGTTACTAATTCATCTTTAAAATCACCTAAACGTTCTTGAAAAGCATCAATTGGAGGTGTTTGAAATGTCAAATCAGGAGAACGTCCACTGATGCCTTGACTTTCTTTAATATTCTTGTATTTTGATGAGTCTAATCTTCTTATTGCGTCAATTTGATCCAAATCAAGATAAACTTCACCTTTCTCTTCGTTTTTAACTACAATCAGTTTTTCTACAAAACCACGTTCAGCTAATTCATAAAAATCATCAACCTGAACGTCGATCGTTTTAGGTTGAAGTTGAAAAAGATTGAAAGCAATTAATAGAACGGCAATGATGGCATATATCCAGTATGCATTAAAACCTTTCTTTTTTCCAGTATTATTTGTCTTAGCCATAATTTTTTTTAATCAATGTTAGGGATATCATTTCTTTCAGCATCAGCCCATAAACTTTCAAGATTATAGAAGTCTCGGATTTCTTTATAAAAAATATGAACCACAATGTTCACATAATCCAATAAAACCCATTCAGCATTATTTGTTCCTTCTTGATGCCAAGGTTTCTCTTTTAAATCTTTTCGTGTTTTTCTGACAACAGATTGCGCAATAGCGTCTACTTGAGTATTTGATTCCCCACTGCAAATTACAAAGCGTTCAGCAACAGCATTAGGCAAAGAAGAGAGATTCATTACAACTATGTTTTTTCCTTTTACATCTTGTATTCCGTCAACAATTGAATCAATAAGTAGTTGTGAGTCGTGATCCTTTTCTTCTCGTGTTTTTAGCATTCGTAATTATTTAGTGAACAAAATTAAGTTTTTTGTTTTATTTAAATTTAAAATTGGGCACTTTTGTTTCATGAATTACAAAAGATTTCAATTGAATCTGATTCATTTAAGTGCTATTGATTCTACAAACAATTATGCTGCCAATTTATTAAAGAAGACAAATGTGGTTAATGGAACGACAATTCTGACAAAAAGGCAGGATTTTGGGCGAGGACAAAGAGGCAATTCATGGCAGACTGCTCCAAGCAAAAATTTGATTCAATCGACAATCGTTTTTCCTTTAATACCAGCATCAAAAGCATTCTATTTAAACATTGCAACTTCACTTGCTGTGGAAAAAACATTAAGTGATTTACAAATAGCAGCTAAAATAAAATGGCCAAACGATATTTTTATTAGAGGGAAAAAGATTTGTGGAATTTTAATTGAAACACAAATTCATGGAAATCAAATTTCAAAAGCAATTTTAGGAATAGGATTAAATGTTAATCAGTCGGAATTTAAAGGAGGGGTAGAAGCTACTTCAGTTGTTTTAGAATTGGAAAATGAAATAACTATTGAGGATATTCAATTACAGTTGTTTGGCTACTTGGACTTTTATTTTGACCATCTGATGAACCAAAATTACGCGTTACTTTTGCGTTTGTATTATGATAAATTGTACAAAATGAATGAATTGAGTTCGTTTAAGAAGTTAAACAATGTATTTCAAGGAGTAATTAAAGGGATTGATTCTTCTGGAAAATTGATTATAAAAACAGCATCCGGCGAGGAGCTTTTTGATTTAGGAGAAGTGAAATTTATTCATTGATTTAATCATGAATTTCTTTCAATCGATCTGCCATATAATCGAATAAATTTGTCAATGGTTTTACAACCATCATTTTCAGAAAAGCATTGATTTCACCATCAAATTTAAGGTAAGATTCAGAACCTTTCCCTCCGTCTAAAGGATTGATGAAAACTTCTAGCGTAAAAGGGAAGGGCGTTTTTTCACCAGAGCGGATATTTATTTTGCCATACGCTTCAACAGTATCTTTTACTAGAGGAATTGTTGCAGCGTTTTGGATTTTGAAAGAACAATCGTCTTTTGTTGCTTTCCAATCTGAAATTTTATCTTGTGGAAGTAAATCCTTTATGTTATTAAAATCGATTAAAAAATTGAAAATATCTTCTTGCGAAGCATTAATAATTACGGTATTACTTTGAATAGAAGTTGCCATTATTTTTTCCAATTTTCAGGATTATTTTTCCAAGAATTCAATGATTCGAGATCTTTTTCAGAAACGTACTCAGACCGAATTGCTTGTTCAATAAGAAGGTCATAATTACTCAATGTAAAGTAATTACATTTAGCTTGTTCAAAATTGTTTTCAGCAACTTGAAATCCATAAGTGAAAATAGCGGATAATCCCAAAACATTACATTTTGCTTCGCGAAGTGCTTCAACAGCTTTAAGGCTACTTCCTCCTGTAGATATCAAGTCTTCAATAACTACAACACGTTGACCAGGATGATATTCACCTTCAATTTGATTTCCAAGTCCATGTCCTTTGGCACTTGATCTGATGTAAATAAAAGGGAGTCCCATTTCTTCGGCAACTAATGCTCCAATGGCAATTCCTCCTGTTGCAACACCTGCAATAACATCAACGGTTTCATATTCCTTTTTTATCTGCTCAGAAAATGTCTGACGAATAGCAGTTCGAATGCTTGGAAACGAGAGCGTTTTTCTGTTGTCGCAATAGATCGGGGATTTCATTCCGCTTGACCATGTGAACGGATTTCCTGGATTTAGTTTAACAGCTTTGATTTGTAATAGAAAATCTGCTATTTTTAGGGCTTTATCCTTATCTAAAATCATAAGAGCAAATGTATAAAGTTTTTATTGAAAATAAACCCATAAAATTTCAAATTAATTCACAATGCCCAGAATCGATCTCATTTGAAAGCATCTGGAAAAAGATAAACACTTTTTTAAATGGTACTGAACGTGAATTAAGTATTGAAATTTTAAATGAATCTGATTTTGATCAAATCTTCGGAGAACATAAAAAAATAGAAGCTTCAGGAGGCCTAGTGCAAAGCGAAAGCAAGTTTTTATTTATTAAACGAAATGGGTATTGGGATATTCCGAAAGGGAAACTTGAAAAAAATGAAAACCCTTTAGAAGCAGCTGTTCGAGAAATAGAAGAAGAGTGCGGTTTGGATAGCCCAAAAATAAAAGAACATTTATTGGATACTTGGCATACTTATGTTCACAAAGGAAAAAGAGTATTGAAAAAAACATACTGGTATTGGCTTGAAGAAAGTGATAAAAAAACAAATCTTATTCCACAAGAAGAAGAAGGAATTACCGAAGTGGTTTATTTAAGTCTAACTGATTTTACAAAAAAATACGATCAAACATTTCAATCAATAATAGCTGTTGTAGAGGAAATGAAAAAAAGAATTGTTTAAACTGTTACTTTTATTTTATTCTGAATTACTTGTTTAAATTCGTAGGTAATATTGAAAACTTCTAAGGAGACATATCAAGATGATCAGAAACTGGTTTTATTAGCAAAGAAAGATAGAAATGCTTTTGGAGTTATTTATAATAAATACTTTGAACGGATTTACTTATTTGTATATAAGCGTGTTCAAGATGAGGCAATTGCAGGAGATGTTTGCCAAGAAGCAATGCTAAAAGCTATGTTCAATATTGAAAAATATGAAAACAGGGGGGCACCTTTTTCTGCCTGGTTGTATCGAATTGCATCAAATGAAGTGAATCTTTATTTTAGAAGATCAAAAAAAAGAATACGTGTGGAGATTCAAGAAAAGGATGTTCAAACGTTAATGCAAGAAATAAAATTGGAAAAAATTGAAATGCAGGATCAGCAAAAAATGCTGATTAATGCGTTAAATGGACTGAAACCTGAGCAATCGGAGATAATAGATTTACGTTTTTTTATGCAATATTCGTTTAAAGAAATTGCAAATTTTTATGAAATTAGCGAAGCGAATGCAAAAATGAGGCTTTATCGTATTTTAGATCGTCTGAAAAAAGCAGTGAAGGAATAATGAGAGAATACAAGTTAAATAGCGAAGATAATAAGGGGATTCCTTCAAAGGAAACGATAGAAAAATATAAAGATTTTTCTAGACTTTCGCATGAGTATAATAAGCTTATTCAAAAACCAAAAGTGCCACTTTATCGTGATAAGAAGATGTTTCTTGTAATCCTGCTGATTGTACTTGTTGCTTTTATGTTTTCGCAACTTTCGGAAGAAAAAGAGGAAGATACTAAGCAAGAAAATCCAACGAATCAAGTTGAATAATCTTGCTTAATACTTATGAGGCTTTTTATAAGCTTTTTACGATTAAATCGTTAATTTCATTTTGTAAAGTCTCTCCTTTATCTTTATTATACAATTTTTGTAATTCTATAACAATCTCATCATAAGGGATTTTTTCACTTCTCCAACCAAGGTATTTCTCCTGAATATACTTTGGTCGAGGGCCCCAATCAAATAAATCATTTCCTTTTTCATCCTTTGCAACTAACTTTGGAATTGATCGACCTCCATTTGTTAAATATTGATCTATGATATCAAGATTTTCATCTCTTAATATGTATTCAACTGTAATGTTGGGGTTTAACTCAGCCATTTTATCAATAAAACCAATGGAATGCGCTGCATCACCACACCAGCCTTCTGTAATTACAGTCCAATGCTGTTTTTCCTTTATTTTGGCAATAGTTTTAACTGTTTCAGGAGTCAAAATCCCTTTGTCTAGCCATCTTTTTAGCCGTTTTTGATTCATTCGTGTATAATGAAGCATTGCTTCAGAATGATTGTCTCCAGTTGTTTTATTTTGTTCGAGTAATTTTTCGATTAATTCAATATATTCTTTCATGCTTTTTTGACGATATTCATTTATTCACCTTACAGCAGATTAAATAAAATTTGAAAGGTATAAAAACAGGTTAATCTGTAAAAAAAGGCCTTTGATCGGTAGTAGGTTCCCCGTAAGTTTGTATGAAATCGGATACTACACCTATCTGTTTTGAATCAATTGAAAACGTTAGTTTGAAAATTGGTTTTTGGAAAAAAGAAACTCCTTTGGTTCGCGCAAACCTTAGGAGTTTCGTTTTAATTTATTGTAATTGTCTTTCGGACAGAATCCTTTACACCATCTGCATTAAAAACATTTAACCAAACTTCATAATTTCCGGGGGTATCGTAATTACTTGAATCGTCTTCCGAAGTAGAAAGTAATCCGTTCCCAAAATTCCAATTCCATGTAAATGCATTCGTTGATTGATCAAAGAAATGGACTGTGCATGGAGCAATACAATTGTTATTATCGACAAAAAAATCAGCAGTTGCTAAAGGAGCAGGAGGCATTTTTTGACAGGCAATAAGACTTAAGAAAAATACACCACTAATATTTTTGATTAATGATAGACGCATTAATTTACAAACGTCATTTCATCAATTAAGTGACCTGCGTCTCCATATTTATCAATAACCCATAAAACATATCGAATATCAACAATAATATTTCTACAGCGTGATTCATCAAACATGAAATCACTCATTGTACTCTCCCAACTTCGATCAAAATTAATTCCCATTAGATTCCCTTCAGCATCAATAACGGGACTTCCTGAATTACCTCCTGTAGTATGATTAGAAGCAGTAAAACAAACCCAAAGTTCTCCGTCTTGTCCGTATTTACCATAATCTTTATCTTTTTTGTAAAGATCTATAAATTCTTGTGTAAGTTGGAAATCAGGGTTTTCAGGGTCATATTTTTGCATTATACCATCAATTGTTGTGTAATGTGTGTATTGCATTCCATCTCGCGGCGCCGATCCATCTAATTTACCGTAAGTGATTCTTAATGTAGAATTTGCGTCTGCCCAAACTTTTTTATCTGGAAACATTTCTAATATTCCTTTTACATATTTTTTCATTAAAGGTTCTTCTTTACTCGAAAGCTCTCTGTATTTCGGGCTAACTTTGGTAACGTAATTACTGTATACTTTTAGCGCAAATTGATAGGCTGGATCTTTTTTGATTTTTTTAACCGTTCCTTTGTTGAATTTATTTAAAGCGTCTACTAACTTTTCTTGATTGAGTAGGAGTGATTTTTCAAAAATTCGTTCACCTTGTTTTTTCCAAGTATTTTCTAAATCACTAGGAAGCAAGTCCGAATCAACATACGAAATATAAAGTGGAGTTAAAGCTTCAAATATTTTTTGGTCAACTTGTTTGTTATAATTTTTGAAAAAACTCTTTTGTTTGTTCTTTAACTTTTCAATTTCTTCAGACAACTTACCAGAAGCATTCAATTGCTCATAGTTTGTTGCTATTGTTGCATAATCAAAAGCGTAACGAATAAATTCTGGTCCAACATAAAAGTATTCGATAAACATTGCGTGAGCGAATTCATATTTTTGGTAATCGTTTTGCAGTTTGTTTAAATCTGCAATAGTACTAAAATATTCATCTTTCCATTTCGTTTGTTCTGCGGCTTTTGCTAAATATTCTTCTTCCCAACTTCTTTTTCGATCAATAGCATGAAGTTCCTTTAATCCTCCAATTTGTCCAATCCATTTTTTCCAAGCGTTTGCTATTCTTGCTTGTTTAGAAGCGTATTGAATTCTAATTTGATCACTCCCGTTCATAGCAGGCTTTATAATATCCAGCGAAGACTGTCTCATTTTTATACGCGCTGGTCGTTCAACATCCATATAAAATTTTAATTTTCCCGAAACATAATGTTGATCTGTACTTCCAGGAAAACCATATACCATAGTAAAGTCTCCTTGTTTTTTCGGTTTTAAACTGATTGGAAGTGCTTTTTTAGGAACATAAGGAATATTGTTTTCGTCATATTTTGCCGAAGCATTATTTTTATTTGCGTAAATTCTAAAAACAGAAAAATCACCGGTATGCCTTGGCCAAACCCAATTGTCAGTATCTCCTCCAAATTTTCCAATCGCTGAAGGAGGAGCTCCTACTAAACGAATATCATTAAAATCTTCAGTAATCAACATGTAATATTGATTCCCAAGATTAAAAGGCTTTATTTTTGCAATCACTGTACCTGATGAATTTGCCTCTTCCAAAGCTTTCAGTTTGTTTTTGATCATCTCAGCACTATTGTCTCCATTCGATCCTAAGATTTCTGAAGTCACATCTCTTATTTCCTTTACAAAAGTTACACGTAACCATGGACAAGCAAGTTCTTCCTTATTGTTTTTAGCCCAAAATCCTTTTTTTAAATAATCATTTTCAAGTGATGAATGCGACTGAATAGCACTAAAACCACAATGATGATTTGTTAAAATTAATCCTTCGTTAGAAACTATTTCGGCTGTACAACCTCCATTAAATTGAACAATTGCATCTTTTAAACTTGCCGAGTTAGTGGCATAAATATCTTCTGGACTTAACTTTAGCCCATACGTTTTCATATCTGAATGGAATAAATCAATCAATGAAGGGATCCACATTCCTTCTACTGCCAAAGTGCTCGTTTGAAGACCAAATAGTAAGGCAATTAACAATATAAAATTTCGCATGATGATAACGTTTTTTGGTGTAGAAGCAAAGATAATATTGTTTTATGAAGAAGAATGCCGAAATTTGGTTTTTTGAAGCATTATTACCCAATATGAACCGATTAAATGAATTGATATGAATTTCGAAAAATACATTGAGTCCGCTAAAAAATCGAAATTAGGGTTGTTTAAATTGAATTTCGGACTTAGTTATATTATCCCTTTTAATAAGCCGCATGGTATCAAGATTACTGAAATTTTGGAGGATTCGGTAAAAACAATTATTCCATATAAAAGAAAAAACTTAAATCATATAAAAGGAATTCATGCCTGTGGAATGGCAACAGCAGCAGAATTTGCTTCAGGGTTTTTACTATTGACGAAGTTGGGAAGTAAAAAATATAGGCTGATCATGGAATCGCTTGAAATGCGCTATCACTATCAAGCAAAAATGGATTTACACGCCACATTTACGGCTTCTGATGAATGGCTTGAAAAAATGATTTTTACTCCATTAAAGGAGAACGATTCAATTTTGATAAAATGCGAGATAAAATTAAATGATACGGATGGAAACCATGTTGCTACTGGCTTTACCAATTGGCAGATAAAAACTTGGGACAAGGTGAAAACAAAACTATAAAGCGTCAGCATGTCAGTAAAGTGATGATTTTGTCAGAAATTGACTCGAAAAATGACTTTTGCATGCTAATTGATCTTAGGTAGTTAAGAAAATAATATGGAAGTTTTAAAGTTTATATTTGGATTGGGAGTAGCATTTTCAATTTTCGGTTTCATTTGGGTAATCATAATGTTGGGAATAAATATGATAAGAGGTTCTTATCAAAACAGTTCGAAGCAGATTCAAGATTACGTATTACGTATTATCAAATATTTTTTACTGGTCTCTGTTACTGCCAATTATATTGCTAAATACCAAGGTGATGACGGAAGTATTAGTATCATTAATATGATACTTGGTGTTGCTGTTTTAGGAATGTATTTGATGGGCAAATTACAACGACGAACATTGATAAGTCAATTTTCAAAACACCCTATGTTTACACGATTTTCAACATCTATAGATCCAAAAGTTGAACGTTTTTTGTTGAGTGGTTCATTGGTTTATTTTATATTTTGTTTGCAATTTCCTAGTATGGTAGATAATGGTATTGTAAACTGGTTTACTTCTTCTATAGTTGGTATTTATGAAACGCCAGTAATTGGTTGGGTCTTTTCCATTATTGCTTTTTTCTTTTTAGTATCTACAATTTTTAGAGGGGCGAATGTAATTGGAAGTTTAGTAACTGGACAACCAATCGATACGGGTGGTAGGTTCGGAAACTTTGGAAATTTCCAAAATAATGGAACTAATCCGTTTGAACAATTCCGACAAAAGCAGCAACAAGATGACGGCTTTGTAGATTATGAAGACGTTACAGACGAAGATGAAAATTAATATCGTATATTTATTAGCGTAACAAAGCGTTAAATCATGCGATCAATTTTTTGTTTATTGGAGGAGTTTTCATTTTCATAATTCCTGAATCACTCAAATCACAACATTATTTAGATAGTACAACTGTACGGTCAAGTGTATTCCGCAAAACAAATGGGCTTTTGGGAACAAAGGGAGCAGAAGTAGGAAGCGGTTTTGTTTATCAATGGAAAGAGGATAAATGGGAGTGTTTGAATGAAGGAAAACCATTGTCTTTAGAGGTTGAAGACGTGCAGGCAGTAGAAATTGTAAATAAGACAACTTATTTGGCTGGAACATGGAAAAATGGCCTTTTTATAACAAAAAATGCTGGTGAAACTTGGCAAAAGTTGAAAGATTTTCCTTCAAATGATATTCGGTGTATTCAACGTGCAAATAAAACAAAGCTCATCTACGCAGCAACAACGGATTACGGAATAATGAAATCCTTTGATAATGGGTATACTTGGGAAGCATGCATAGAAGACTCGACACGAGTTAATTTAGCTTCTTGGTCGATTGAAATTGATCCAAAAAATGATTCTACTATTTATGCCATGACCTTTGGACGAAAGATTAAAAAATCAATGGATCAAGGAAAAACTTGGAATGATGTATTGGTAAAAGAGGGAGTCATGTTTTATGATCTTTATATTTCTAAGACGAATTCTAAACTACTTTGGGTTGCTGGTGCAAGAGAAAAAGGTGGTATTTTGTGTCATTCATCTGATGGAGGAAAAACATGGAGTGAATTTAGTGGTACGCCAGAAATGAATATCAATGAAGTACTTGTCATTGAACCTCAGAATGAACTCTTTATAGGGAGTTGGGATCAGGGCGTGTATAAGTATTCAAATGAAAAATGGAATTTTGTGGATGAGGTTGAGCACAATGTAATTACAGATATGTTGATTGATTCGAATGGAAAAGTAACCGTTTTCACTTGGGGAAACGGAATTTTTCACCTAAACTAAAAACTAAAGAATTAGCTTCCCGTATAGGTCATAATGATCTGCTGAATCAATTTTTACATTTGCAAAATCTCCAATTCCAATAGATTTGTTTTCAGTCAATTTGACTAAAACTTCGTTGTCAACTTCAGGAGAGTCGAATTCAGATCTACCGATTAAATAATCTCCTTCAATTTTATCAAAAAGGACTTTAAATGTTTTTCCAACCTTCTTTTGATTGAGTTCATGTGATATTCCGGCTTGGAGTTCCATGATTTGATCTGCTCTTTCTTGTTTTAATTCAGCTGAAATATTATCGTTTAAAGCGAAAGCACTTGTATTCTCTTCGTGTGAATACGTAAATATTCCTAATCGGTCAAAACGAGACTTTTCAACCCAATCATACATCTCTTGAAAATCTGCTTCCGTTTCTCCTGGAAATCCAGAAATGAGTGTTGTTCTCAGCGCTATTCCGGGTACTTTTGCTCTTATTTTTGCGATTAAATCCTCTGTTTTTTCTCTTGTTATACCTCTTTTCATGGCTTTCAACATTGCAGTTGAACCGTGTTGTAGGGGCATGTCCAAATAATTACAGATATTATCTCTTTCCTGCATAATATCTAAAACATCCATTGGGAAACCTGAAGGAAAAGCGTAATGTAATCTAATCCACTCAATACCATTTACAGCTGAAAGTTTGTCCAATAGTTCAGCCAGGTTTCGCTTTTTATAGATGTCCAATCCATAATAAGTTAAATCTTGAGCAATCAGCATTAATTCCTTCACTCCTTGGTCGGCTAAAGACTTTGCATTATCAACCAATTGTTCGATAGGAGTGGAAACATGTTTTCCACGCATTAAAGGAATCGCGCAAAAAGAGCATGGACGATCACATCCTTCGGCAATTTTAAAATAAGCATAATGAGATGGTGTCGTTAGTAACCGTTCTCCAACAAGTTCTTTTTTATAGTCGGCTTTTAATGTTTTTAATAAACGCGGTAAATCTCTAGTACCAAAATAACCATCTACTTCTGGAATGTCCGTTTTTAATTCTTCTTTATAGCGTTCGGATAAGCATCCTGTGACATAAACTTTTTCTACTAAACCTTCTGATTTAGCTTCTGCGTAACGAATAATAGTATCAATTGATTCTTGTTTTGCATTGTCAATGAAACCACATGTATTAATAATAACAATTTCTGAATCATCTTGCTGTGCTTCGTGTTCAACAGTGAATTTATTGGCTTTTAATTGAGCCATCATTACCTCAGAATCAAAAATGTTTTTTGAGCAACCAAGGGTAACTACATTTACTTTATTCTTTTTTAAAGTCTTCGTTTTCATTCAATTCTTTATTGCGATAAACAGTGGTAAATAATCTTTTTTGCCCTTTTACTTTTGAAGAAACGATATAATAGTCTTCTGTTGTTTCTTCAATGGTCATGACAATATCGTTGCGCATTTCAACAGGTTTTGTACTAGGATTATAATTGATGTCTCTCAAAATGAATTTACATTCTTTCAACCAAACGACAATCAATTGAAATTTTTCATCACTTCCATTACAGAATTCAAGTTGACGCTTTTCGGTTCTGTCAATATAACATGTGTCCTTCTTGTTAAGAATGTAAAAACGTCCTGTTCTATATGCATTGCAATCACATTCTTTTTCTTGGGCAGTTAAAGAAAAAGAGGTAAGAAAGAATATGACGAAAAGAAAATTTTTCATCTTAGTTAAAGAGGGAATCAACGAATTCAACTTTATTAAATACTTGTAAGTCATCAATTCCTTCGCCAACACCAATGTATTTTACTGGAATTTTCATTTGATCAGAAATACCAATAACAACACCTCCTTTTGCAGTACCATCCAATTTTGTAATAGCTAAAGCATTGATTTCGGTTGCCAATGAGAACTGTTTCGCTTGCTCAAATGCATTTTGACCAGTAGAACCATCTAGAACTAACAAAATCTCATGTGGCGCTTCTGGAATGATCTTAGACATGACATTCTTTATTTTAGTCAACTCGTTCATCAAATTGACCTTATTGTGCAAACGACCAGCAGTATCAATGATAACAACATCTGCATTTTGAGCTTTTGCAGATTGTAAAGTGTCAAATGCAACTGAAGCAGGGTCGGCTCCCATGCCTTGTTGAATAATAGGAACGCCAACGCGTTCAGACCAGATGATTAATTGGTCAACAGCTGCTGCTCTAAATGTATCAGCAGCACCTAAAACAACTTTTTTACCAGCATTTTTTAATTGGTTAGAAAGTTTTCCAATTGTTGTTGTTTTTCCAACTCCATTAACTCCAACAACCATTATTACATATGGACCATTCTCTACTTTTGGAACATCAAAGTCAACAACATCAGACGTGTTGTTTTCCGCCAATAGAGAAGCAATTTCATCTTTTAAAACTCCATTTAATTCATCTGTCCCAACGTATTTGTTTTTAGAAACGCGTTCTTCAATCCGGTCAATAATTTTTAATGTAGTTTCAACACCAACGTCAGAAGTAATTAATACTTCCTCAAGTTCGTCTAGTACTTCTCCATCAACTTTGGATTTTCCAACAACAGATCGTGTTAGTTTGGATAAAAAACTTTGTTTTGTTTTCTCCAACCCTTTGTTTAGAGTTTCTTTCTTGTCTTTAGAAAAAAAATTAAAAATTCCCATAATAAAAAATACCAAAAAAGCTTCTCCCTATTTAACAAGGAAGAAGCTATACGATTATAATATCCTAAAAAAGTATTAGTTCTTAGTGAACCAATCTTTCACATTATCATTATGTACAATTTCCGTTTTGAAGTTGTATGATCCAGTTTTTTCATTCTTGATCATTTTGATACATTTTGTATGCTCTTTTCCTCCTCCGGTTTGTAATGATGCTACTGTTTTCTTAGCCATGTCTTTATTTTTAGATTAAGGATTAAGATTTAAATCTGATTATCCTTTGTGTCCGTATTTCTTTATTTAATTTCTTTGTGAACAGTCATTCGCTTTAAAATAGGGTTGAATTTTTTCAACTCCATTCTGTCAGGTGTGTTTTTTCTGTTCTTAGTTGTAATATATCTTGATGTACCTGGCATTCCAGACTCTTTGTGCTCTGTACATTCAAGAATAACCTGAATTCTATTTCCTTTTGATTTCTTAGCCATTTCTAAATTCTTTAAGAAAGATTATTTTAAGTATCCTTGTTCTTTTGCTTTTTTAATTGCAGCAGAAATTCCTATTTTATTGATAGTTCTTAAAGAAGACGTACTAATCTTAAGTGTGATATGACGATCTTCCTCAGGAATATAAAATTTCTTTGTAATAAGATTCGGATAGAATTTTCTTCTTGTTCTACGCTTTGAGTGAGAAACATTGTTTCCGCTCATTACTTTCTTTCCTGTTAATTGACAAATTTTTGACATTGTTCTATTATTTTATCTGCTATTCGCTCCTAAAAAAGGATTAACTCAGTTCTTAGGGGGTGCAAAGTAACTAACTATTTTCTTGTTTTACAAATAAAAAAGCAAAAATAATTATTAAAATTTACGTCGACCAATTTCATTCTCTTAAATCTGATTTCAATCCAATTGATTTGTAACAATTAATCGAAGATAATTTAAAGAAGATTGAACGCTAGATTTGATGTTTCTATTACGGGTATGACCATAATTGAAACGTTTTGCTGATTGTCCATTTGGACCTGCAATAGCGATCCAAACAGTACCAACAGGTTTTTCTTCTGAACCACCAGACGGGCCAGCAATTCCTGAAACAGAAATACAGTAATCAACACCCAATTTTTGTCTCCCATTAATAGCCATTTCTAAGACTACCGCCTCTGAAACTGCTCCATTGTTGATTAAAGTTTCTTTTTTAACACCAACCAATGCCTCTTTTAACTCATTGGTATAAGAAACAATTGATCCTAAATAAAAAGCACTTGAACCTGGCATACCGACAATTTTTTTCGCAATACTCCCTCCAGTACAGCTTTCTACAGTACCGAGAGTTATGTTTTGTTCAGTAAATATTTTTTTGATAACTTTTTCGATAGTATCATTTTCTCCACCCAATACATATTTTGGGTAAGTAGCTTTTAAGAACTCCATTTGAGCATCAATAAAGTTTTTTTGATCAATGCGTCCAGTTAATCGTAATTTTAGTGTTCCAACAGCAGGTAAATAGGATACATTGATTTCTTTTTCTCTATTTTCTTTTTCCCAATCTTCTAATAAATTTGCCAAATAGGATTCGCCAATTCCTGTTATTTGCAATGTCTGATGATAAAAATCACCTAGGGGAAATTTTGTTTTTATTTCAGTGATAAATTTGGCCAACAAGCCTTTCATCTCATATGGAACTCCTGGAAGGGAGAGTACATTGCAATTTGACTCATGAAACCACATTCCACTTGCTGTTCCTAGATCGTTTTGAATTATGGTGGCTTTTTCAGGAAGCATAGCTTGAAGTTGGTTTACTTCAAGAAAAGGTTTATTGAATTTTACGAAAAAATCCTTTATACGAGCTAAAATATCTTCATTAATGACCAATTCATCATCAAAGTATTCAGTTAAAACAGTTTTAGTAATATCATCATTGGTTGGTCCTAAACCACCAGTAACAATAACAAAATCCGAAACCGGGATTGTTTTATCTAATGTTTGTTTAATGTGATTTTCGGTGTCAGAAATACTAACTATTTCTGAGATTTTTATCCCCAAAGCGTTTAATTCTTTAGCAATATGAGCGGAGTTTGTATCAACAGTTTGTCCAACTAAAATTTCATCTCCAATGGTTATAATTGTTGCGTTCATTAATTAATTCGAAACCTTCAATTTAATTCGTGGTATTCTTTTTGATAAACTTAAAGAAATTATTAAGTTTGACCAAATAAAATTAGTTATACAAATGAAAACAATAAGCATAGTATTAATGGCTTTTTCTCTCCTATTTTTTGTAAGGTGTGATGTTTTAGAAGGTGTTGCTTCTGAAGTGTTAGAAACTGGGACTGGAACAGGAACAGATGAAGCAACAAAACCTTCTTTAACAAATAGCGAAGTAATAGCAGGATTAAAAGAAGCGCTAACTCTAGGTATTCAAAACGGATCAGGTTTAGCGAGTAAAACAGATGGTTTTTTTAAAAATCCAATCATTAAATTACCTTTTCCTGAAGATGCGAATGCATTAAAAGAAAAAGCGATTGAATGGGGACTTCAAAATAAAGTAGATGAAATTACATTGACATTAAATAGAGCTGCTGAAGAAGCTTCAAAAAAAGCAGCGCCAATTTTTGTTGATGCGATTAAAAGCATGAGTATTTCTGATGGTTTCGCAATTTTAAAAGGAACGGATACCGCAGCTACAACTTACCTTATGGATAAAACAACTCTTCCGTTAACAAATGCTTTTAAGCCTGTTGTGCATAATGCAATAGAAACAGTTAAATTAACAAGTTATTGGGAGCCTGTAGCAACGAGATACAATAAGGCAGCTCGTTTATTGGGAAAAGAAGAAGTGAATTCTGATTTGGACGATTATGTTACTAAAAAAGGAATTTCTGGATTATTTTACTTAGTGAAACAAGAAGAGAAAAAAATTAGAAAAGACCCTGTTGCACAAGTAACCGATTTGCTTAAAAAAGTATTCGGAAGTATAATGAATTAATATTTAAATGCATAAATAAAAAGGCCCTTTAATAAACTTTATTGAAGGGCTTTTTATTGGAGGTAACTTTAAGATAGAATCAAATTAAAGGAACTAAATTTTAAAAAAGAAAGCTTTTTTAAAATAAGAAATTAACTTTATATCACCATGAGGTTGTTGCTACTTACAGATGGAATTTTTCCCTTTCAATTAGGAGGAATGCAGAAATATGCATTGACCTTAGCACGACTTTTATTAAAAAACAATGTAAATATTCATGTTGTCCATTGCGGTGGAGAAGGTTATAACAAAGATAAATTTCAATCCCTTTTTGAAGGTTATGCAGTAGGTGAAGTTAAAGAAACTGTGGTTAAATTTCCGAAAACAGACCCTTTTCCGGGGCATTATATTCGAGAAAATAAAGTCTATTCTAAGAATATTTTTTTAGAAATGAAAGATCACTTGAACTCATTTGATTTAATCTATGCACAAGGGTTTTCGGGTTGGAGGTTTATAAAAGAGAAAAATATGGGAACTTTTTCAATCCCTATTTTTGTTAATTTTCATGGATTTGAAATGTTTCAGTCAGCACCTAATTTAAAAACATTGGCTGCATATTCATTACTTAAAAATGCCGTAAAGTGGAACGTTAGAAACGCAGATTATATTTATTCCTTTGGAGGGAAAATCGATAAAATTGTTGAAAGTTTAGGAGTGAAACCGCCAAAAATCTTAAGGCATTCTAATGGGATTGAAGAAAATTGGATTACTGAAGAAATTCCTAAAAATAATGCAATTAGAAGATTTGTTTTTGTTGGTCGTGCTGAGCGTCGTAAAGGAATTGAAGAATTAAATGAGGTGCTAAGTTTTTTTATTCAATCAGATGAAATTCAATTTCAATTTGACTTTATTGGTCCTATAAAAGAAAACTTACAATTAGAGGATTCTCGAATTAACTATCATGGAACCATAAAAGACGGAGAAAGGATTAAAGAGATTCTAAAAACAGCTGATTGCTTGGTCTGTCCAAGTCATGCAGAAGGTATGCCGACTGTGATTTTAGAAGCTATGGCTAGTGGACTTGCAATAATTGCTACTGAAGTGGGTGCGGTGAAACGTCTTGTTAAAGGCAATGGAATACTTCTTGAAAAGCCAGACATTGATCAGTTAAAAAATGCGTTATTCTACGTTGTCAATAATAGTGATGACGAGCTATCTGATTGGAAAAAAAAGTCTGTTGAATTGGTTCAATCCAATTTTATTTGGAAGCAAGTCATTCAGCAAAAATTATTGCACTTTGAACAGGCGATAACGGACGAATAAATCGTTAACTAGCGCAATTCTGCTTTTAACTGACTTTCTAAATTTTCACGAATTTTCTTCATGATAGCGTCAATTTGTTTGTCTTTTAAGGTCTTTTCATCATCTTGAAAAATGAACGAAACTGCATAAGATTTTTTCCCTTTTTCAAGGTTTTTACCTTCATAAACATCAAATAGACCAACTTCTTTCAGGATTTTACGATCTGCTTTACGAGCAATAGCTTGAATCTCTGAAAATTGAATGCTTTCATCAAGTAAGAGAGAAAAATCTCTTCTCACGAATTGTGTTTTAGGAATGGGTTGGTATTTAATTTTATTCATTACAGAATGAGAAATAACTGCATCCCAATCTAATTCTGCATAAAAGACTTTGTTTTTAATTCCAAATGCCTTAAGAATTGAAGGTTTAATCCAACCAAATTCGGCAGTTGTTTTATTCGCAATATTAATGCCGTAACCATCTTCAAACAAATCAGTAATTAGCTCAGTAGTGCGCGGAGCTTTGTAGATTCCTAGTTTGCTTAAAATACTTTCTACAATCCCTTTCAACGTGTAAAAGTTAGTTTTATCATTATTGACGGCCCAGTTTTCATCACCTTTCGTTCCAGTCATCCAAATTGCAAGACGTTTTGCTTCTTTGTAGGTGCCATCTTTTAGGCTATAAATATTCCCAAATTCAAATAAATTTAAATTAGGGTTTTGTCTATTTTGATTATGGGCAATGCTTTTTAAACCACCAAATAGAAGCGTTTGTCGCATTACATCTAACTCATTACTTAATGGGTTTAGTACTTTAACATCTTCGTTGGCATTTAAAACATCCGATTTTACTTTATTCCAATTGTCAGCACTGGTTAAAGAATTATTCATTATTTCAGAAAAGCCATTATCTACTAGTAAATCTGCAGATACATTGTATAATTTTTCTCTATTAGGCTTCTGTTGAAATGAAATAGATGTGTTTAATTTTTCTGGAAGAGGAACATTATTGAAACCGTAGATTCGAAGGACTTCTTCAATTACATCTGCCTCGCGTTGAACATCTACTCTATATGCCGGAACTTTTAGGATAACTTCTTCTTCTGAATCTGAAATAACGTGAATATCAAGTTCATTTAAAATAGAAACAATCGCTTCATCCGAAATAGGGGCACCGCATAATTTTCTACATCTGTCATAGCTAAAAGAAACTTCAAAATCCTCAATTGGACTTGGATAGTGATCTACACTATCTCCTTTTTCTCCACCCGCAATTTCTATAATTAATGAAACGGCGCGTTGCATTGCTAAGATAACATTGTTAGGATCAACACCTCGTTCAAATCGAAATGAAGAATCTGTATTTAACCCTTGTCTTTTAGCAGATTTGCGAACAGAAACAGGATTAAAATATGCAGCTTCTAAAAACAAATCTTTTGTTGTTGATTTAACGCCTGAATCAAGCCCTCCAAATACTCCCGCAAAACACATAGGTTCAGAAGCGTTGCAAATTAATAAGTCTTGATCATCTAATTTCCGTTCAACTTCATCTAAGGTGATCAGTTTTTCTCCATTTTTTGCTCTTCTAACTTCAATTTTATCTCCAACATTTTCCAAATCAAAAGCATGGAGTGGGTTACCCATTTCATGCATGACAAAATTTGTTATATCTACGATATTGTTGATTGGATTTAATCCAATAATCCGTAACCTATTTTGTAACCATTCTGGAGAATCGGTAACGGTAACTCCTGTTATTACCGTTCCAGCATAACGAGGAGCTCCATCAGAGTCTAACACATCAACAACTATATTTTTATTGGTTGATTTATGCGAATTAATTATAGGTAACTTTAGCTCTAAGTTAGCTTTGTCATGAAAATTAAGATAAGCTTTTAAATCTCTAGCAACTCCAATATGACCCATTGCATCAGCACGGTTAGGTGTTAATCCAATTTCAATCAAATAATCATCTTCAATATTAAAATGAGTTTTAGCAGGTGTTCCAACATTTACGCCAGAATCAAGTACCATAATCCCATCATGAGATTGACCTAAACCAAGTTCGTCTTCTGCACAAATCATCCCACTTGATTCGACTCCTCTAATTTTAGAGCGCTTAATTTTTAAAGGTTCCTCAGGCGTTGGGTAAAGTGTTGAACCAACTGTGGCAACTACAACCTTTTGATTAACATCTACATTCGGCGCACCACATACAATTTGAAGTAATTCTTCCGCTCCAATATCAACCGTAGTAACATTTAAGCGGTCAGCATCAGGGTGCTTTTCTTTTGTAATTACATGTCCAATAACAACACCCTCAAGTCCTCCCTTAATTGTCTCTACTTTTTCTAACCCTTCAACTTCTAGGCCCGTATCTGTTAGAATTTCGGCAACACGCTCTGGAGAAATTTCTGTGTCAATATATGTTTTTAACCAATTGTATGATATCTTCATTGTATATTTCGATTGTCAATGAACAAATGTAATTAATACAGCCGCAATACTGAAATAATGAATTCGATAATTCGCTATTTTGTTAATCTTTTGATAAATCCGTTAACAAAATTAGTTTAATGCGTTGTATATAAAAGTTTAAGATAGAATAAGATGTTGTTAAGGAAAAGAATAGTATTATTTGTGGGAATCTGTTTGTTGTTTAGTTTTTCATCTCGTCCAAAATTTATGTCACAAAAAATAAATAAAGAGGAACTTTTAGAGCGGCATAACTATTATAGAGACAAGGTGAATGTTCCTCATTTGAAGTGGTCTGAAGAACTAGCTATTTATTCGCAAAAATGGGCCGACAACTTAGCAAAAAAATGCAACCTTATTCATAGTAAGAGTAGTTATGGTGAAAATATTTATTGGACTAACTCAACTGCAATTGCAAGTGAACTGGGCGGCAGAAGAAAAGTATTTTAGTCACAGAACTAAACTTTACAAGGGGAGTAAAGGATCTAAATACGGACATTATACCCAGATTATTTGGAGAGGGACGACACATGTTGGAGGTGCAATGCAAAAATGTAAGCACGGTGGAGAAATTTGGGTATGCAACTATAGCCCTGCTGGAAATTGGTTAGGAGAAAAAGTGTATTAAGTTTACTTGTTCAGAATTGAAGCTACAATTAGTTTCAATTCAGGAATTACTTCTTTATCGAACCATTCATTTTTTTTCAGCCAAATTCCATTCCTTGGGGAAGGGTGAGGAAGTACAAAGTAATTTGGAAGATAGTCTCGGTAATTTTGAACTGTAGCTGTAAGTGTTCTTTGCGCTTGATCCTGTAAATAATAGTTCTGAGCGTATTGCCCGATAAGTAAGGTCAATTCTAATTTGGGTAATTTATCTAATAAAGGCTGATGCCAAAGAGGAGCGCATTCTTTCCTTGGGGGCAAATCTCCAGATTTACCCTTTCCTGGATAACAAAAACCCATAGGAACAATTCCAAAGTTAGCTGTATCATAAAATGAATCATTATCAACATCAAGCCATTGACGTAAACGTTTTCCGCTTTGATCATCCCAGGGAATTCCACTTTTATGAACTTTTGTACCAGGCGCTTGCCCAACAATCAAAATTTTACTTTCAGGACTAACATGCAGAACTGGCCTTGGCCCTAACGCGAGCGAGTTGGCACAAACCGTACATGCTTTTATATCAGTTAAAAGTTTTTCCATAAAAATCTATGAAATTGATTTAATGTATCCTAAAACATTTGCTTGAATTCTTGATTCAATATCAGTAATGTCTGCTTTAATAAATTTTTCTCCAGTAATTTTTTCGTAAAGCTCAATATAACGATCGCTAACAGTAGAAACAAACTCATCTGGCATATCAGGGATTGTTTGTCCATCAAGTCCTTGAAAATTGTTTGCAATTAACCATTCACGAACAAATTCTTTTGAAAGCTGTTTTTGTTTTTCTCCACTTTCTTGGCGTTCTTGATAACCATCTGAATAAAAATAACGTGAAGAATCAGGCGTATGGATTTCATCAATTAAATAAATTTGACCATCCTTTTTTCCAAACTCATATTTTGTGTCAACTAAAATTAACCCTCTTTCCGCCGCAATTTCAGTTCCACGTTGAAAAAGTTCTTGCGTATATTTTTCTAACAAAGCATAATCTGCTTCAGAAACAATTCCTTGCGCAATAATTTCTTCACGAGAAATATCTTCGTCGTGCCCTTCTTCTGCTTTTGTTGCAGGAGTTATGATAGGTGTTTCGAATTTGTCATTTTCTTTTAAACCTTCGGGTAATTCTACACCACAAAGAATTCTCTTTCCAGCTTTATATTCCCGAGCAGCATGCCCTGCCATATAACCACGAATTACCATTTCAATTTTAAATGGCTCACATTTATAACCAACTGCAACACTTGGGTCTGGTGTATCAATCAACCAATTTTGAACAATGTCTTTTGTTGCGTCCAAAAACTTTGCAGCAAGTTGGTTCAAAACTTGTCCTTTAAATGGGATTGCTTTTGGTAAAATATAATCAAATGCAGAAATTCGATCGGAAGCAATAATAACAAGATGTTCTTCCTTAATAGAATAAACATCTCTTACTTTTCCATTGTAAACCGCAGTTTGATAAGGGAATTCAAATTTAGATTCTTTGATTGCTTTCATTTGTTTTTTCGTCTTCAAATGCCATAATGATTCGTTTTACGAGTTTATGGCGGATTACATCATTTGCAGTTAATTCAACTACTCCAATTCCTTCTACTTTTTTTAGGCGATTTACCGCCATTATCAATCCTGAACGCTGATTTTTTGGAAGATCAATTTGAGTATGGTCTCCAGTTATTATAAAACGAGCACTTCGTCCCATTCTAGTTAAAAACATTTTCATTTGGTTTTCTGTTGTATTTTGAGCTTCATCCAAAATAACAAATGCCTTATCCAACGTTCTTCCTCGCATAAAAGCAAGTGGGGCAATTTCTATCACTCCTGTTTCAACATATTCGATTAATTTTTCCGCAGGAATCATATCCCTTAACCCATCATAAAGTGGTTGCAAGTATGGGTCAAGTTTTTCTTTCAAGTCACCGGGTAAAAAACCTAAATTTTCACCTGCTTCAACTGCTGGTCTTGTCAAAACAATTCGTTTAACCTCTTTGTTTTTTAATGCTCTTACTGCCAACGCAACAGAGGTATATGTTTTACCAGTACCTGCCGGACCGACAGCAAAAACTAAATCATTTTCTAAGCTTGCTTTAACTAGTTTACGTTGATTAGCCGTTTTTGCTTTGATTAACGTTCCGCCATTTCCATGGACGATTGTATCTCCATAATCTTTAAACGGAATTTGTTCTGATTCGGATAACATTAATGTTTCAATGTTATTCTCGGTTAATGAATTGTATTCATTAATATGTCGGATCAGTAATTCTAGTTTTTTTTCAAATTGTTCGATTACATCTGATTCTCCAACTATTTTTATCGTACTCCCTCTCGAAATGATTTTCAATTTTGGGAAGTATGTTCTGATGAGTTTTAATTTTTGATCGTTGACCCCGAATAAATCCATAGGAGAAATTCCGACAATTTGAATAGTTTTTTCCTGCAAAATGTTAATTAATTATTTTCTATTAAATGCTTTTACTTAAAATTAAGACTAATTTTAGTCAAAATTAAAAATTTCTCTTTACTAGTAGGCGTAAAACATTAAAATGTAATACAACTACATGAAAGAAAACGAATGCAAATTGTAACATTAACCACCGATTTAGGATTAAAAGATCACTATGCAGCTTCCTTAAAAGGACAGCTGTATTCGGCTTTGAATAATGTTCAAATTGTTGATGTTTCTCATGAAATACAACCTTTTAATATTGCTCAAGCGGCTTTCTTTGTAAACAATATTCTACGAGATTTTCCAGAAGGAACAATTCATTTTTTAGGGGTAGATGCGTTACCTCAAATTAGTATAGGAAACACAAGTTCTAATTTGTACCCAATTGTAATGCGTTTAAAGGGACATTATTTTGTAGGGTGTGACAACGGTATTTTTTCATTATTGAATAATTATAAAGAAGCTGAAGAAATTGTTAGAATTGACGATTTTAGTTCAAAATTTGCGCTCAGATATCCTACAAGACATATTTACATTCCAACAATTGTAAAACTTGTTGAAGGTGCCGATTTATCATCTTTGGGAGAAAAAATTGAAGATGTTAAACGCGTATTTGTTACACAACCAATTATTGAGCAAAACTTAATTAAAGGGTCTGTTATACATATTGATAAGTACGGAAATGTTATTGTAAATATTACGGAAAAACTATTTGGAGAAATTGGGAATGGAAATCCATTTACAATCTACTTTAAGAATGCACAATATTTTATAGAAAATATTTCTAAGAATTACTATGAAGTTCCGACAGCGGAGAAATTAGCTTTATTTAATGAAGCAGGGTTTTTAGAAATAGCAATTAATAAAGGAGTAAGTGGAAATGGAGGAGGGGCAGGGTCTTTACTGGGCCTTTCCGTGGGAGATGTTGTTCGAATGGAATTTCACCCTAAAGGTTCTAAGGATAATATTAATTCTTTGTTTCCTACAGCCTAATTAAAAATAGAAAAATGGCATTACAGCGTATTGTAAAAATGACTTTCGAAGAAAGTAGATGTTCAGATTTTGAAGCATATTTTGAAACGATTAAAGAACAAGTTGGTAACCAACCAGGTTGCTCTGGTGTCAAGTTGTTAAAAGACGTTTCCGGTTCTGGCATTTATTTTACTTATAGTGTTTGGAAAAATGAAGTAGCATTAAATACATATCGAAATACAACACTTTTCGGAGAAGTTTGGCCTAAAGTGAAAAAATGGTTTTCTGGTAAACCTGAAGCTTGGAGTACTGAAATAGCATTTGAATCTGAGCACAAGAGAAATGATTAGAGTTCGATTGATTATAGTGTTAATATTGTTTTCGATTCCTATTTATGGTCAAGGAGAACGAATTGACCAGAAAGAACTCAATAAAATGGAATTCGGTGGTGTATTTAGAAGCGCTATTAGTCTTGAAGGAGGAGGGAAAGTACGTTTTGTCGGTGCTTCTTACGATTTGTTTTTGTCTCCAAGGTGGCGTTTCGGTATTGGAGCAGGGTTTAATACCTGGGGGACAGATTTTCGTTTTTTTCCATATAAAATTCAAAGAGGTAAATTAAGATTTAATTTTGGACTTCGTGCACGTTTGCCTTATCAGAACAGTTCTTTTAATTCCGGTATTTTTTCACTTCCGATTGGCGTTTCTTTTTTTACAGTAAGACGAATTAACCTAGAATTTGACGCAGGCCCGGGATCTTTTTTTTATTTAAATGACGGTACATCTAGCTTCTTCGCAATAAATGAGGTTATTTTCTCAGCTAAGATTGGTTATCGGTTTTCTGTATATTCAATTCGGAGAAGCAGGCGTTTAAATAGAGAGATTTAAGTGAAATCCTGAAAAGAATAGGTCTTTATTAATCAGATTTAGTACGGTTATTTTTTTTTATAAATAAGTGTTTTAGCTGTTTTTTAAGGTGATATCCCAACGTATATTTGTATTCATAGATTTAACGCTGGGAGTTTGCCGAAAATCCTTAATAGAGTAGGCGACGGTCTGTTTTAATAAATTTAAAACGATATCGGTTAATAAAATAAAAGCCGAGATGGAGTAGTAGGACCATCTCGGCTTTGTTTATTAAATTGTAAATGAAAAAGCGTTTGCCTTAGGCAAACGCTTTTTTGTATCTCAATTTTATCAGATTAATTCTTTAATTAATCAACGATCTCTTCAGCAGAAAAGTGAAATTCACATTCTATTGCAGCATTTTCATCAGAATCAGAACCATGAACTGCATTTTCAGCTTTAGAAGCTGCGTAGGCCTTACGAATTGTTCCTTCTTCAGCTTCAGAAGGATCTGTTGCTCCGATTAAAGCTCTGAAATCCGCAACTGCATTTTCTTTTTCTAAAATCATGGCAACAATTGGTCCACCAGACATATAATCAACTAATTCACCATAAAATGGACGTTCGCTATGTACAGCGTAAAATTCACCAGCAGCTTCTTTTGAAAGCTCTTTTAATTTCATAGCTTTGATTGAAAAACCTGCTTCAATTATCATAGCAGTAATCTTACCAGTATAGCCTTTTGCCACAGCTTCAGGCTTGATCATTGTAAATGTTCTATTTGTTGCCATTGTATTCTTTTTAATAAATTTTTCGCAAAGATACATTTCCAAATTAAAATGAAATCAAATTTATTCATTTAAATTTTTTAGCCAGGTCTAAAAATTAATTACATTTGTGTTGAATTTAATTTTTATGATAAGATATTTTTTGTTTTTAGTTGCCTTAATTTTTTCGTTTGGCGCATCTGCTCAATTAGGAGAAGTGACTGGAGTTGTTATACATGAAGGAGAGCCAATTCCTTATGCCAAAGTAGTTGTTGCAGATGTTGGAGTAATTTCGAATACAAAAGGGGAATTTGCTTTAGAAAACATTCCACTTGGTGAATCAAATTTAAAAGTAATTGCTGTAGGCTTTACTCATTATGAAAAAAAGATTAATCTTGATGGTTCTTCAAAAATTAAATTGGAAATAGCTTTAACACGAGATGATTTAGAACTAGATGCTGTAGTGGTCACAGGAAATTTAAAGGAAACATCAATTTCAAAATCACCAGTAAAAATAGAAGTACTTACACAACGCTTTTTTAAAAGTAACCCTGTAAATAGTGTAATAGAAGCATTGCAAACAGTTAATGGTGTTCAGGAGCAAATAAATTGTGGTGTTTGTGGAACAAATGATATTCGTATAAATGGATTAGAAGGTCCATACACACTTGTTTTAATTGACGGAAATCCAATTGTGAGTGGTTTGTCATCTGTTTATGGATTCAATGGTATTCCTACCTCTTTGATTGACCAGGTTGAAATCGTTAAAGGACCGTCTTCTACCTTGTTTGGAGCAGAGGCCGTTGGTGGTGTTATTAACATTATCACAAAATCGTCCGAACAAACTCCTCTTTTGGATTTAGAAGCACGTTATAATGTTCATGATGAGTTAAAACTTGCATTGGGATTTTCTCCTAAGATCGGTAAAAGAATTTCTACAAGCATTAGCGGAGATTATTACAACAATCAAAAAAGAATTGATTTTAATGAAGATGGTTTTACAGATATTCCATTGAATAATCGAATTTCCATTTTTAACAAGTGGCAGATTAACGATAAAAAAGGACAGAAAGTTTTTAATCTTGCTGCTCGCTATTATAATGAAGATCGTTTTGGAGGTGTTTTAGATTGGACTCCATTATATAGAGGGAGCGATTCACTTTATGGAGAAAGCATCCGTACAAAGCGTTTTGAATTAATTGGATCGTATATCTTCCCGTGGAAAAATAGAAACCTTAAACTTAATTTTTCTGCAAATGATCATGATCAGGATTCATTTTATGGAGATGTTAGCTTTGCAGCAACTCAAAAAGTTTTTTTCTCTAATTTGACTTGGAATAAAGAAATAAAAAAACGACACGATTTACTTCTTGGTTTTACGAATAATTATAGAATCTATGAAGATAATACGCCTTCTAATACGAGTGAGAGTACCTATGTTCCTGGAATATTTATTCAAGACGAATTTAAATGGACTGATAAATTAACACTTTTAGCGGGCGCACGATTGGATCGTCATGAAAGACATGGACTAATTTTTTCTCCTCGTTTTAACGTTAAAAAAGATTTAGGATCTTTCACATCCTTACGTTTAAATTACGGTTCTGGCTTTAGACAAGTTTATTTGTTTACTGAAGATCATGCATTCGTTTCTGGGGCAAGAGATATTTTAATTTTAGAAGAGTTAAAGCCAGAACGATCACAAAATTTGACGTTAAATTTAAATCATACATATACAACGTTAGGGTATGGTAATTTTGATGTGGATTTATTTTACACCTATTTTTCAAATAAAATAATTCCAGACTATGATAGTGATCCAGACTTAATTATTTATAAAAACTTAGGGGGGTATGGTATTTCAAGAGGAATTTCGTTTGCTGTAAACCATAAATTTGAACTCCCGCTTCGTGCTAAAATAGGTGCTACATTTTTAGATGTTTTTGAGATTGGAGAAGATGAAGATGGGAACAGGGAAAAAACGCTCCAGATTTTTGCGCCTCGATTTTCTGGTACATTTTCGTTGGGATATGAATTACCCAAATTGGGCGTAACAGTTAATTATACAGGTCGTGTTATGGGACCACAAAGACTCCCTACCTTTTCTGATGGTTTTGAAAGACCAGAAGTATCTGAATGGTTCACAGTTCAAAATATTCAAGTAACTAAAGTATTGAAAAAGCAAAAAATGGAATTGTTCATTGGAATAAAAAACATTTTTAACTACACACAAGATTCTCCATTGATTGACCCTCAAAATCCATTTGGGGATAGTTTTGATACGGCGTATGCCTATGGACCATTGCAAGTTAGACGATTGTTTTTTGGTTTGCGTTGGGAATTGAATAGTTTAAATAAAACAAATAGAAGTAAAGAAAAATAAATGCGTGACTGACCATATTTATTTTATATCTTTATTCAAAAATATAAGAGTCTAAATCATGAAGAAATTAAAGATTTTATTTGCTGCTGTATTGGCTTTAATTAGCAGCAACGAAGTTTATTCGCAAGAATTTGAAACGGACCGTCCCAGTCAGGTGGCAGCAAGCTCGACAATTCCAAAAGGATCACTTCAGACAGAAACTGGTATTGGTACAGAAATTATTTGGAATCCTGGAAATCAAATAGATTACTCATATTTACTGCCAACCAGTTTATTTCGAATAGCTTTGGCTAATAAATTTGAAATTAGGGTTCAAAATACCTTGCGTTCAAGAAGGCTTAGAACAGATTCGACAATTTTAATTCAAAACCTTTCCATTGATGATGTTCAAGCCGGGTTCAAATGGCAAATAGCAAAAGGAGATGGTTGGAAACCACAATTGGCATTAATTTCTCATGCAATTATTCCTTCGACTGTTACTTCTAAAGATCGAATTTTTGGAGCAATTAATACCCTAGCAGTCTCTCATGATTTTACAGAAAAATTTGGCTTAGGCTATAATGTAGGTCATTTTTACCCTGGAAAAGGTAACGGAGATCTTACATTTGCGATTGCGCCAACATTTGGTGTTTTGAAAACTTTTACTGCATATATTCAGTATTTTGGTCAGTTAACGGAATTAGATTCAGATAATTTAGAATCGAATGCTGGAGCAGGATTTACATTTCGGTTAAAAGAAAATGTTCAAATAGATTACTCATTTGCTTGGGGAGTAAATAGAAGAGAAAATTTCCAACAAATCGGGGTAAGTTTACGTTTCTCCAATTAACAAAATGAATGAAGCAATTAAGCCACAGCGAGGAAAATTACCTTAAAGAAATTTTTCACCTTTCAGGAACTACAGAAAAAAGAGTTTCTACAAATGGGCTTGCATCTCGGTTAAATTCTAAAGCTTCGTCTATTACAGATATGCTCAATAAGTTATCAGAAAAAAAACTTGTTGAGTATGTAAAGTATAGGGGTTGTTTTTTAACAGAAGAGGGCGAAAAAATAGCGATCCAAATTATCAGAAAGCATAGACTTTGGGAAACTTTTTTAGTAAATAAACTTAATTTTGGTTGGGAAGAAGTTCATGAAATTGCGGAGCAATTAGAGCATATTGATTCGGCAAAATTAATTGACTCTTTAGATCAATTTTTGAATTACCCTAAATTTGACCCACATGGAGATCCGATACCCGATAAAAATGGAAAAATTGTTTATCGAAAGTCTAAAATAAAATTAATCGATTCGGCATCAAATTCTCTCGTGGAAATTGTTAGCGTCAATGAAGATTCACTTGCCTTATTAAAGTTTTTGGAGCAACATAAATTGACGTTGGGCACGGAACTTAAAGTGCTTGAGAAATTTCCTTTTGACGATTCTATGCGAATAGAAATAGTTGAAGGATCAAAAATTAATTTGTCTAAAAAAGTGACAGAAAATATCGGGGTCAAATTTATCTCAAAATTATAGCAGATGAAACAAATCACAATTGTATTGATCGTTCTAGTATCAATGCTAAGTTGTAGAATAGATGAAAAAGAAAGGAAAGGCCCTCTCCACATAGTTACCACAACGGGTATTATAGAAGATGTTGTAGAAAACATAGTTGGAAACAAAGCTGAGGTGTCTGCTTTGATGGGGCCAGGAACTGATCCCCATTTATACAAACCAACTCCAGGGGACATTGAATTATTGGATGACGCAGATGTCATTATTAGTAATGGATTGCATCTTGAAGGAAAGATGGCAGATATGCTGGATAAATATGGGTTAGAAAAACCTGTACTTAAAGTGTCTGATGGAATTGATAAAGACGAAATTATAAAATCAGCGGATTTTGCAGATTCACACGATCCTCATATTTGGTTTGATTCTAAAATTTGGATGGATGGTTTCGAATATATTACTTCTGAATTGATAAAGATTGACACTTCTTTGACGAAAATTTGTTCTAAGAATTTTGAAAGTTATAAAGAAGAAATGGCGGAAATGGATAAATGGGTACTGCAAACCTTATCAGGTTTGATGGATACTTCAAGAGTTTTAATTACTTCACATGATGCCTTTTCTTATTTTGGGAGAAAATATCAAATTGAGGTAAGAGGAATTCAAGGAATTTCGACATTGTCAGAAGTAGGGTTGAAGGATGTTGCAAATATGGTAGATTTTGTGATTGAAAGAGAAATTAGATCAATTTTCATAGAAACCTCTACCTCAGATAAAACAGCACAATCAATTGTTGACGGAGCAAAAGATAAAGGTTATGATTTGCGTTTGGATGGACCATTATTTTCTGATGCTTTAGGTGAGCCTCATACAGATGGAGGAACTTATATTGGTATGGTTAAAGAAAATGCTCGGACTATTGTTAATGGTTTGATACCAGATTCTATAAAAACGATTGAAAGCGAATAGAATGAAAGGCAAATGCTCAATAGAGGTGCACAATCTAACGACTTCTTATGGAGGAACGCCTGTACTTTGGGACATTGATTTTGAATTACCTTTAGGTGAAATTATCGGAATTATTGGACCAAACGGTTCTGGGAAAACGACATTGCTTAAAACCATAATGGGACTTTTAGAGCCATCAAGTGGATATGTTAAAGTCTTTGATCAAAATTTACCGAAGGTAAGAGAAAAAATAGCTTACGTACCTCAAAGAGAAAGTGTAGATTGGGATTTTCCTGCAAGTGTGTTTGATGTTGTGATGATGGGAAGGTATCGAAAACATAACCTGTTTAAACGAACCAATAAAACAGACATTGAAATAGTTAATCAGAGTATTGAAAAAGTAGGGTTAACAGAATTCAAAAACCGACAAATAGCACAACTTTCTGGAGGACAACAACAACGTGTTTTTATAGCAAGAGCATTGGCTCAAAGAGCAGATATTTATTTAATGGATGAACCCTTTGTAGGGGTTGATGCTGCAACTGAAAATTCCATTCTGAATTTGTTAAACGAAATGAAGAAAAATGGAAAGACAGTATTGATCATTCATCATGATTTGCAGACAGTTTCTGATTATTTCGACTATCTCGTTTTATTGAATACGCGTCTCATTGCAAAAGGAAAGCCGCATGATGTGTTAACAAAAGAAAATTTGAGTAATGCATATGGCGGACAATTAACGCTTTTGGATAAAGTGGTTAACCTGATTCGAGAGAATGAATTTCCGATTCGAGAAGAAGGTGTTGACCTTTAGCGCCCCAATTGTCAGGCATGCAGACATTAATCGATTTCATATCATTTAAAGACCCTAATGTATTCTACGTAGTTTTTGGAATGTTCTGTATTTGTATTGGTTCATCATTAATAGGAACCTTTGCTTATTTAAGAAAACGTTCGTTGATAGGAGATGCTGTTGCTCACTCACTTTTACCAGGAATCTGTTTGGGTTTTATTCTAGCAGGAGAGAAAAACATGCTTTTTCTTTTTATTGGAGCATTTCTTACAGGATGGCTTTCAACTTTTTTAGTGGATTACATTGTCAATCATTCAAAAATTAAGCAAGACGCAGCCATTGGAATTGTATTATCTACTTTTTTTGCTTTTGGAATTGTGTTACTTACATTTATTCAAAAAGGAGGGTATACAGATCAAGGCGGATTGAATAGTTTTCTTTTTGGTCAGGCCGCGGCAATTAATAAAGATGAATTACTTCTTTTTGCAGTCATAACCGGGATTATTATCATGGGCATTGTATTGTTTTATAGACAATTTGTTGCAGTATCGTTCAATGTTGATTACGCAAAATCAATTGGCCTTCCAGTCAAAACAATTGAATTTTTAATGACCTCTTTGACTGTGCTTTCAATTGCTGCAGGAATTCAAGCGTTAGGAGTTGTGTTAATGTCTGCTTTAATTGTAACACCCGCCGCCGCCGCTCGATTTTGGACGCATCAACTCAGAAAAATGTTAGTGATTTCTGTTCTTTTTTCTGTGGCTTCAGGTTTTGTTGGAGCATATGTGTCTTATTCTAATTCTGGTGTTCCTACTGGCCCTTGGGTTGTAATGATTTTATCGGTGATTACATTACTGTCGTTTTTGTTTTCAACGCGGAGAGGAATTCTCTCTCGTTACCTTAAAAATCGAAAAAACAAAATGAAAATATTGCACGAAAATATTCTTAAAGCAATCTATCACTATCACGAACAAAACGAAGAAGAGAAGGAATTGAGTCTTTCGATTAAAGCAATGGAAATCTTACGCGTTCGAATATTTGATACAAATCAATTGCAGAAAGGCCTAAAGAGATTAATTAAAGACGGTTTTATCTCAAAGAAAAATGATTTATATGCACTTACACAAGATGGAAAAACAGAAAGTAAACGAATTGTTAGGTTACACCGACTTTGGGAGCAATATTTACTGAAGCGAACATCAATTGATGCAAATCATGTGCATTCTGGTGCTGAAGCAATTGAACACATCATTTCTCCCGAACTGGAAAAGGAATTAGAAAAAGAATTGGGCATAAGCGGAATCCCAAAAGAAGATTTTTAACCATGAGTGAATTTTGGATCATATTAACAGCAAGTATCGTTGCAATTAATGCTGCAGTATTAGGTTGTTTCTTATTATTAAGAAAAATGTCCATGGTAGGAGATGCAATTTCACATGCCGTACTTCCTGGT
>CAYPZN010000041.1:0-37585 GCA_964415335.1 uncultured Crocinitomix sp.
AAATTATAAGCGCCAATTTTGATATAATGATGCACTCTTTTTTTTTGAGAGATTGATTTGAACATTAAAATCAATTCGATTGTACGTTCGGTTTCTTGTTGTATTTTTTAAACCAGGAGGATCTTGATTTAAATTATTTACTCCGCCATCTGTTATGAAAGAAAGAACATTGACTTGCGGTTTAGGAGAGTTATAAACCCAATTGAACCCTGCAGTAATGTGTTTGTCAAATTTATGAAAGAGTGTCAATTTAAACTGATGTCTGCTGTCAAAATTTGAATGAAACGTATTTCCCAGGTTAAGAGAATCAAATTGACGTTTTGATTCTGATAGGATATAAGAAAAATTAATACCATTCTTTTGACTAGCATAGTTAGAAGAAAACTCTATTCCTCGATTAATACCGCTTCCTTCCAACAAATAATCATAAGTTGTATAATCTTCTGTTTCGTATAAAAACTCTAATGTTTCTGGATGTGAATAGACTTGGTTCAACCAACGTTGGTATCCAGTTAATGTTAGATTTAGGTTTTTGTTTACTGCGTAATTCAAAGAAAGTTCTGTTTCATAGAGTTCTTGTGGCTTTCTTTCTTCTGTGGAAGGAATCCATAAATCATTTGGCAATTGAATTGAAGGGTTTGAAATTAGATGAAGGGCTTGAATACGTCGATTAAACGAAGCAGAAAAATGAAATTTTTCGGTAATCGAATAGTTTCCAATAAAACGAGGCTCGAAATTAACAAAAGATGCCTTTTCATGATTAAAAGCGGACAAGCGTAAACCAAAATTAAAATAGAAACGCCTCAATTTTAAATGGTCTTCAACATATAAAGCGGTTTCATTGATTCTAAAAAATGGAATTGTACGCTCTTCATAATATAGATTAAAGTCGTAGTTTTCAGTTCCAACACCTTGAAAAGCAGATTCATTTACGTCAAACTCAGTCTCCTGGAGAAAGTAAAAATTAGGAGAAAACACCCTATAATTGTGTTTAGCACCAAAGCGTAAATTATTCTTTTTTCCAACGAGATAATCAAAATCAACCTTAAAACCTAAATCTAAATTTCTCGTCCGATTATCAATTACAAACCGATCCATTATAGTAACCGTATCTGTATTTTGATTAAATTCATTTAAAGAAGAGAGGCGATAATTGTAGTCGCTTAGAGTTATAGTTGTATTGACAAATAATTTTTTATTGAACAAATGATTCCAACGGAAAGAGCCAACCGTATTTTGCCAATTTAGTTCGAAATTAAAATGATTTTTTGTTGTAGAGCTCGTTGTTAGAACCGTTCGCTGATAGAGTTGGTCTCCGCCCGAGAAAAGGCTAAGGTAAACCCGGTCTTTTTTTCCTAACTTATAGTTCGCTTTAAGGTTAACGTCATAAAATTTTGTTTTTAACGTGTCTACTTGATTTTGAAAATATAACCGTTTTATTGTTGGCGCGATTAAAAAAGCACTTGGACTAAATCGACCAGCGATCAAAATAGAACCTTTCTCTTTTTTTATTGGGCCTTCTATTAGTGCAGATGTATTGATCAGGTTTGCTTCAAAATCCCCTTTCCATTTATATAAGTTTCCCTCTTTTGTTCTTACGTCTATAATTGAAGATGTTGCACCTCCGTAGCGTGATGGGAAATTACCTCGAAGTACTTTTGTTGATTTTACTGTTGAAGGGTTGAAGATTGAATACAGTCCAAGCAAATGATAAGGAATATACACTGGAGCACCATCCAATAAGAGTAAATTTTGACCTGACTCATTTCCTCTTACACTAATTCCCCCGAAACCATCTCCTTTGTGTTGTACACCTGGAAGGAAATCTGTAGCTCTAACCAAGTCTGGCTCACCTACAAAACTGGAAACAATCCGTATAAAGCGTGGATTCATGGTAATTATCCCATCACCATCTGTCTGTACTAGCCTTCTGTTTTCTACCGAATCAACAGAACTAACAACAACTGTGGGTAAATGACTCAAAACATCCATTTTTAAATCAATACTACGGTCTTCTAGCAAATCGATATTTATTTTTTGTTCTTTAAAACCAATTGAATGAACAATTAAAGTGATTTTTCCTTTTGGTACGAAAAAATTGTAATAGCCGTATTCATTTGAAATAGTAACATTTTGTGATTCAGCGCAATACACTTTTGCTCCAATAATTCGCTCTCCTGTTTCTTTGTCTTCGATATAGCCATTTAATGCATAATTAATGATTTGTCTTTTAAACAGCAACACTCGGTTTTCACCAAGTGTTTTGTAATCTATTGGAAGATTATGCAAAATATCATTTAATATACTTTGTATAGTTTGCTGAGATAAATCAAGTGAAATAGGAGGGGACCCACTAAAAAAGTTTTTGCTATAAGCAATATCAATACCTGCCTGATCTGAGAGTTTGTCCAGTGCCTTATCGACATTTACATTACTCACATTAAAATCAATCTTTCGCAATAGAAAATCCTGTCCGTAAGAAGAACTAGAAACCAGAATGAATAATACGAGTATTAATCTCATTGACATCCTCCTCCGACAAGCAAATAGGTGTCGTTTTCTTGAGGCTCAATGCTAACATTTAAAACTGTTGAAATTGTGACCAAAACTGTTGATAAATCTTCATTTACAAAAGTAGAGGTAAAATGACAATTTTTCAATTTTGATTTATCATAATTAAAATGAATATTATAATAATCTTCTAAATCAGAAAAAACTTCAGGAACCATAGCATCAGTAAAAGAGATTGTGCCTGTATGCCAAGCTGTCTCATTAAGCGAAGCAGATGTTTCAAAAATAATTTTTTTGGAATCTCGCGTAACAATAGCTTTTTGATTTGGGAGCAATATCTGTTCGTTTAATCCATTTGTAACACTTACTTTTCCCTTTGATACTGAAATCTCTGAAGCACCTTCATTTGGGTAAGCTCTAACGTTGAATGATGTACCTAATACAGTCACATCTTCATAACCTGTATGAATTATAAAAGGATGATTCTTATCTTTTGCAACTTCGAAAAACCCTTCACCTTTCAATTGAACTTCTCTTTTGTCTTGATTAAAGGAAAGAGGGTAGGTAAAGCTACTATTTGCATTTAAATGGATCATTGATCCATCTGCCAATACTATTTCCTTCATTTCATTTGAAGTCATTAAAGTAGCGTATTCAGCATTTTCATTTACTCCATTCGAAGTGTCCCAGAAATTAACAAGAGTGAAAATAATTGCAATTCCTGCGGCAACTGATAATGCTTTCCATTTTAAAGGAATCACTTTTGTTTTATTTTCTTCTGATGCTTCAATTCGATTGTTAAGCAACTCAAATTCATCATCTAAATCTACATCAAATTCAGGTGCTAAATAAGAAGAGTTATTCCAAATTTCTTTAATTGAATTGTACGTCTTTTGATTTGAATCGGAACGATCAATCCATTCATTTAATTGCATCAATTCTTCAGCAGAAATCTCATCTGATAACTGCTTTTGAATTAAATTGATATAATTAACTTCGTTCATTTTGTTCCGTTCTTATTTTTAATACAAATTAGAGAATGGTTTCCCCTAAGTCTTATTCATTATTTCTAGGTAAGGTTCAATTTCTTGTTTCAAAATTTTAATCGCTCTGGTGATTTGATTTTCTACCGTTTTTGTAGAAACATCTAATTTTTCTGCTATTTCTTTCAACGAAAGCCCTTCGTGTCGCTTTAAGACAAAAATAACTCTTGCCTTTTCTGGAACTTTCAATAAAGCTTTATTTATTTTTTCTTGTAAGTCTTTTAATTCAAGCTCTTTTTGAGGTGTATTTGTTTGAGCATAGATTTCATGCAAAGGTTCATCTACAACAAAACGCGATTTGTATTTGATCTGATTAATGGTTCGATTTATCACTGCCCGTTTAAGGTAGTTACGAATTGAAATACCATCTTTTATTTGCTCATGATTCTTCCAAAATTGGAAAAAAACTTCTTGAACAACTTCTTTCGCATTATCGGTATCCTTTAAAATATTGATTGCAACACCAAGTAATAATTTATAATTTACATCATAAACAATTCTAAAAGCTTTTTTAGATCCACTCCTAATTTCTGGTATTATATCCTTATCCGTATACAAATCACTAATATAATAGATTGTCTCACTTTGGTGTGCTTAAATATACTATAATTCAAGCATAGCTTTAACGAATAAAATTAGGAAATGGTTGAAGCATTAAATCTTTTTTTTCAGACAATGTAACTTATTGATAACTTACAACACCTAACTACTGAAGACGATAATGGTCTGATTAATAATGAAAAACAAGCAAAAAGAATTTTTAGCATTGTACGACGAACCAATTCATGATAGGTTTGATCGTTTTTGTCGCGCAAGAGTGTACGGTGATATGGATTTTAAAGACTTGATGAATGAAACTTTATTAAGGGATTATCAGAAGTTTGAAGATTTACGTTCCAAAGAAGCATTCTTGTCATTTCTATTCAGTATTAGCGTTCGAATATTGGCCAATAACAAGCGAAAAAAACGTGAAAATTTTGCGAAATATGAATTTGAACTAACTCAAATTATTGATGTTAATTCAGATTCTTCGCATGATAGGGAAGTTTATATGTTGCATAGAGCTTTGGCACAATTATCAGAAGATCAAAGAGAAAGTATAATTCTATTCGAAATTTCTGGTTTCAGTATCAAAGAAATAGCAAAAATTCAGAATTCATCCGAATCTGCTGTAAAACAGCGTTTAAGGAGGGGTAGAGTAAAGCTAAAAGAGATTTTAACTTTTGTTCATACCGACAAACCTTCTCATTCAAATAAAGGGGAGGTAAAGCTATGAATATAAACGATCAGGAACTAGAACAGCTTTTTAATCAAGCTCGATTGGAAGAACCAATAGCTTCTTTTGAAGATACTCAAAAGGCATTTTTAACAGCAACAGTTGTTGCTGCAGGAGGTGTTTTAGCTACGAAAAACCTTCTCAAATTATTAACTTTAAAAAATGGATAATAATTAGTATAATATCTATTATTTCAACTGGTGCAATTATAGGAATAAGTCTTTCAAGTTCTGATGTGAATGCTTCAGAGACAGCATTAGTGAATGAAAAAACACATATGGTTGAAATTCAACCCGAAGAAAATAAATCACATTTTTCTGAAAAATCGCAAAAAAACATCTTATTTCTAAAAGAAAAGATCGACTTCGAAAATTTAATAGAAATGATGGAAAATGACCCAGAAGGTTTTTTTGATGATGAAGATTTTTTGCCGGATACTATAGAACCGCTTTTAATTGTAAAGCGAAATGGAGCTTATAGCACAGCGCAGCAACTTCCTGCAGAAAAGATTATTCCTTATTCCAAGCGATTCTCAATTGATAATTCAACTACAAAAAAAGAACTTGAAAGTTTAAAAATGAGTGCTTTAAACGCAGGAATAAAAATGGACTATCATGCAAAATATAGAAACGGAAGTCTGAAAAAGTTAAAATTAGAAATGAAATTGATTCAGGAAAACAATGGGAAAAATGAAGAACAAATTATAATCACTAAAGTCGAAGTAGATAAAGATTTTGATTATGTCATTGGATGGGCAGAAAATGAAAAAGGGGAGGCTACTCAATTAAGATGCGGTGACGAAAAATCATTTAATAATAATTTAACGATTATAAATAACAATGGCGGATATCCTGTCCAGATTTATGATTCTCTTAAGTGTTTTAGGTATAAAATTGACTCTTTATCGACATATAATTGGCCAATTGATAGTGCATTTCATCAATTAAGCAATAATACTTTCCCATACTTTTTAGACAGTATCCACTCATTAAATGGCATAAACTATTTTAGTTTGGAGAACATGGATAGCTTGCTTGCCTTTACCGATAGCATTTCTTTATCATATTATGACAGGTTTAATCATTATGATTCACTTGTATTTATTCAACTGGAGCATTTGGAAGATAAATTTGAGAATTTATGGGAAGATCTAAAAATTAACTGGGACAATATTGAAGGTGATTTTGAAGACATATGGTATGAATTAGAAGGTAATCAGAGTTATATAGAGGTTAATTTTGAAGAGCTTTGGGAAAATCTTGAAATTAACATGGATGAACTAAATGATAAGCTCGAATCCATTGATTTTGAAGATATCGATTGGAGTGATTTCAAAAAAGATATGGATAAGTTTAAAAAAGATTTAGAAAAAAGAGCAAAAAAGAACGCAAGAAAAACACAAAGCTGATGAAAACACCAAAGAAACTAAATAGTAAATTCTTAAACCTTTATTCACTAAATTACGACTTAAGTAAAATCTAAATATTATAATTTAAGTGATTTTAAAAACGTTTTAGCTTTGATAAAGAAACTAATATTTCAAATGGTCTAATTCAATTTATTCATATATACCAACATTTTTTGTTTACATTATGTAATCTTGTAAACAAAGTATAAATTTATCGTTAATAGAGTCCCTGAAATAGGTTGCTTTATTAATAATAAAATGCCTGACCCATTGTGAATAAATTTTTTACACTTATTTTCTATCTTTATTTATAGTTTTTAATTTATCGTTTGTTTCCTTTGGGCAAGACAAAACTTATATTGATTCTTTAAAAGAAACCATTTAAACAAATGGTAATGAATCGATTAATTTTTACTCTTATGTAAAATGGGATGAAGTGATTTATATTACCGATAGAGGACTAGATCAAACTATCACGAGAACTATTTTAGAAATTTGCAATCAAAATTTAGCTAAAACAAGGAAGCGAAAGAGAAACCAGATTTGAATATTAATGAAAGTATTTCTTTTTTGAACATTTTAAGAACTAATGGAGTGGTTCTTCTTTTTAAAGGGGCTTTCGACAATGAATATGCTAACAACCTTATTCATACGCTGATGGAAAACATTTTGAAAGATGAAAAGAAGGGCGATAAACGCAAAATAATTTTTCACGTTGCAATTGAGTTGCTTCAAAATGTTTCAAGACATGGATTAAAAATTAATGGCGTAACCCAAGGAATCTTTATTCTTAAATTTAAAAACAATTCTTTCGAAATAATCACTAAAAACTATGCGCATCAAAAAGATGTGGATAAGTTAAATAATGAATTTTCGTTTTTGAATGAAAAGAAACTGAACGAACTTGCCCAAATTTATAAAGAACGACTTCGAAAAAATGTTAGAAATAATCTAAGAGCGGGGGAGTTGGATTGATATATGTAATGAAATATACGAACGGTCAGTTTAAATACACAATTAACGAAAAAGTATTTGGAAAAGAACTAAGTTTGACGGCCACACTTAAACTCTAAAAATAGTGCAATGATCAGAGATTTAAAAATTGACAAAACAGAATTAACACCACATGTCGAACTTTTACAGAATGGTTGTGATATTATCCTAAAAGGAGAATGTTTACCAGAGGATACTAGAACATTTTTCAAACCTATTTTGGAATGGGTTGAAGGAATTGAACCATATGCACCAGATAAAATTACGCTTCATTTATCATTGCCATATTTTAATTCAAGTTCATCCAAACAATTGTTAAAGTTATTTTATCTGTTAGAAAATTATAAAGAGTCAAATACTTCGGTTGATACCATTGTCAATTGGTATTATCCTGAAGGTGATGATCTTATCTTGGAAAAATGAGAGGAATTTAATAAATTGATGGAACTTCAATTTAATTTGGTTAAATCATGATTGATAAAGATTAGTTTCTTTTGTAATTCTTGTTGTTAAATAAATGGTTGAAACAGGTGAGATATGTATAGTTAAATCATCTATTTAACATAATATATATTATAGGCATTTTTAATTCAGACGTAAAAAGAACTGAGCAAATATATATAAAAAAAAATACTAGTCAAATTATATGACTAGTATTTAAGATATTGGACTATTAATCTTATTTACGTATTACTCAATAAATAACCGCAAGCAGTAAACGTATGTAATGTGTTCCTCGTAGTAAAATCAATTTTATCAAAAGTCATGTGTGGAAAAGACAACACTCTAGACATTGTAGAAGCATCATAAATAACTGAACCTTCATTAATGAATTGAACATGACTACATTTATACATAGTCAACAAACCTGTAAAAAAAGTATGTTTAGAACCGTCTGCTATAGAAGAAAGCGAACTAATAAACTGCTCTAAATGAGAGTTAAATTGACCTCCTGCCTCCATTCGACACGTATAATTCACACCAACAATTGAATAATCTTTATAACGATTTTTTAAAAAATGTTCAAAACTTTCTCCGTAAACATTCATTTTCTTTTTTTTAATAAATTAACAAATTCAACTATAGACATAACAAACACACTAGCAGCAACTAATACCAAACCAGCAGCTTGTACTAAATTCCAATTTTTCATAAACTTTTAAATTAAACGTCTGGCTCTTGCCAAACATGAATCACTTCTTTCTTAAAAGGAACTTTAAATGACTTGTGAACTTTTGCATATTGATACATACAAATAAACATCCCTATAACACCCAACGCTATGCAAAAAATTATACATAATATCTTTACAATCAAACTACCACTCTTTTTCATTTCTTCTTTTTTCTTCTTATAAACCACTCTACAACCCTAACTATAACAGTTATTGCAACAAAAATACCATTAGCATTCGCGACCACGAAATCAAAAAAAATTGATACGCTAAACTCTGAAATTGCCATTATCGGCATACTTTTTGTCATGATTTTTTTTTTTTTATTTTTACAATTTTTAAAACATTAAATCAAATGGAAACTTTAGACAACAATAACGAAACTCAATACCTAGTTAAATACACTAAAATCAAATATTTCTGGATAGGTTTTGGAACTGCTTTTGGAATATTGCTAATAGTTGGAACATTATTAAGTTAAAAAACCGAACTATCTGAATAACGACCAGATATAGCCTGATAATTTATATTAGATGATTCTCTTTTAAGCCATTCACCAAGATTCAAATAATAAATACCGAACCAACTAGTCCAACCTTTAGAGTTAGAACCGTACAAAGATCGATTCTTTTCACCGAAATAAACAGATATATGTTCAAATTCAGCAGCACCAAACTCAAAACGGTCATAAGCTTCAATTTCAACATCATTTTCTTCAAATGGTGTCGTCAATAATATTTGACTAATAACAAAAGAATCAGTATGAAAAAAACCAGTAGTCATAGCAGCATCCAAAAGAACAGCGTAACGCTTCGCCTCTTCATTTGTTAACCTGCTTTGAGACAATAAAACAGGATCAAAGTCTTTATAAACAGTTGACTCATTATCTGCAAAGATGTTCCAGCCATCCCCTTTAATCAAACTCTTTGTTAAGATGTAAGCTAGAACAACAACAGGAACTAGTAATATTGAATACAATATGTTTTTAAAATTTATATTTCTTTTCTTTTTCTTCATTCTACCTCTCTTTTTTAAAAAGGGTGAATAGTCTATGATAATCAAATCAGCTACTCACCCTCTTATCCATCATCACTAGGAGACTCGTATTAACGACCCCCCCCCCTATTCCAACCACAAACTATGTTAATTTCTTTTCTGGAGTAAAAACTCTAGTAATTCGATTGTAAGGCACTATCTTATCCTCGTTGAACGCGTCGCTTTGATTACCTCCTGCTACTCTTATACCATCCCCTGTGTCTTCTACAAAGAAACCGCAATGACCCGTACCGGCAGATAACGATATACGCCACGAAACAACAACTGTAACGTGCTTCCTTGCTTTGGAATAATCCTGAATATCTAAACCGTTAACCCTTTCTAAATCTCTGGCTCTTAATGGACTTAACGAATTATGTTTACCGGCATATTCAAATCCTGCATTTTTAAGAATGTAATTTGCAGCAGCAGCGCACCAAGGAGTGTCATCCTTATCACCATAACCAAAGGCTTCAAAATACTTTTCTACATCTGGATTGCTTTCTGATTTACCAGACCACTCCTCTACTCCAATCTCATGTTTAACCATGTCGGCTAAATTATCGTAGTAATCTGTTTGCGTTTTGCCTGTTTTATCCTTCTTTTGAAACCAACTTTTAATTGTATCCCAAAAAATGAAAGTTAATGTTCCTAAAGCAACAACTAAACCTATAACGATAAGCCAGACATTACGCTTTTTCTTTTTATCCTTCTGATTCATCTGTTCTTTTTAAATTTTTGTCTTTAGAAACTTTTTCTAAACGATCTGCCGCATAGATCATGATATCAACGAAGGCAATACCATAATTTCCCCATTTAGCTATCTTACGAACTCCCTCAATGATTTTTTTCATTATCTAGATTTTTTAATTTGACCAAAAGAACCTTTACCATTTGGCGTCATAATTAGACCTAAATCTGGAATTGTAACAAAACCTTTTGCTTTGTTTTTGATCCCATTGAACTTTCTAACTCCATGTGAATCCTTAATTGTTACAATCCAATTTTCATAAGCTGTATTACCATTTGCTGGCTCTGGATCATGTAAAGGAACAGCTAATGCATTTTGCCAACCATTACGAGTATAAGGATCAATTCTCCAACCTTTTAAACAAGGCCGCGTTTCGCCTGATGCATTGGTGTAACTCCCCTTTTCACAACCCGAAGTTCTTTTGTAATTGGAACGATCGTAATTATTACGACCGTTGTTGTTATTACGATTCTTATTATTATAATTTCCCATTTTGTAAGTTTTTGTTATCCTCTAAATTTTCCGAAGAATTTACCTTTCATTTTTCCTTTTTTGCCTTTAAAAACTGTAGCACCTAAAATGATGATTAAAACAACTGGAGCAACCACAAACATTACAATTTTCCCCGTTGTTGTTCCAACCCAATTTTTAAACTTTTTCCAAGGTGATTTTTTAAAGATGCCATCATTACCTCTCGCTGCGCCTCCAATACCGTCAAAAAGACCTTTTAACAAACCTTCGCTTTCTGGCATTGTCGTTTGTTGAAGTTCTGCGCCTGTCTCCATATGCAACTCCTCTACCATTGCGCGACCATGATCCTCTGTATAACCAGAACCCATTTGCTGCTTTAGGTTCATTATAACCTTATCAACATTGATCTTACCATCTCTACGAACGGCAGCGACAATATCACCGAATTTTCCACCGAACACTTTAGCACCGATTTTTCCACCAATTTTATTGATAAATCCACCTAATTTTCCAGCGTTTTTAAGCAAACCTCCTCCCGGTAATTTGCTAATTGCTGCGCCTGCTAAACCTGCTAAAAGCGGATGTTTTTCTTCAAAACCTGAAATCTTATCTTTTACATTTCCGATAAGCTGTTTTAATTTTCCTTTTCCTTTATTTCTGAATATTCCCATCTCTCTTTTATTTAATAAATCTCTCTACTCTATTCTTTTAAGCATTAATCATTTTAACTAACTTGAAATTATAACCATTAGTAGCGTAAATTTCAATCTGGTCTATTTGATCTAAATCAAAACTAATATATGTTTTAGGCTCATAACAAGTAAGCAAATAATCACTTACACCAGTATCTTGTCCAGCAGGTTCGCGCAACGTCTTCAATTCACCATTTAAACGCGCTAAATGTTTAACTTCAGCAACTCCACGCTCATAAGTTTGACCTTCTGTGTTCTTAAAAATGATTTTTTCTAACTCTGCTAAAGGCATTGTAATCATAGCGTAACCACCAACGTTAAATTTTTGGTTATCTGTTTGAAGGGTTTTTAAAGACTGAATTTGCAAATTTCTTACTCTTTCAAATCCCTCAATAGCAAACAAATCATAAGACTTGGCACTAAAGCAATTAGTTAGATTAATTTCGAAATACTCGTTATTCGTAGCGTCGATATCAAAAGCTAAGTGTAAGTCTGGATCACCAGTAATTTGAATCAAACAATCTGAATTACCGTTTTTCAAAATTTGAACGTGATCATCCTCTTCCATGCTCTCCATGTACTCAAGAACCGTTTGAGCTTTAACAACCTCTACGTCTGTTCCGTTTTGCTTTCTTAACCAAACGTTGATTTTTTCAGTAGTCCAAACTGTTGCGCCACTTTTTAAGTGGTAAATCAAACTACTAATAGGAGTATATACCTTTTGTTTGTAAGTGGTATTTCCCGTTAATGTATTTACTAACATATTTTATTTTTTTTTCTTTCTTACAAAGTTCGTGAACATCTCCTTTTTTTTAAAGAATTTTGAAAAGACAAAAAAGAAATAATATTGTAAATTACTGTTTTTAAGACAATTGTGAAGGTGGATATAAAACACAAGTTAGTTTGTCGTCGTATAAATCTCGTATGACTTGTTCATAATACCTTTTAATCTTACTGTAAAAAGGTGAAGTTTTTAAAGCAGCGCGGAAATTACCCAGTAAGACATATACGCTACCATTGCCAACGATATCCAATTCCTTTTCCACAACACCAGTATTAAGGCAATGACTGACCCAATTAACGAAACTACTATCAAACTCAGAGCAGCTATAAGGCTTAAGTTTTTCAAGACCTGAACTTTTGCCGTAAATACGTCCCTCAATCTTACGTATATTCTTAATGTTTTTCTCTTCGTCTTTCCCATTCTTACACATATATTTTAATAAGTAGCTTGTTAAGTCTCTGATTTTTTTGATTGACTTGATATCCGTGCTGTTGGGATTTGACCATCTTTCAGATATTCCAGTTTTGTAGCGTTTAAGTTGAGACTTTGGACATACTTTCTTCTTTCGTGCCTGGATATCGTAGTCTTTGGTATTCTTATCAACAAAGAAACCGTTTGCGAATTTTCTCTCTTGTCGAAGTCTATATCGTTCAATATATCCATATCTGCCTTGAGTGTTATTCCATTTTTTTCTGAGTTTTCTATAATCAACATATTTATCTATTATTAAGTGAAAGTGAATATTCCCGTTTTTCTGTGGTTCAGCACGCCAGAAATAATGATTAAACATGCCTTCTTTTCTCGATTCGTTTATAAAGCGTCCTAGTATATTCCGCTTTATAAAATTGTCATCATGAAACTGTTTTGACGCAAGCGTCAGTGTGACGAAAGTAAAATACGGTAACTTATCGTGTCTTGATTTCCAATCAGGGTGATCTCTAACTGATTGAACAGCTTCTGACCAGACCTCGATATAGTTTTTAATTTTTCTCTTTGTGGCGGTTGACATATAGCCGTTATATGGGGCTTGCTTTGTTTTTTCGGACTTTGAAAGCATATTATTATCAGATATACTGGAACAATCAGAAAAATTAGATTTACTACATAGCCCAGAAGTTGATAAAGATTTATTTTCATTTTTGTATTGAATTAGATTTGATTTATTTATTACTCGGTTATTAACATTGTAATAGCGCGTATAAAAGGTTAACACCTTGTTACGAACCGAAACAACTGACTCCTTACCTAGTACACTCATATAATTTGTTTTGTTTTTATTCTATTTTTTTTCGATTTGGTTTGAGGCAGAACCGAAACACTTGACAAGCCAATAGCGACAAGTCGCTTATTTAATATCAAAAAAGCAATGAAAGAATGATGTCATAGCCCCACAAATAGCGAAAGGAAAAGGAATAAAGATCACAGTTATTAGGAAAACCATAAAAGCAATAATCATTGCAACTAACACCCTTCCAAAAAACCGTTTTAATTTGCGTTTATTACGTCTTGTTATTTTTAATTTCATGTCTAATATTTTAAGTTGTTGATTAAGTAAATAATTGTAAATAATGCAGTTGAAAAGAACCAAAAGAAAAAAGACAAGTAAAGAGTTAAATTGCTTATTGACATTTTATCTCTAGTGAAGTCGAAAATCTGTTTAAATGTCAATTCTCCCCAATCTGAGTCCAAGACATAAAAAATAAGATGGAAAAATGTACGGATAACACGTACAGGAAATGTTACTATTCGTATAATTAGCATATCGGTAAGTTATTTTGATATAAATTCGATTTTAAAGCCTCTTCTTAGCTTTACTGTATATTTGTCTAAAGGACTAGAAATAGCCTTGTCAAAAAGCTGTAATGTCATTTTCCAACCTATATATTTATAAAGTTGTCCAGCTCCTAATAATTTAGGTTTTGCAGAGCCTAATAAAAACCCATCTGGAGTAATTCGGATAATGAAGTTCTTGTTTATTTTAGAGACCCACAATCGTTGACCCAATGTTAAAGGTGTTCTATCTATTGTTTTCATGATTAGTTGTTTAAATTGTTGATTTAGCCACCACTCACACAAACCCTTGTGGCTTTCGCTGCGCTAGTCCCCCTCTGTTCGCTGCGCTCAGTTGTTTACAGTTGTAGTAAAAAAAATTATACTAATCTCTTATTTTGAGCAGATGAACCAATTGACCATTAACACTATCTGTAGAATAATCAAAGTATTTTATATAAGGAAACTTATATATACAGATTGTCAAATCTTCTCCCTTCTTGGCTATCCCCGAAAAAGAAAGTGAATAAATATTGAAATTACCATTTACAACATCATAACCAACATTAAAGTAAGTAAGGTCAAAAAAAGTGTTGAAGTAGTTTTTGAAATTGAACTCTAATTCATTTAATTTTTTCATAATTTTCTATTTTATTTTTGATTTGTTTTTTTTGAAATTGTGTAAAGAATGCGCTTTCATAATCACGCTTAATCTTGATTACTACACTATCAGCATAGCACCTTTTTCCGTTTTGATAACATGCTTTTCGCTTGTAATTCAATGCCATATTTAAGACCTTTATGACATTTCTATAACCCATAACTAAAACAACACTCATAGCGGTGTTCTTTGCTTGAATTTGTCTTTTAACTTTCGCTTGTAAACCCTGAAATAAGTTGCGCGGAAAGATTGAAGTTCACCACCGTCAATATTGCGCTTGAATTTGTAATTGACGCGGGTATTCCCTTTTATACTAGAAACTTCATAAACGTTAATCTCGTCTATTAATTTAAGGTCAAAACCTATTAAATCTAGGTAAAATAAGAATGAATGAACGTCTGGAGCTGGTGTTTTGAATTTTACTTCTGTTCCTTTGTTCGGATCCCCTATGGGGTAGGGGAGATGCACAGAGACATCATAATAATTTAATTGTTGTAACATAAAATAAGTTTTGTTTAACCTATTTTACGACTGAAATAAAAAAGTGATTTGTTGATTACATGTCATAGTATCATGTCATGAAAACATGTCAATTTTGACACCTTTCTGTACTATATGACATACTATATATTATAAGCCAAAAGAGCTGTTTTCGGGATATATAGAGAGTTGATTCCTTTTGGCAATTATAATGCAGTATTATGTCTGCGCAAAATGCCAGGCACACATCCCTGTCTATTTTGCTTGCTGAAGTAAATAGTTTTAATTTGAACCATTGAGTTTCTTATGAAAGATTCTTCAACGTCTGTGCAACGGCTTATAATACATCTTATGTCTTCGCTGCGCTCGCTAAAGTAAATAGCCGCACGCCATTCATTTGTTTCAAAATATTTTGTTTGGAAATAACAAAATATTTTGCGCACAAAGCCACCATACGCCAGCGCACGGTTTTATTCTTGCCCACGCACGTTTTATTCTTTTTCTTTTTGCCAACGCACACATAAGTAATTGTAAATTCCTTCCGTTTCACTCCAGTCAGTTTACATTACACATGCTTTTCCTGCACACGATTCTACGGGGAAATGTTATGTTAAATAGAAACGGATAGTTTTTTCGCTATATTTAAGTATGAATGAAGAAGAATTATTTAAGCTTGAATTATCCGAAGCTAAAGACCATCTAATACATATCGACGCATCAATAGATAAGACCAGGACTAGAGTGTTCTATCTTATAGGTATTTCTTTTACACTTCTCGGTTTTTTGAGTGAAGACTTATATTCAGGACAGTTTTATTCTGTAAAATCAGTAATGTTTTACCCTGCCCTATTTGTAACGTTTTTAATACTGTGGAAATGTCGTGGTGCCATAACCCCAACGAAACAGCGTATGAATGGCATTACGCCTATGTCATTCGAAAGAAACATCATTAATAGTGATACTCCTAAAAAAGTAATTCTAAATACTTATCAAAAGTCTATCGAAATAAATGCAGATGTTTTATTCAAATTATCTGATAGCTATAAAATTGGATTCATAGCCCTTATAATCCTAGGAGTTTTACTGCCTTTTATTTGTGTGATCGCTTCCTTGATCTCCCAAAGTCTCATAACTTGACCCTGCATCATTGGTATCAGAACTTGTAGATGGTTTCTCTTCATTGCCTCCACCTTTTGGGTCATTTCTAAAAAAATATCTCATATCCTAAATATACGAAAATAATAAATCAAAACTTCCATTAACTTTGGTATTATTGAAAATAAAAACCTTTGCCAAATTGCGTATATTTGAAGTATGAACGTCAGACTAACCCAAGATCAAAAAATACAGCTAAATGACCCCAATGGAGTCTACAAAATCATGCAACAAATATTAATGCGTGAGAACAAATTTGGGCGTAATCAAGAGCATTTTTGGGTAATCGGTTTAGACAATCAAAACAAGATTCTTTTCATTGAATTAGTTGGCCTTGGAGCGGTTAACCGGGTTAATGCAAACCCTCCAGATGTATTCCGAATGGGGATTTACAAACTTGCGGTTAAAATGATTTTGGTGCACAACCACCCTAGTGGTCGTTTAGAAGCGTCAGAAGCAGATATTGACATGACGGATCGAATGATTAAGGTTGGAGACATTGTCAAAATTGAGGTTTTAGATCACCTTATCATTTCTGAAACAGGCTTTTTGAGCATGATTGATCAAGGAATTTTCGATAAACTCAAAAAGAATGGGCGTTATCAAGTAATTGACCGTGATTTAGCCGAATACAAGGAGATGAAGTTGGAAATTGAGTTGGAATTAGCGGAAAAGAAGAAATCTTTGGAGATTGCTAAAGTTTTAAAGAAGCAAGGTGTTGACGTTGAGATTATCAAAAAATCTACTGGATTGACAAAGTGGGAGATTAAAAAATTGTAAAACAAAATAGAGTTATTATTTACACTCTAAATAAGGCGCTAACGCATTATGAATTTGATACCTCTTTGTTCCTAGTTTATTAGCCAAAACCTTAATCTTTTTTGCATTATTAACATCATATTCATAACTAAATTTATTAGTTTTTGTCTCCCTGCCAATAATTGTTAAATTCACTAAATGATCAATGAATCGTTCTATTCTATTATTATCAATCGCTAATTTGGATGCAATCATTTTTTCGATTATTTGATCTTCAGTTATAACAGTATCAGAAGCCATTAACTCATACATAAAGTCTTCCATTTTATTATAGTCAACCACGTTTTCAACTAGTAGGCTTTTAAAAACCCAATTCGAATAATCTTTATGTGCGTCAATAATATCAACTTCTTCAACTATGGTATGTCCTCTGGAGATTGCAATATCTTTACAAGCCCTAAAGAAATAAATAACATCCCTTGGACGTGGAAAGATAGAGTGAGTTATAAAATCTTTTGTTTTCAAAGAGTTAACAGTCGGAGTAAAGAATTTAGTCCATAAATCCTCGGCTTTATAATCATTGTAACTCAGAGCAACAAATCTGTCCTCAATAATTCTAAAAAGAATCTCAGGATCTTCCCATTTTAATCTGGAAACTTCTATCTTGTCAGGTTCCCGGGCATATAAAAGTATCTCCTTAAAAATATCACTTCTAAGAAAAATAGTGAGATGAAAAGAAATGTTAGTATTGATAGACTTTATATAGGATAACTCTTTATATATCCTACCGGAAACACTTAATAAACCAAGCAAATATTTGCTTAAAACATTTATGTTAGAATCCTTTCGCCAAGATTTATCTAGATTATCTATAAGTACAATTAATTTCTGCCTTTTACCAATTATATTCCCGAAGTGTTCTTTCATTTTGGTGATAGACCCTTGATGAAGTAATTCAGATACTTTCAACCTGAATTCTTTATTATTACCTGCTCCAATATTCTTAATGTTATTTTTTTGAAGCAGCTTAATTTGTTCTTCCAGCCTAGTGGAAAAATCGGTTAAAAATATAGCTTTATTTTCCTCAATGAAATTTATAAAGTCATTCTCATTTTCCGTGATAGCATAAAGCTGTTTCTCACTAATCTTCAGATAAAAGTGTCGCGCAATTTCAGTGTAAATTAGAAATTTCCAAATTGTCTCAATTAAAAAACCTTTTTCGAACTCACTATTCGATTCTTCCATTAGCGTTATTAGCCCATCTACTTCAAAATTGATTGGCTTAATCAGTATAACGTTGTTTCTAGTATCTTCAGATAAATCTTCTTCCAAATAATATAATGTAGCAGTTTTCCCGGTTCCTTTCCGACCAACAACAATGTTATATTCATTTTTTATCAATTGCCTAGTGTGGTTGGTATTTACATAGTAGCCATAAAGTTTGTTACTCTCATGTTCAGCAATTGATTCACCAAAATTTAGGTTTTGTAATTCAGTATCTAGCTTTCTCTCTAAAGTGGGTCGATTAATCTTTATTAAAAGTTCAGCTATTTCACTCTGTAGATTTCCAAAATATTCTTGTACGTACGTGCTGCATTCAAGTCTATTACTGAATTTTTTAAGGAGTTCTTTATAGTCAGTTGGAACACTGTAGGGTTTTTCAGCAATCATTTGAACTTTTAGCCCCAAACCAACCGAAATTCCAGAAATGAAGGCGCATTTTGAGTTGTGAATCTCATAACCCACTCTAGTTTGTGAGGAAAACTGAACTAAAACCGCTGGAACTGAATATAATTGAGTTAAATACCAGCTTATAGGTTGAACGATATTTTCACTAGCATCATCAATAATACTGGGTAATTTAAAGTGTTCAACTTGAACACTGATTTCTAAGTTATAATTTGTTTCAATTTGGCTGTTTAGAATTAAAATTGCTTTCTTTTCTGTTCTCTTAGGCAGTATTTTGGTTAAATCATCCCAATATTTATCAACGGGATCGTATGGAGCCATTTTATAGAAGCCCTCAACAATTTGATTTGTATTAGAATAATTATAATAACCAATTGAGTTAAGTAAACCTAATTCGTTGTATTTCCTGACAGATTCTTTATGAGATGTGTCATTTATAAGATATAGAGGTTTTCCCTTTGATAAAGCATATCCTATTTCGAATAAAACGTTGTCATTTAACCCCGTTAAATCAGCACAAAAAAAATCACTTTTGTCAATTTCAGATAAAATGTTAGATATAATCAAAGAACCAGATATTTTTAAATTACGCCAAGAACTTATCGTAATATCATTATCTGAATTATTGATAATTTTAATAGCTTCTTCTATACATTCACCACTTGATGATATCTGCGATCCATAGGCAAAAAAACCTGTTTGCATGCTTAATGAAAATTTCAATAACAGTCATTTCTAATTTGGTTTAGTTAAAAAAAGATGAACAACTAACTTCAATCCAAAAAGTCTGTTAAATTAGGGTTAATAAGTATGATCAAATATAATAATTTTTGTTCAATATCTAGTATATTCCCACACCCATTTGCTCCGCTAACGCTCCACAAAAACGTGTTCACACCTTAACTTCTAAAGTCATTTAAGAAAAAGAGAAAGAATAAAACTCCCCCACTCTTAGAATAAAACCTCTTGCCAAGCTATTTAACATAAGCTAGTAACATTATAAGCCAAAAGAGTCGTTTTCGGTTGATATATAAGGATTGTCTCTTTTGGCAATTATAATACAGTATTATGTCTGCGCAAAATGCCAGGCGCATATCCCTGTCTATTTTGCTTGGCTCCGCTAAATAGATTCTTCGAATAAAATGTTTCTTATTATAAATTGATTGGTATGTGCTTCGCTTTGTCTTATAATACATCTTATGTCTGCGCTCATAAATTCGCTTGCTAAAGTAAATAGCCTCACACCGTTCATTTGCTTCAAAATCATTTTGTTTGGAAATAACAAAATATTTTGCGCACAAAGTCACCACACACCATAACTGGCCATCACACATACCAGTTTTCTTTTTTTGCCAGCTCACAAATTAATTCTTTCTATTTAAACATATCTTACAAATAGATTTGAATTAAAAACTAATTACCAACGTGAATAACCACAGAATTTATGACACAGATCACGGAACATTTAACCTTTACAGAATAATCTAAAATTTTCTATTTAACATAATTCTGAAGCTGACTTAAATTGAAATTAAATTTAATTCCAGTTGTATTTTTTTTCCATTCATCACCGAATTAAAACTACTCCCAATCAACATTCCTATGAAAACATCTATTGGATTTTCCGATAGTTTTTTGTTATCAATTTTTCCATCTCCATTTCTCAATTCATCTTCAATAAAAGCTAAAAGTATCTTCTCGTTCAGCTTTTTCTTTTTAAGAACTTTTCTAAATTGATCCGAAAACCTTCCCAAACTATCAATTAACTCTATCGGCCCTACCCTGTCTCTATCTTTATTCGTCCAATTCTTCTGCAACCCTTCAATATCAACTGATTCGCAATAATAAATTATTCCTTCGGTTAACCTATTTAATTTTTCATTGTTTAATTTATTTAGAATTAGGGAACTTCTTTCAAACAATCCTAAATCTAGTTCTTTGGCCTTTATGTTTTTCGAATTCCCATAGAAAAAATTCATCTTCCATGAAGTACTTTGATTGCGTTTATCATGATAATTCCTAAGTTCAAACCTTACCCCACTTCCAAACCTTAGTCCAGGAACTGCAAGCCAAAATGACCTACTCCATGAGTATTTTGCTCCCTTATTGTCAGGAGTATGGATAATTGGTGGCTCATCATCTACAACGATTGGGTTATTTGCCTGATTTGGAAGTAAAACTTCTTCGGCAGTTCTCTCTAACATACTTTGAGCTATGTAGAAAGTTAATACTGGAGGTACAGCATTACCTATCATTTTAAGTTTACCTCCGTAGCTCCCACTATAATACTGATAGTTTAACGGGAATGATTGAAGACAACCTCTCTCGCGTACGGTCAATCTTCGCAGATTATTAATATGGTCGCTTATGATGATACTTTCACGAGAAACTCTCGTACATAATGCTGTAATTGTTCTAGATGGTCTATCCCATTTATCAGGAAAACTCATGGCATTATAAATTGCATGATAAGCTTTTGAATCACCATTGATTCGAGCTTCTTCATCACTCAAAGGAGCTTCGGTGATATGATCCGTTACGTTTTCTTTATCTATTTCAATTCCATAAATTGGATCAACTACTCTATCTTCATTTAAAGCATCTAATACCTCACCCATTGTTAATCTTGGAGTTACATTTTTGTAAGACTCTAACAAATCAAAAGGTAACCTTCCAGCAATCATCCTTTTTCTTTTCTGAGGAACACCAAAGTCTGATGAATCATAAACTCTGATTCCATTTTCACTAAATAAGTTTTTGAACTTATAAAGAGAACCTCCTTTTTGAATTTCTCGCTCTATTATTTTGGCAACTCTCGGAACATTCTCCATAGCCCAATATCTTGGATTAAGATATTCAACAACTTCAAGGAATTTATAGATATCTACCATCCCATCAGCAATATCTCCGTTACCACCACGATTTGCATATGAAAATTGAGTACAAGGAGGACTGCCAAGTACAAATTCAATCTCCTCTGGGTTTGGTAAATCTTCTAACTTGAGTTCACGAATATTTACTTCCGAATGTGTCGTCCCAAAGTTTTTGTTGTGGGTATTGTTTGCATCTTTCCACCATTCATAGGACGCTACTACATCAATTCCAGCCATCTTGAAACCTGTTGTCCATCCACCTATCCCACTATATAAATCAATTGCTGCCATTGTCGAAATTTATTTCTGATTGTTTTGTTTTTTTTACTCTTCCATAACTGACTTTTTCTTCCGAAACCTTGAGTATAGTTTCATAGTTATCTTCGTATGCAAGAATTGACGCTATTTCATCACTTAAATAGCATTTTTTTAATTCATCTTCTGGAATTTTGAACAACCTTGAAATAATTTGAATCATTTCAGGAACTCTTTTTTTAGGAAAATTGTTTTCATTCTCAATTCGACTTAATACGGAAACATCAATATCTAACTCATAAGCTAGTTTACGTTGTGGCCAATTTTCTTTTTCCCTTAATTCTTTGATTAACTCACCAAAAGTTTTCATGGGCTAAATGTATTGACAAAAAACATGTTGACAAAAAAAATCAAGTTTATTTTTATCAACATTGAGTTCTTAGCCGTCAAGGCCTTGCTCCAACTGGAGAAGAACTAGAAACGTTTTGAATTAGTGAATTTGCCAAGCATTCATTTACTATCCGATATAAATTATCCGAATTACCTCTTCCAGTAATGTCACTTATTGAATTAAACTGAGATTGAGAAACATCAATAACTGTTGTGTTACTGTCAGGTTTTATACCAATCATTAGTATCGGTAATGTAATAGACAAATCCGCAGATGGAAGCTCCCTCACACACCTCTCGAAATTAGTTATATTAGAATCAATCTTCCTAGCTAATTCGCTAAAAGGAACAATACACAATCCCATATGGATCATATTTTGCGAATAAGCTGTTTGAAATTTAAAGACATCCGAATACCATCTTGACATATTTCCAAATTGAACTTCCGATTGAATTGTGAGATTATTAAAAGTTTTCTTGAAATCAGCCTTTAACCCAGAGTTTGGAATGAGGGTTGCATCAGGATGGAAATCCCAATTGTTTAAACAGGAAAACTTAACATCAAAATATGCATTAAGTAATTGCTGGATAGTATCAAGCCTTGGATTTGAAGTTGATTTGTTTGGCCATATATAAAGCGGGCAATCCTGTATGATTTGAGTAATCTCTTGAATCGCTAAAGAGTAATTAGGATGTTCTATTATTTCTTCTGCAAAACGATAACTATATATTTCAAAATCCATAAGTCAAATTATACAAGTCTTTCTTTACCAATACCAACTAATAATAATGGGCAAGGATCTCCTACCCCTCTATCCATTCTAGTCAACAACTTATCCATATGAGTTGTAGAAGTGCCATATTTCGAAGAACAAAGGTCTCTCGCAATAGATAGAATTGAATCTTCCTTACTCAATTCTATCATTCCAGAAATTCGGGCTCTAGCTTTTTGAGACAGACTAAAATTTTCTGATAGTTGATCTATAGTATATGGATAAGAATTGGAAAGATACCTTTTGTATACTTCAATTAACTCATTTTGAAGAGACTGCCCTCTTGTGATAATAATACTTAAGGCCAATTCACCTACTTGATGTAATTTTCGAAAGTTTTCCAAATCCCTATCAAAAAAAGGGTCCTTATTGTTCCACTCAATTTCCAATCCTATATTCCCTTTTTCAAATTCTTTATAGTGATCAATTTCATGACTTTCGGATTTTAAGATTCTATCTCTTACTTTATGTTCACTTAGAATATTAATTTTCTTCCAATTGTACTCATAAAGTTTATCTCTAAGGTCTTGAGTAATTGAGCTTAGTCCTCCACCAGCGGAAAGTAATTGACTTTCGGAAGGATTAAAGTTATTTAAAACGATTGACAAATCTGATAAGGCATCTTGGAAATGGTCTTTGATTATTGAATCAGCAAAACGAGTAAAATAAATTTCATATCCAGATATGTTGAGAACTTGAGAATTAGTATAAAAATTGCTCGCCATAATTCTAATTGTCTGACTTTAAACTTAATCCATTACATATTTCTACAAAGATTTCACCTGGGTCAACATCAATGGCCAAAGCAATTAAATACAATTCATCAACCCTCAATTTCGTACGTGTATTATTCGCTAATTCACTCAGCCTAGTTTTGCTAATACCAGTCTTTCTAGCCACGTCTGAACGATTTACTGATTTCTTTGAAAAATATAGTCCTAATTCGGTCATCTTCATCTGTTTTTCGGTACATAAATTTACCTATTCAGATATTATTTTCCGAAAATCTAAATTTTATATTTACATTTTACCCGTATTTCGTTATACTTGTTCCGATAATTGGAATATTTAATCCTAAAAACTTAACTTATGCAACGCTATACCAAAGCTCAACTCGAAAAAATCGTACTTACACAACATGAAAATCTTGAAGCAATGCATGACTTGTTGAAGATTATGAAGTTTCAAACCAATCTTATCAAAACTGTAAACGAAAAGGTTACCAAGGATATGAAAGGTATTCAAGATTCATTTGCTAAGTATCCAACAGCTTTGCAACGTAAAAAGCGTTAATTAAAAATGTAAGTGAAACATCAACTATCTCTTTTCCTTTCAATTTCAAGTTTTTGGTGTCTTGAGACTTCTTTTCCACATGTTTTGCATATGTAATCTCCTGTTTGTGCACCAAGATCATACTCTTTCGCAAATGCTGGGTGATCACAATTTTTGTCACCCCAATTTCTTCTAAGTTCTTCTGCTTCTTTTGCCTGCATACTGTATGTAATTTTAATGCCAAACCTAGCAAAGAAATAGACCAATTAAAACAGTATAAATGCGGGTTAGAAAAGAATTAATTTCCCCACTCTTGGTCAAGCTCCCTTGCCTGCCCTAAAAAAAGAAAACTGGCATTACCCAACACACAAAATAGAGCATTCCCCTACTCTTAGAATAAAACCTTTTTCCAAGCTATTTAACATAAGCTAGATCACATTATAAGCCAAAAGAACTGTTTTCGGTTCATACTAAAGGAAGGATTGTCTCTTTTGATCAATTATAATGCATATTATGTCTGCGCTAATTTTCCATGCGCCCACAGTCCGCGCAAAATTAGCTTGCTAAAGTAAATAGACTCTTCGAGAAGATAGTTTTGACTAGAAACAACCTGTTAAAAAAACGTGTTGTAACACCTAGTTCATTTTCCACTTTTAACCATAAGTCTCAGTACATGAATAATCAAACGTTTAAGTCAATGTTTTTCTTGCGCAATATTTCATTATATTCGCAATATGGATAGGTATTTTCATCTACAGACTCAAAGTGAATCTATTACCGAAATATTAAAGAAAATAAAGCTTGACACCAAATACTTTAAAGGTAGAGTAGCTGTTATTACAGGAGGTGCTAGAGGATTTGGAAAAGAGCTTGTTATTGGATTAACAGCTCTGGGTGTAAAAACGTACTTTATTGATATTTCAGAAAAGGAATCAAAAAACACGCTTAAAATACTTGAAGAATTAGGCCTTAATGCAGATTTTATCTTAGGTGATATTACTGACTTCAAAAGAATGAAAGAAGTTTTGGATAAAATCATTAAAAAGCATGGTCGTATTGATTTTTTAGTAAATAACGCTGTCAAATTTATTACCAAAAGTATTAGTGAATTGACACATGAAGAATGGCAATATTCTCATGATACAAATACTACTGCTCCTCTCCTCTTTTCTCAATGGGTTCTTCCCACAATGAAAAAGAATAAGTTTGGAATGATTATAAATCTGATTGCTGTTGAAGGAATGGGATATGCTGCTGCTATGTCAAGTTCTAAAGCTTCTTGCAGATCTTTAGTAATCAGTTCTGCTGCTGAAGTTTCAGAAGAAGATAATGTCTCCATAATTGGGTTTGCTCCTGGCCTTGTAGACACTCCCCTAGTTTTTGAAAATTTCCCTGCTTATTGTGATAGATTTGGATATGATTTTGAAGATTATGTTTTGAATATTACTAACAACCCAGGATATGAAGGTTTAATTCCTGCTGAACATTCTGCTGCCGGTTTAATATGGTATATGTCTAGAGGTTTTGAAAATAATGGACTTATTTGCACTCCTTATATGCCGTTACATCAAGCAGGTATAATTGATTTAAAAGATGATTATACGCGCAAAAATATTGAAACTCAAAATATTTCTAGAGCGAATGAATATATCTCCGAGATTGATAAGTATCAAAAAGATATTGAACAAAAAATTGAAAATCGAACACAAGAACTTTTAAGCGAAAAGGCTAAAACGGCCAAATTATTAAAAAAACAGAAAAAATATTCGAAAGATTTAGAAGCATTGAATGCAGAGAAAACGAACCTTCTCAAAGAAATCCACCACCGTGTAAAAAATAATATGCAGGTAATCATCAGTTTACTAAAATTACAATCTAATTTGGTAGACAATGAAATGATCCGACAATTATTTGATCAAAGTCAAAATAGAATTATGGCAATGGCAACGGTTCATAATATGCTCTATGAATCAACTGATTTTTCAAACATCCAATACGACCGTTACCTTAATGAATTATGTCATTACCTATTACGTTCAATGGCAGGCTCGAGTAAAGAGATTCGATTTGAAGTTGAAGCAAAAGGAATTGCATTAAACCTTGATATATCTATTTCTTTAGGGCTTGTTATTAATGAAATAGTAACAAATAGTTTGAAATATGCTTTCCAAGGGCTTTCTAAAGGAAATATATATATCAAATTTGAAGAAGTTAATGAATTCGAATACAAACTCTTTATTGGAGATGATGGTGTTGGCTTCGAAACAATAAAACCTGCATATATTGCGGAAATATCGACAGGGCTAGGAATGGAATTAATTCATGATCTAGTGGATCAATTTGACGGAAATATCGAGCACAATCATCAACCTGAAAACGGAACTCATTATATTATATCATTTCGAAAAGGGTAAACCAATTATTTTACTGGCAAATCAAGCGTAACTTGTTTTGAAGCAATTTCTTGAATTGCAGCTACGAATTTATCCAATTCTTCCGTTGTTGTATACAAGTTAGGTGTGATTCTACAACCATATACACCAGGACGCTCTATCGCAACAGTCCAAATACTGTATTGCTCAAATAAAATGTTTGCAAGTGTTTTTGGCTTTAAACCATTAATCCCAACATTTGCGATACCACAGGATCGTTCCAATTCATAAGGCGTGTTTATGATTACATTTTTAGTTTCACGTAATTCATTTGTCCAATACTGTTTTAAATACTTTAATCGTTCTTCTTTTCGTTCTGAACCGATTACATTATGATAATCGATTGCATTTGCAATACCCAATTGAACATGTACCGGCGTAGTTCCAGTATGACTGAGTCGATCAATGTCATCTTTTGGTTTCACATCTTCGGCAAATAGAGGCCAAAGTTTTTTAACCTTATCTTTTTTGACATATAGAAAACCACAACCAAGTGGAGCACTTAACCATTTATGTAAACTCGTACCGAAGTAATCACAGTTTAAGTCCTCTAGTTTAAAATTGAGATGCGCAAAAGAATGCGCACCATCTACCATCACTTCTACTCCCATTTCGTGTGCCATATCACAAATTTTTCGAACAGGCATTACTTGTCCATTAATATTAACGACATGAGAAACCATTATTAATTTTGTTCGTTCCGTGATCTTTCGTCGATATAATTCGACAATAAAATCATCACTTTTTGGATGATTTGGAATGGAAATTTTCTTGTTTATAATTCCGTGACGCTCCTCCATTAAGCGAAACATATTTAGCATAGCTCCATAGTCTTGTAAGGCCATTATTGCTTCATCTCCTTTTTTCCAATCCAATCCTCCAATTACAAGGTCTAAAGATTCTGTCGTATTTCTAGTTATGATTAATTCATCTTTATTGCAACCTGCCATATCAGCTAGACGCTTTCGAATAATGGCATTATTTTCTTTCATTAAAACACGCATGTAACGCGAAGCTTCAAAATTGATTAAACGAACATATTCAATATATTCTGACAAGGTCTCCTCCGGCATCATACAGTAATAACCGTTTTCAAGATTTATATAATCTGGATTTAATTTGTAGTGGCTTCTTACTTTACTCCAAAACGATTCATCTGCTGCCAATTCCTTAAAGGATAAATCACTGTGTTCATCTATTAAATTTGCTAATAATGACGTACTTGACAACGTGCCTAAGCCTAATAATGAAAATCGTTTTATAAATGTTCTTTTGTCCATATGTGAGCTGAATTATTCTGCTTAAAAATAATAATTTAATATTAGGATTTATTCTATAAATGATTGTAACTTTAAGTAGCTGCAGACGTCTTAAAGCTATAGCTTTAAAACAATGAAAGTATTTTTCTTCTTTATTTTCGTATTTTCTTTACTGTCTGGGACAACTCAAAATGTTTAAAAGGGATTGTTTTAGATGAGAATGACCAACCATTACTGGGAACAAAAGTTTATATAGAAAATAGCACTTACGGTGTTATTACTGATTACAACGGAGCCTATTTTCTTGAGTTAAATGAACAAAAAATGTACTCTGTTCATTTTAAGTTTTTAGGAAAAAAGACACCATCTTTTTAATTAATGTGAATCAAAAATTAACTCTTTTTGATGTCATGCTAAAAGACGAAGAAAAGCAATTGACTGCGGTAGAGATTGTTACTAAAAAAGTAAATGTTGCTAATTCTATTATTAAAAAGGTTCAGAAAAACATTTGGAATCAATTTGAAAATTATTCGTGCAATACGTATTTAAAGACTGGACTTGAGAGAGAAAACAGAAGAATTACAGAAAATGACATGCTTAAAACAGGACCTACGAAAATGAATTTAATAGAAGCTGTTTCAGTTTCGACTTTCATTACACCTATTACCTATCATGAAAAAATTATTGCAAAGCATGATTACTCTAATAAGGAAGCAAGTACAACTCCTTAGGCAGTGGATTACTATCAAGACGATAATATTATTCCGGTACAACAAGTCTTTACAGATCCATATATCTTTTTTGAAAAACTTCAAGATGGTGATTTTAATCTATATCAAAATTTAATTGATCTCCCGAAAATTGCAGAACATCCAATTACTTCTCCTATTGGAATACAAACCTTTACAAACTATAAATTTAGGTTATCTGGGGTATTTAATGAATCTGGAAAAAAATCTACGTAATTCAAGTTACTCCTTGTTTTAAAAGTGCACCACTTTTAGTGGAACATTATATATTATTGATGAATTATGGGTGATTAAGTCGTTTAATCTTGAAATTAATTCGGATGTTATGCAGTTTTTTAAAGCATTTATTGTAATTCAAGATTATGAAGAAATTGAAGGTTTTTGGGTTTCTGTTCGACGAGAGTTTAGTTACCTTTTAGGGATTAGGCGTATACGATCTCGGCAAACACAAGGGTAAATCATGCAAACTACAAATTCAACACCTCAATAACCGCGAAAAGTATTAGAAATGAAATTTCGAGTTATGCAGATGACGTATTTTCAAAGGATTCCATTTATTGGACAGAAAATCGACCAATTCAGTTAAAGCAAGTTGAATTGGATTTTATAGATGAGCAAAATAGCATTGATTCAATAAAACAAAGCAAACATTATCTGGATAATGTAGATGCTGAATATAACCGGATTACTATTTTTGATGTCGTTTTAAACGGAATTGGGTTTAGAAATCGGCATAAAAAACGAGAGATTTACATCAATCCAATACTCGGAAATATGGACGTTTTAGGTGTCGGCGGATTTCGCTGTGGTTTTGGTGTTTTTTATAGTAAAAAATTCAATAATGCACAAAAAGTTAAAGTTGTTCCAAATATTAATTATGGCTTTAATAATCGTGATTTAAAAGGTGATCTAGGATTGTGATACACGCTGATACCAAAAAAATGGAACTATTGAATTTGAACTTGGAGGCAATTACGAACGTATAACAAACCAACTAAGTGCTGTTAATTTTGTTTTGGGCAGAACAAGTGCTGTTAGAAGCAGATTTATCCGTGCTGCATATCGACATGAGCTAGTAAATGGACTATATGCTAAAGTCAAATTTGGGTTTTCAAATAAAGAACCGCTTGAAGGTTTTAATTTAGGGGCAATTGTCGAATTTTATCAAACTATTGATACTGGAGGAGTCGATTTCTTAAACGAACCGATTGCTTTTGACCCTTATCGTGCAACATTACTTGAATTAAAATTTCAATATCGATTTAAACAAAAATATATTATCAAGAATAATGAGAAGTTAATAATCGGAACAGAATATCCAGAACTAGAAGTTGGTTTTAAACAAGGTATCCCTAACCTATTTGGAAGTGAGGTCAGGTTTAATTCGGTAGAATTTAAAGTTTCAGACGAAATTAATTTAGGGAATTATGATGATTCCAAATGGAAAGTGATTAGGGGGTACATTTTTGAATAAGACAGATTTAAGAATTGTAGAACATAAATTTTTCAAGCAATTCGATCTAGGTTTCTTATCCAATCCGTTAAATACGCATCAAACGCTGGATTCTATGTACAATACAAATGGTCCATACGTTCAAGGTTTTTTATACATCATTTCAATATTTTTTTTCTGAATAAAATTCTTTTAATTAATCGCTTAAAATTTGAAAGCGTTGTTGGGTTGAATACAACCTTAATTGATGAATTTGATCTTTCGTTAAGTGAATTTATTGTTCGTGTTGAAAAGAAATTTAAAATCAGCAATCAATACCTCAAATATGGCTTCTATTATACGAGTAGTATGGTAACCAAGGTGCTCCTGAATTTAGATTTAAAATAGGATTTGACGTCCTGAACATCTACAAATAAATGGTTCTATTGATTACTGAAAAGTGGATTTGATTTATTCTTTGAATGATTTAAGAAAGTTTACAATCAAAAAAGAGTTAACAAAATTGCTAACTCTTTTTATTCTTTTATAATTAGATTTATTCTACTCTCCTGCTTTCACTTTTTCAATCATTGCTTTTGTTTCTCTTAACTTATCCAAGTTTCCGAGTTTTCCGTAAACTGCTTTAAGCGATTCTAAAATAACAATATCTTCTGGTTCGCTTTTAGCAGCAGATTCTAAGTATGGAAGCGCTTTTTCAAAGTAACCTTTCGATTCAGCAACCATTGCATCATAATTTGCATCTCCAAATGGAAGTTTATTTGCTTCATTGTTTTTATCTGCTCCTTTATTAAAATATACTCCACCAAGAGAAAATTGTGCACTCGTGTGATTACCATCAATTTCTAATGTTCTTTCATAAGCAGAAACTGCATCATCAATTCTATCCATGGTTTCATAAATATTCCCTGAAGTATAAATCAGAGCTGTGTTTTTCGGATCTAATTCAATTGCAGAAGTTAATACTTTTTCAGCCTCCTCATTCCTTTCCGTATCAATGTAAAGGTTGATTAATTCAATCAATACATCTTTATTGTTTGGCTTTTTAGCCGAAATATCTTTTAAGAATGTTTCTGCTTCAGCTAAATTACCTTCTTCCTGATAAGCTCTAGAAATGTATTTGGCGCTCAAAGCTGTTTCATAGTCAAGGTCAATACATTTTTGGAAAGTTTCTCTTGAAACGTCATATTGTCCTACGTTATGTGCAGAAATAGCCCCATAAAGTAAAAAAGAAGAATCTTGAACACCTAAAACATTTCCAAATTCAGCAGCACCAATAAGTGCCCCCATTGCTACCTCATAGTTTTCCGCAGTATAAGCATCAATTCCTGCTTGTGATAAATCAATTCGGTATTGATTAGCATAAAGCGCTACATCATCTTCATACCTTCCTTTTTTATCTACTTTTTTAGACTCTTTCAATGCTTCTAATCCCATCTTAGCTGTTTCGCCAGCATCAATCTCTTTCAACATTTCATTCTGAGAAGCTTCACTCATAACAGATATGTCAAAATAAATTTTACCCTTGTAAACTAATGTCTTAGCCTGACCTTTAGTATCTGGGTGTTCTGAAGCAAGGTCAATGTATTTTTTAGCTTCTAATATGTTTTTTGCTGCTTGATCTAAATCACCTTCAGCTCTACTTTCTGAAAAGTCTTTATATGCAAGAACTGCATTGGTTACATTGTTTTTTTGTGTAAATCCTACTGACGCTACAAGTGCAATAGCTACTGTTAAAACCAGTTGTTTCATCTGTCTAGTCGTTTTTAGTTTTTAGAGATGGCTGTGATTTGTTTTTAATCGTTCCATCCTTTTGTTATTCATTTCTTTATTTACTTGATGCGGAATATTTTCAATTCCATAAATGACTACCCAATTTTTGTGCCACGTTGCAAAAGTACATAAAGACAATGAGAAATTCAATTCTGAATTTCTCATTGTTTATTTTGGTTCAAAAATTTAGTTATTCTTCCTCAGAACCCCCTTCTACATCAGTTGTTCCTTCAACAATAATTGGATTACCTTCTTCGTCGTATTGAACTTCATCTTCTTCTTCTCTGTCCCTGTAAACTTTTGCAACTGCTGCAATCTCATCATTCCCTCTCAAGCTAATTAATCGGACACCTTGTGTTGCTCTCCCCATTACTCGGAGTGCATCAACATGCATTCGAATTGTTATTCCTTTTTTGGTAATAATCATCAAATCATCATCATCCGTTACGTTCTTCATTGAAATTAAAGAACCTGTTTTTTCAGTAACGTTAATTGTTTTAACTCCTTTACCTCCACGGTTTGTAATTCTGTAATCAGAAACTTCAGACCGTTTTCCATATCCGTTACTTGATACAACTAGAACGTTTGCTTCTTCATTTTCTACTGCAATCATTCCTACAACTTCATCTTCTTCAGAGGCAAGTGTGATTCCTCTAACTCCTGAAGCAGTTCTCCCCATGAAACGCACTTTCTCTTCATTGAAACGGATAGATTTTCCAGACTTTAATGCCATCATGATCTCATTCGTCCCATTCGTTAATTTAACTTCAAGTAACTCATCCCCTTCTCTAATCCCTATTGCATTAATCCCATTTGTACGTGGTCTTGAGTATGCCTCTAATTTAGTTTTCTTAATCACTCCACGTTTGGTACACATAATAATGTACTTATCCTCAATATATGATTCATCTTTAATGTCTTTTACATTAATAAAAGCTTTAATCGAATCATCTTGCTCGATATTAATCAAATTTTGAAGAGCTCTTCCTTTTGCATTCTTAGCTCCTTCAGGAACTTCGAAGATTCGCATCCAGAAACATTTTCCTTTTTCAGTAAAGATTAATAACCAGTTATGGTTTGTAGCAACAAAAAGATGTTCTAAGAAATCCTTATCTCTTGTAGCAGAACCTTTAGCTCCAACTCCTCCTCTACTTTGAACACGGTATTCGTCCAGAGACGTACGTTTGATATATCCTGCATGAGATATTGTAATTACAACTTCGTTGTCTGGAATCAAATCCTCTATTCTCATTTCGTTGGCAGAATACTCTATAATAGAACGTCTTTCGTCACCGTATTTATCTTTAATATAATTGAGTTCGTCTTTTATGATACTCATTCGACGATCTTCATTAGATAAGATATCTTTTAAATCGGCAATTTTCTTCATGAGATCTTCGTACTCAGCTCTTAACTTATCTTGCTCTAATCCAGTCAACTGTCTTAGTCGCATTTCAACAATAGCTCTTGCTTGAATATCCGATAACTCAAAGCGAGAGATTAATTTCTCTCTTGCCTCTTCAGGGCTTTTAGAACCTCGTATTAATTTAATTACTTCATCTATATTATCAGAAGCTATAATTAGTCCTTCTAATATATGTGCTCTTTCTTCTGCTTTTCTAAGCTCAAATTGTGTTCTACGCACAACCACTTCATGTCTATGGTCAACGAAATGCACAATCATATCTTTCAAATTCAACACTTCAGGCCTACCTTTAACCAAGGCAATGTTATTTACTGGAAATGAAGATTGTAACGCTGTGTATTTAAATAATTTATTTAATACCACATTTGGTATTGCATCTCGCTTTAATTCGTATACTACACGCATTCCGTTTCTATCCGATTCATCACGGATATCTGAAATACCTGGAATCTTAGCATCATTAACCAAGTCAGCAGTTTTCTTAATCATGTCTGCCTTATTCACTTGATAAGGAATTTCAGTAACAATAATCGCTTCTCTCCCCTCTCTTATTTCTTCAATCACCGCCTTACCCCGCATTATAACACGACCTTTACCGGTTTGAAATGCATCTTTAACGCCTTCATATCCATAGATCACTCCACCAGTAGGAAAATCAGGAGCCTTTATATACTCCATTAGTCCTTCAATATCAATCTCTCTATTGTCTATATAAGCGATAATTCCGTTAACACACTCCGTTAAATTGTGAGGAGGCATATTTGTTGCCATACCCACAGCAATACCGGAAGCGCCGTTAACTAATAAATTAGGAACTTTTGTAGGCAATACCGTTGGCTCTTCCAAAGAGTCATCAAAATTCAGTGAAAAATCAACTGTTTCCTTATCTAAATCTGCCAAAAGTTCTTCTGCGATTTTTTGCAATCTTGATTCCGTGTAACGCATTGCTGCAGGGCTATCACCATCAACAGAGCCGAAATTTCCTTGCCCATCAACCATAGGATAACGTAACGACCACGGTTGTGCCATACGCACCATAGTGTCATATACAGAAGAATCTCCATGTGGATGATACTTACCGAGAACATCTCCTACGATTCTTGCTGATTTTTTATAAGGACGGTTGGAATAGACACCTAAATCTTGCATTCCATACAAAACCCTTCTATGCACAGGTTTCAAACCATCACGAACATCAGGTAACGCTCTTGATACTATCACAGACATTGAATAATCAATGTATGCTGATCTCATCTCTTCGTCTATGTCTATTCTGATGATATTTTCTCCTTCTGCCATATCTTCTTTTCTTTTATGTTATAAGCGTCGAAAATAGGGAATATTTTGGTACGTTCACCATGTCATTATGGCGACTTATCAACAAAAATGGCAGGAAAATAATCTTTATTAACAATCGGTATAAATTTTGTTTCGTATATTATCGATAATCCGAAATTATTCGGTTATTTTGATAAGAATTGATGAGAGAGGGTAATTTTAATTTGAAATGATTTTATCTTTTTTGCGTCTACTTTATAAGATTTAGTTAATCAACTTAATCAAAAGACCTTTTTAGGATTAAAAAATAATTTCATTAATTGAAAACGATATAAAAATATGGATGCAAATTTTTCGGCAAGAGCAAAAGATGTCCTTTCATTTAGTCGTGAAGAAGCATTAAGGCTTGGAAATGACTATTTAGGTGTTGAGCATATACTATTGGGAATTCTTCGTGAAGGAGAAGGTTTGGCTATTAAGTTACTTTTAGAATTCCAAGTAGATTTACAACGCCTCAGATTAGAATTAGAAAAGACATTGAAAGAAAACAGTGTAAAAAGTATAACAGCAAATAATATCCCTCTTGTTCGTCAGGCAGAGAAAGTTTTAAAGATAACTTATTTAGAAGCTAAGCTTTTTAAAAGTACTAAAGTTGGTACAGAGCATATATTGTTAGCGATTTTACGCGAAGAAAATAATTTAGCTACACGTATTTTAAATAAATATGGCGTTATTTACGAAAATATTAAAGAAGAATTAGAAGCAATGATAGAAGAACAAAACTACCCTAAGGCTGAATTTCCAGGAAATGCAGCAGATAATGATGATCAGGGTAATGAAAGCTCTGGGTATAAAGGAGGAGGAGGTAAAAGAGCCTCTGAAGGAAAATCTAAAACACCTGTTTTAGATAATTTTGGTCGTGACTTAACAGCAATGGCCGAAGAAAATAAACTTGACCCGATTGTAGGTAGAACACAAGAAATTGAACGAGTTTCTCAAGTCTTATCAAGACGAAAGAAAAACAACCCTATTTTAATTGGTGAACCTGGAGTTGGTAAATCTGCCATTGCAGAAGGGTTAGCACTTCGTATTGTAAATAAAAAAGTATCCCGTGTTTTGTTCAACAAAAGAATTATTTCATTGGATTTAGCTTCTTTAGTTGCTGGTACTAAATATAGAGGTCAGTTTGAAGAGCGAATGAAGGCTGTAATGAATGAATTAGAAAAATCAAGAGACATTATTTTGTTTATTGATGAAATTCATACGATTATTGGTGCTGGGGGCGCTTCAGGATCATTAGACGCCTCAAACATGTTTAAACCAGCATTGGCTCGAGGAGAAATTCAAGTAATTGGAGCAACCACATTAGATGAATTTAGACAGTATATTGAAAAGGACGGTGCTTTAGAAAGAAGATTTCAAAAAGTATTGATTGAACCGACAAGTATTACAGAATCAATTGAGATTCTAAACAATATAAAAGAGAGATACGAAGATCACCATAGTGTGAGATATACTCAAAGCGCTATTGAAGCTTGTGTTAAATTAACTGAGCGCTACATGTCCGACAGAAACTTGCCAGACAAAGCAATTGATGCTATGGATGAAGTAGGATCAAGAGTACATATAACAAACATTAATGTTCCGAAAGAGATTACTGACTTAGAGAAAAAAATTGAAGCAGTAAAAAATGAAAAAGGAAATGTGATAAAAAATCAGCAATACGAAAAGGCTGCTGAATTAAGAGATACTGAAAAAAATCTTCAAACGGAATTAGAAGGAGCTCAAGCGCGTTGGGAAGAAAGCGCGAAGGAGAATAGAATTGAAGTAACTGAAGACAATGTTGCTGAAGTCGTTTCAATGATGACCGGGATTCCATTACGTAAAGTTTCCGAATCTGAAAGTGGCAAGATCATGAATCTTGGTGACACTATTAAAGGAAATGTAATTGGTCAGGATGCAGCTGTTAAAAAGGTAGTTAAAGCTATTCAGCGAAACAGAGCTGGATTAAAAGACCCTAATAAACCGATTGGTTCGTTTTTCTTTTTAGGACCAACAGGTGTTGGAAAAACACAATTGGCTAAAGTATTAGCGCGTACAATGTTCGATTCGGAAGAAGCTTTAATTCGAATTGATATGTCCGAATACATGGAGAAATTCTCTATCTCTAGATTAGTAGGAGCCCCTCCAGGATACGTTGGTTATGAAGAAGGAGGACAATTAACGGAAAAAGTTAGGCGTAAGCCCTATTCTATTATCCTTTTAGATGAGATTGAAAAAGCGCATCCAGATGTATTCAATATTTTGTTACAGGTATTAGATGATGGCCATATGACAGACGGCTTGGGAAGAAAAATTGACTTTAAGAACACAATTATTGTAATGACATCAAACATAGGTGTTAGACAATTACAAGATTTTGGTACTGGAGTTGGTTTCGGAACAAAATCGCAAGTATCTCAAGAAGAAGAAAATTCTCAAAAGATTATTCAAAATGCGTTAAAAAAGGCTTTCTCTCCTGAATTCCTTAATCGTATTGATGATATGATTATCTTCAATTCGCTAACAAATGGAGATATCCACAAAATAATTGACATAGAATTAGAGAAGCTGTATGGAAGAATTAATGAACTGGGATACTCAATCAAAATTTCTAAAGACGCGAAAGATTATATCGCTGACAAAGGATATGATGAAAAGTATGGTGCACGTCCTCTAAATAGAGCAATTCAGAAATATGTTGAAGATCCTTTAGCTGAAGAAATCATTAATGCAACGCTCTCAGAAGGTGATACAATATCAATAAGCTTTGATAAAAAGAAAGAGGATATTATTATTAGTATCGATAAAGGCAAAAAACCGCCTAAAAAGAAGGAGAAAAAAACTGAAGAATAGTAGATTTTCAAATAATACAAAAGCCCATTGATGATTAATTCTCAATGGGCTTTTTAAGTAAGAAAGGGTTTGTTCTGTAGATACCCCATTTCTTAGGACAGGTTTTAT
>CAYPZN010000042.1:0-36438 GCA_964415335.1 uncultured Crocinitomix sp.
ACTAAAGTCGCATAAGTCTTAAATTAATGTCCGACTTTTTGTAGGAGATCCACATTATCGCCATACATAGATTTCATACGCTATTTACCAGTTTCTGCCTTGATCCCATTAACAATACTCTTTTTCGGTATAGATGAGGGTGCCAAAATAATGTTACTATTTATTGGTACGTTTTTTCAACTTATTTTACTCATTACTGATGATTTAAATGAAATTCCTAAAGAGCATTTTTTTCTAACTTATTCACTAAAGCTTAACGAAACGCAAGAATTATGGTTTATGTTCAAAAAAATCCTTCCACAAATCTACGACAACTCTCGTATAACTATTGGTTGGTGCTGGACCTATGTGATCATTGCTGAATTGGTGGCCTCATCAAATGGAATTGGTCATGTGATCAAGGAAGCCCAGCGTTTTTCCAATACGCCCAATGTTTTTGCAGGTATAATTACAATGGGCATTATTGGATTTAGTACTGATTACCTTTTTAAAAGGTTTTATCCGGCTTTATTTAGATATAAAGTAAAAGCAGAACCGAAAAGATGATTAGGATAATAGAACTATCAAAAGAATTTGGCTCTTTAGAAGTCATAAAGGGCTTTAACCTTCACATAAAAGAAGGAGAAACCATTGCAATCGTAGGTCCAAGTGGTTGTGGTAAATCTACACTATTAAATTGTATTACTGGTTTAGATAAAAATTATCATGGAAAAATTGAGTTCAAAGGGGTTTCAGCAAAATCCTATTTGAAAAATAATAGAATTTCCGTTGTGCTCCAAAAATATTCAAACTTTGAGTGGTTAACGGTAAAAGAAAATATTGAGACGGCCTTTATCAATTCAAAAATTGATTCCAATGAAAAATCTAAACGAATCATTCGTCTTCTGCAAAAAACTGGACTTTATCAGTTCGTAAACAGTCGGATGAACGAACTCTCAGGGGGCATGAGACAACGGGTTGCTGTCGCTCGAGCTTTGGCTCAAAAAAACGAGATTCTTGCTTTTGACGAACCATTTGGCGCACTTGATGTAGAAAACAGGATTTCTTTGCAGAATTTATTTAAATCTCAAATAAAGGAAAACAACATAACCGCACTTTTCATTACCCATGATATTGATGAAGCTATTCTTATTTCTGATCGAATTATAGTGCTCAAAGAAATCCCCACATCCATAATAGAAATTTTCCAAACACAGCATCTAAATGACCGTTATTCAAATGATTTTAACATAATGAAACACAATGTTGAACTTAAATTAAAACAATGAAGGAAACCTTCCAAAAAGAAAAAAAGAATTTCTTCAAACAGCATCAAAGCTTGTTGATAAATGTTGGAGTTGCGTTGCTTTCTGCAGTTGTAACGGTAATTTTGAAAGGGATACATGACAGTCTAGGTTATAATTTTATGATTGGTATTGCTATTGTCGCAATTGTTTTCCTAGCTCTCTATGTTATTAACCTATTCGTATTATCTAAACTTCAAATTGAGAAAATAGGTACAGTAGTCGATCGATATTTGGCTCAGCATGAACTTAAAGACAGCGAGTGGTATTTTAATATGTCCGAACTCGAAAAATTCGAGTTTGACGACCATCCGCAAGATAAAAAAAATAAGAAAAAGGAAGTTTGGGTAATCAGTAGATATCTAGAACATGATCATCCAGACTCACACCTACATGAAAAGATTCGAATAAATACAAAGAAAAAAAAGTTACCTATCGCTATATAATTCCGAATAGTGATGATCAGGGGTTAATTTCTAAGATGTCCAAGTTATTTGTAGAATTTGTCAAAAATTACAAGTTAACAAACCCTTTTACTGTACTTGATAATGATTCTTTTGATTACCCATGCGATATACTAATTTTTCATCATAGTGAATATGATAAAGTCACTGTTTTCATGGAGTTACGAGTCACTCAAGAACCAGAAAATAGGAAATGGGCAAAAATCGAAAACTCCTCTGCACGCAGAGTTTACAATAGCATTTCAAATGAATTAAATGATACCAGTGTTTTAGTACCCTTTGATAAAAGTTATTTTAAAGATATTGAACAATATGCATAATCAAGCCACATAGACAAAAGACTGCGGCGCCCTTACCCCAAATTTCTCTTGAATATTGTAATCTCGTTTATATTTTTTGGCTCGTCTTACTTGAATGGCATAACCCTCTTCTTTTCCCTGAAAATAAGAATCATAAAAATCCCTTGTAATTCCTGAAAACTCCTTTGTTTCGTCCCAAAGTTCGTCTAAATCTTTTCGAATCACGGTTTCAATATCAAATTCTCCAATAACTCGACTTATAGGAGATGACGCATATACAATAACTTTAGTAACACTTTTGTCTTTAAAGACCATTCTTCTGAATTCGTATTTTTTTGACCCCTCAAAAATCTTATTGGCAAATTCGGGTTTAATTGATAATAAAACTTTCATTGATGTAATTTTCTTTAATGTGTTTATAATCTTCTTCTTCTAATTTGGTAATGATCTGGAATTTACTCTTCCATGACTTCAATTCTTTAACACTTTTAAAATCAATAGGTGTTTTCAAATATTGGACTAATCTAAATATCAAGACCGTAACGTATTTACGTTCTGCTAATCTTTTTTCAAGTTCTTTTTTCGAATATACTGTTTTGCTCCTCACCATTTCCCACAGCTCAGCCAAATTATCAACGCGTTTGTGTTCAAGTAACACTCCCAAAGCTTCAATACTCTTGTATTTTTTAGAGGCGTAAAAGAATAGTAAATCATCGCTTTCTAAATCTGTTCTTGGTGCGTTGCAAATGTATGCTTTTACAATCGTGTTACCTTGTACTTCGTCTAAGCCATAGTCATGATTGTCGAATAAACTAGGCTGGCGTAAATTGGCATCTTTAAATAATGTACGATAGAATTGAGGTTGAATTGGCACAACAAATTTATTCCCATCTTCCCCGAAATATGGATGTAATTCACAACCTATTTTTCCTATTTAATCTTTAGGTTTTAAACGCTTTAAGAAAATGTACTCTTCTTCACCAATTGAATTTACAAACGAATGAAATTGTTCAAAACCAAATTTGGTCAAGATATGGATTAAGGCTTTCTGTTTTTCATAAGTTGTGACATAGAGATAATTTACTTTCTTACTATCACATAATTGGAACATTTTATTTAAGAAAAGCTCCCCCAACTTCATTCCAAGTGCGCCATCTCCAACCTTTAAGGTACATATCTTAATGGCGTTTTCTTGGATTCCCTTTAGTTCATGATCTTTAGGTTCCTCTGGGTGATAAATGAGCAATGCCCCTAGTTGATCGTCAATTCTTAAAATGTAGGCTTGACGATCTTGTTTTACCCATTTTTCTTTAATCCAATACATGAATTTTTCAGGATCGTAATCGTTTTTCAATGAAGTGAAAAACGAAGAATCAAAATCATTTTGAAGATCCCTGACACTAACATGAGAAATAACAGGATGACTTGGTATGACGAGCGTAAATTCTTCGTCAAGATAATCTCTCGCTTCCGCCGCATTCAGTACTTTATTCCCCAATTCTAACTTTTCAGCTTTTTTCTTGATCCCTCCATCATTAGTAACAAAGAGTTCAACATAACCTTTATATAATTGATAAAGCTGCGTATTATCTATACGATCATTATCTTTTTTTTGTCCCACCTCTTGAGAAAATTTAGACTCTAAAAGCGCAGGGTTTTTAAGGATATTATATTTCGTTAGTTTTGAAAGTGTTATCGCTTTTCTGTCTTCATCTTTATCCTTTTGAATGTCCTCTAAGCAAGTCTTATGATAGAGAATATCACATTTGTTTCCAATCGTTAACTGATAAAACAACGAAAAGTCTTCCTTCAGGACTTTATTGTCTTCCAAATGAATAAGAATATTCGTGTCAATTAGGATTCGCATAAATTATAGAACGGCTCGTTTGGGATTCAGATATTTTTGCACGTCTTACAAATATAGGTTAATTGTCAATATTAATTATTGAAGTAAACAAAGGCCGTCCTATTCCTCCTTCAAATCCTCAAGTAAATCCCGATTACAATGCAAAAAGATTTCCTCCTCAAATAACACACGCCCTAATTCGCTCACCCAATGAGATACAATAAGCGGTTCTCGATTCTTGCCCTCCAATCCGTTTAGCACTTCTAAACAGACCTGCTGTAATTCATGCCGTTGGCGCAATAATTTATAGATCAGTTCTAATTTTTGATCATTCGTTTGTACTTTAACTTCAGATATAATTCGTTTTTTGTTTTCGTCAGACATTTGGGATGATTTTTAAGTGAATAATGCATCCCTGTTCAAGACTTGTTTACCTAAAAAGGTGATGCGTGGTACTGCTACTGTCCTCGCTCAAGGTTCGACAAAAAACCCATACGAAAGAGCAGAACAGCCCACGCATCATGTATGATACGTAAGCTATTTTGTCTTTATCCTTTTCGTATTAAAATTTGTCGATTTTGAGCGAAGAATAAAGCTAAAGAGCTACGCAATTCTATATATATACAAATGTACAGTTTTAATTGCTTTTGTTTGTAATGCTATGAACTATTGATTTCTACCATAATTTATTTTTCAACACCTATTAACGATAATATAAACCCTATAAGGTGTTATTATTTTCATTTAATATTCATTTTAAGCTCAAATATACTCTATTCGGTGCTTTTGGGTAAACTTTTACAGTTTTTATTTACCTTTTAATATGTCTAAATTCGCTTTAACTGATATGAATCGATCATTTTAGTTCCTTTTAAGGTGTTTATGAAGTTAGAATTTGGAAAAAAATTAGCAGAATGCAGAAAAGCAAAAGGGCTGTCTCAAAAAGAGCTAGCTAAGCTTTTAAATACTTCCCACTCTGTTATTGGTAAATATGAGCGCGAAAAGATGGTTCCGAGTATTGAAGCTGCTGTCAAGCTTGCTAATTTATTGGAAACAACTGTTGGTTATTTGCTTGGAGAGAATGAAGATTCTGATTTACTTAAAGACCCTTTGATGTTGAAGCGTTTCCATGATATTAAGAATCTCAACGAGGAAGATAGAAATGGAATATTGTATGCTTTGGACAATTTGTTGAAGGCTGCTAAGTTGAGGAATCTTTAATTCGTAAAAAAATGACCTCACATTAAGGTCAATGTTATCGTCCCATACCTTTTTTTCGATCTAGTTTCAGATTAATTTTTGGTTTAAGAGCATCCAAATCAATTTCCTTTTGTAGCCTGATATTTTGTTCTAAAAACTTAAGGTCATCAAATGGAATATATCGAATACCATCTTTCTCATTAAAATGAATAAAAATACCAGATAAACCGCCCCCACCTTTAGGAGATGTTTCTCCTTCATTAATTGAACATTCATCAAGTAAGCCTACATATTTGGAAATGCCTTCAAAATTCGTTCCTACGGTTTTATCAAGAATCATTTTTTTTAAAAAAAGATCAACTCCTTTAATTTTTCGCACCTCATAATGCTTGCTTCCAATTACAGAGTATGGAGTAATATTGAAGTTCATTCCTTCTCCTGTAAAAGATGGATAACAAATAAAATGTCCTTTTAACGATATAGATAATAATTCCTTGTCTAAATTTAATCTCTCCACCAACCTTCTCCTTTGTTTCTTGCGCAACTCATCACTGATACTTGATTCATCATTTTTAAATTCAAGAATAAAGAACTGACCCGCCAAACCTCCAAACAAATCTCCAATATTGAAATCTTTAGGTGTTTGTTGATATAGGTTCATACTCACGGGAAACTTGAAATCAAAGTCTCTCAAGTAATACCCAATTGAGAGTAGAAAGTTTCCAATTTGCAAATTTTCATATTTATATGCTTTTTTCATAACAAAATACTTCAAAAATTAGTAACCATCTTGAGATTCATCATCATCATTTTCATCATCATCATCCCAGTCGTCATTAGTCAAATATGGACTAGGTGATGACGGACTAAATAGATTGCGCCCCGTCAACTGATCTAGCAATCCATGAGTCATTTCAAAATCCGTTCTAACCTGATTTGTAGGATTATAAAACGAAATATCAAAATCAAACAAAATTTCCATAAACCTGTGTCCTCCAATAATTTGTCTGCCCTTATAATCTAACCATTCCTTTATATAGGATTCATAAACAAAAAGCCAATCTTCAGTGAAGAGATGAGTAGAATTTAGAGCATTCCCAATCACAGATAAACCTGGTTTCCTTCCATCATATAATCGAGATTTAATAATGTCTAATGCAATTAACTTGGAAATCGAGTCATTACTTGCTAATATTTTCTTCAAAAGATCCGCCGAACATTTTATATTAAAGGACTTTAAACTCCATAAAGCCCAAGAGACTTCATAAGAATGGTTTAAGGGCAAATGGTCATCTATAATAATCTCTAAAACCTCTTTAATTTTCCCCTTAGATTTTTGGTTCAGATAAATTTTATATGAAAGAATAATCTTGAATATTAATCGAATAGAGCTGGGCACCGTCAAAAGAGTTTGAAGCAGAAGTGCCAAAAACAAATCCCATGAACGTTTTCCTACCTTTACCTTACCCTTTTCAAATTTATGAAGAGCATAATTTACAATCCATTCTGATTTAGCCTTGTTTTTTTCAATAGAATCGTACAAGATTGAAAAGTAGTCTCTGAATTCAGATTTATCTCTGTGAACAAAACTGAAAGCTGAAAAACTAGATGTCCAAGGTTCAGAATACTTAAAAGGAAGTTCCTTAATTTGAACTTTACTTTCATTAGTTTCTAACTGGAAATCAAACAGAACCTGCTGCACTATCTTAAGGGTGCTTTGAGCGTCACTGTAATTGTCTAGATAGAAATAATAATCGTCATAATATCTAATGCAAGTATGGGGGATATTATTTAACTTTTCCTTTATATTAAAATCGATTCTATTCGCTATAACCTCGGCCAAAACAAAAGAAGAATCTGGCCCAATTGGTAATCCAATACTCTGACGATCATTACAATTTCTAACTAACGTATCAATATGATCTGCAATTCTATATTTCTTAGCATTTTCATCTGTATCTAGTAATTGTTTCCATTTATGTGGTTGCGAATTTTTAATTTTGAAAAGTTTTTTTGCTTCTTCTTTTCCTAAAATCGCCCATGGAATTGAGTGCGTATAAATGGTGGGATAAAACTGCGATATATCTAATTTTAATTCTACTTTCTTATTAAATGAATTTTCAATTATTTCTAATTTAAACCTCCCCCAAGAAACACTCTTTGTCCTTACGGCTCGTTTAGCACCTTTTTCAACTGGAGTACTTTGAGAATAATCTGTTAAAGTATAGGTGTTTCTTAAAATTTTCCAATTATCAATAAGTGCAATACTCAAATCAAAATATTGCTTAGGATGAATTATACTTAGCTTTCTTCTTGAATAAATTCCTTTTGAAATACTATAATTCAAAATTTGAGAAGATCCATATTTAGTTACTACAGTTGAATTAAATCTTTTTTTAGCTTCTTTTCCCGATTCATTGATCTTCAAAGACCTCTCTTCATCTAAAAATTCATTCCATTTTCTTTTCACATATGCAGATTTTTTGGCAAATTCTAATGTAGAAAAAGGAGGAGGAAGTTCTTTTGGAAAATATCCTAACTCCAGGAATTTTTTAAGATTCATTTAACTGTAATTATTTTGAAGGCTTTGAAGCTATCTTGGGTTTGACTTTAAAAGTAACTTCATTGGATAATATAAACAAATAATTCTCGATTTATCCATTATTGATCTTATAACGAACCTATTATTACGTATTTATACGCGATTTTAGTAAGTTTCGATCATTAATAGTCAGGAATGTTTATTTTTAAGAACCCCGTAACTTATGAAAAATGAATAACCTGCGTTCCATAAATGACACAACCTTAATTTTTGTAGGCGGAATCCACGGTTCAGGAAAAGGAACCGTATGCAATAATATACGTTCTCGAATTAAAATCGAACACCTAAGTGCCAGCGACGTTCTAAAATGGGAAGAAATTAGTTCCAAAACCAACAAAAAGGTTGTAGATTTTGAAGCTACACAGAATCGATTAATTAATGGATTAAAGAACACCTTAAAACCAAATCATTCATATTTATTAGACGGGCACTTTTGTCTTTTTAATAAAGAGGGTCTCCCTGAAAAAATATCTGCAAAGACTTTTTATTCGATCAATCCAATTGCCATTGCGGTAGTAGTCTCTGATCCTAAAGAAATTTACAGTCGTCTTTTAAATCGTGATAAATCTCAATACCAAATTGAGACACTCATGGAAATGCAAGAAATGGAAATACAATACTCAAAAGAATTAGCGAACGAGATTGGTTGTCCATTTTTCGAATTAAAAAATGAAGACGACTCAATTATCATACAATTCATTCAAAACTTATGAGAGTTTTAATAGACACAAATATTATTATACATAGAGAAGCGAGTAAGGTTCATAATGAAGATATTGGGTTATTATTCAATTGGTTGGATCGTCTTCATTATGAAAAGTGTATCCATCCTCTTTCTGTCACAGAAATTGAAGGCTATCAGGACGAAGAAGTTGTAAATACCATGAAAATAAAAATGGGGAATTACAACATTCTTAAAACAACGGCTCCAGATACAGAATTAATTAATCAGATACGAACAAATGATAAAACTAGAAATGATAGTATTGATACAAGTATCTTAAATGAAGTTTATTCTAATAGAATTGCGTATCTGATTACTGAGGATAGGGGAATGCATAGAAAGGCAGTAGCACTTGGAATTTCGGAAAAAGTCTTCAAAATTGATGATTTTTTAGAAAAATGTATTGCCGAAAATCCAGAACTTAAAGATTATCAAGTACTGGCAGTTAAAAAGGAGTACTTCGGGAATATTAATTTGTCAGACTCTTTCTTTGATTCGTTTAAAAACGACTACGCTGAATTTGCTGATTGGTTTAATAGAAAGTCGGACAATCTATCATATTTGTGCATTACTGATAAGCAAGTAAAGGCATTTTTATATTTGAAAGAAGAGGACGCTAACGAAAAATATGATGATATTAATCCACCTCTGCCACCAAAGAAAAGGTTGAAAATTGGAACCTTTAAAGTGACATCTACGGGATATAAGTTAGGAGAGCGTTTTTTAAAAATAATATTCGATAACGCTTTGCAATATGATGTTGATGAAATATATGTGACTATTTTTGATAAACGAGAAGAACAACTCAGGTTAATCAACTTACTCGAAGACTGGGGCTTTACTTACTGGGGTGAAAAAACGACGAAAAATGGTAGTGAAAAGGTTTATATAAAAGACTTTAGACCTACTCCAAATCGAAATAACCCAAGACAAACATTTCCATTCGCGTCTAAAATGGGCGTTAAATATATGGTTCCTATCTACCCTGCTTATCACACCGAATTGTTTCCAGATTCCATATTGAATAATGAATCACCACAGGATTTTTCCGAAAATGAACCGCACAGAAATGCTATTAAAAAAGTATATATTTCACGGTCTCATAATAGAAATTTAAACCCTGGAGATCTTATTGTATTTTACAGGACTGGAGGACATCACAGAGGGGTGATTTCAACTATAGGGGTAGTTGAAAATATTGTCATAAACATTGCAGATGAAAATCACTTCGTCGAATTATGTAGAAAACGCAGTGTCTTTAGTGATGATGAGCTTAAAGAGCACTGGCATTATTATAAAAACAACAAACCTTTTATTGTTAATTTCCTTTACCTCGATTCATTCCCTACACCAAAAGTCACTTTGGGAGATATGCGAGGACTAAGCATAATTCAAGTTGCTCCGAGAGGTTTTGAACCGATTAGTCCGCTCAAATTCGAAGAAATACTGAGAGTTGCAAGAGCGAATCAACAGTTTTTTAGATAAGATGAAGCGAGAGCCATATTTTAGCCCAAAAAAAGAAAATGAATTTGTTGAGAAAATTTTATCTATCCTAGATTCTGAATATTGCACAGAGCAAATCCCTTTAAGACCGGAATCCTATTGCAGACATTTAAACTGTTTCCCAAATGTTGATGAAAAGGTTAGAAGAGACGGAGACAAAGCTCACTAAGGATGGGCAATTTTGCAAAACGAGATCACGTGCGAAGCAGAAAGACACGCCGTTTGGGAATCTGAGAATGGAGACTTAATTGACATTACTCCAAGAGAGATTAACATTGATGAGATTATGTTTCTGTCCGACAATAACTTCGAATATAAAGGACAACTGGTAGATAATATTAGAATAAATGTCACGAACAATATTGTTGTAGATCATTTTATCAAGATTTGTGAAGCAATTGAGAAGTTATATATGCTTGGCGAGCGCATTGACGATACCCGGTTGGAAATCGCTCCTGAAGTTGGTAAAATGATTAGTGAATATAGTGAATTGAAGGCGTTGGCCTTAAAATTTATTCGGGACGGTAAAACTCTAAAAAGCAAATGCATTTGTGGAGGAAATAAATCATATAAAAACTGTCATGGAAAAGTTATTCTTCAGAAAATTGCGGAAGATTTGCGAAAAGTTGAGTAGAAAAAACCATCACCAACCATTGTGTATCATTGCAAACCATTGTGTTTTATCGTAAACCATTAAAAAGTAACAAATCAAAAATTTCAGCGTTCATTTCTATATGGAAGCAGAACGAGGTAGAGATTTTGACGAAATTGTAGAATCGTACAAATATGAATTAAGACAGGCTTATGTGGATGCGCTCGCTATTTCTGACAATAAGAAATATGCACAAGCCTATTATAAGCAAACGATTTTTGAAAACAACCCAAAACTTCCACAGAACTCCTACTTTTTTGACAGGCTTTCAAGGCTGTTTTTGCACAATTATAGGTTATATCAGTCAGAAGCTATGTTAAAAACGTTTGATGATTTGCACAAAATTCGTGAACGAGCTGAAGTTGAACTTGCGTTTTTAGAAGAAACATATAAGGGGTTGACAGATGAGGAACTAGGCTATCTTAAAATTGGAAGTCTTAGTCAAGAACGTCAATTATTGAATTTAGAATGGTTTGAAATTTCAGATTTATTAGCCCTTCTGTTGGCTACGAGAGAATTAATGACAGAGGTTTCAAGTGCTCGAGTTGAGTTATTTGGAATAGACGAAACTTTGCTTGATGAAGCCCAAAAACGAGGCGAAAAGGAGTACGAAGCCAAATTCTCAGAACACCATCAAGTTTTCGCAATTTATTACCTTTTAAAGTACCTTGGAATTGCAATTGGAAGAGACACTTTTCAGAGTTATTTTGCACGCTTTATTCACCTCTTAACGGGACATAATATTACGAGTGTTTATAATCAAAATAAATTGAAAATTTTGAAGAAATTAACAGCTCAAAATTTCACAAAAAATAACCTCCAAGATTTCCATACAGTTCGTCATTTTTTCCGAAAAATCAACTTTGATAAAGTTTGCGAAATTATCCAAAAAGACATAGACGCTTTCCAAGAGTTTTAGTAAAAATCTAATTAAGTGAGTAAAATCAAACCTTCGGGGGCTTAAAACCTACCCCCAACACTACTATTTGCGGTTATTTTTGTAGTGAATTTTAAATTTTAAGGTTATGATTAGATTAAATGAAGAGGGGTATGAGGAGGTAAAATATCCGAAAAAAAGAAAGAAAAAAAAGGGCTCAAACTCAAGAGCAAGTCAACGGGTTTTTACACGTAAATTTAACGACGAACAAGTCGATCGTTTGAGGCGATTAATTCAGAACCAAAATGACCGTGGTGAAAAGCGTTTTTTCGCCATTAAAATTGATGGTGAATTTTGCGTCAATAAAACATCAAATCATGACTATTTTGATGATTATAAAGAAATGATCGACGGCTCGACCGAAACGATAGAAGTGGTCATGTATTTTGGAAAATCCAACAATTGCAATCGACACATTTTCTATTTGAAGAATGGAGTAGCTGATGGATTAGGTGCAATTGATGTGGATAAGAAAATCAAGGACGCCTTAAAAATGCGTGATCGCGAGTATGAACTTCAAAACTTAAAAGAAAAGGTTGAGTCGCAAACGGATTATATCGAAGAACTGGAAACGGAACTCGAAGAATTGCATGAGAAAACCGATTTCAAAGGTTTACTGAAGGATGGAATGCAATTGTTGGGAGCTTGGAAAGGTTCGGGCAATGCAAACCAACAATTATCAGGAGTTCCTGAAGCCGAATCAGAAGTTGAGATTGAAGCTGTAAGTGATGACAGAGCTGACGAACCAAAATCAGACCTTCAAGAAAATTTTGAAGTCTTTAGCGAAGTAAGTAAACATTTCGGTAAAGATGGGTTAAAGCAACTTTTAGGTTTGGCTGGCGCATTGGCAACGTCATCAAAATTGCGAAAGGGTGTGAACGAACTGATTAATCAATATAAGAGTTCACCTGAGGGAAACAATAACAGTCCTGAACAAGAAAAATAAATTTCACAAATTAAAACAACAAAAAATGACAATCAAAAATATAATTGAAAATTGGAGCAAATCTATATCTCTTAAACTGAATGCACTAGGTGTTCCTTGGAAAGAATTAGAAAGAACTATTGAATTAGCTAAGATTTCACCAAAGGAGGCATTTCTATTTGCGAAAAAACGAATCCGAAAAGAGAAGGCCTTTGACTTTATAGCCTTGACCTTTGAAATAAAACGAAGCGAAAATCCAAAAGTTGAACCTAAATCCTTACCTGAACGGAAAGGCGATTTGAATTTAGCTTTAAGAGGTCTTTCTTTTGGGAGTGTTGATCCCAGGGGTTTGAAAAAACGAAGTTTTACAAACCGCTTATCGAGCATTGGCTTAAAACCAAATTTGCTGAATCGTGTCATTGCTTTGGCAAAATTATCACCAAAGCAAGCCTTTTATTTGGCGCAAAGTTCTTGCAAGAAAAAGGTAATGTATTGGTTGTTTTGCATTTTGAATGAGGTAAAAAGTAGTCAATTTGCATAGCCTAAGACAGAATAGAGATAAATTTTATAAACGAAATAGAGGAGAATGATTATGAGTACAGAAATAAAAATTTTTCAATTAGCGTTGAATAGTTTAATGGAGGAAGTAGAGTCGCTTAAATTGCAAAACTTGGAATTGAAGGACAAATTCGAGCAATTCAAGCAAGCGCATGGATTAAACAAAGCGCTTGTTCCAAAAGAACCTGCCGTTCCAGAAACAGCATTATTGGACACCAAGGAAGTACAACGCATTTTAGGTGTTTGTTACAACACTTTACAGAAGGTGGTAGCCAAAGGATTGCTGAAACCGATAAAAATCGGACAGAGACGTGTCCGTTATTCCAAAGCGAAAATTCTGGAGTATTTGAGAATGAAACAACAAGTTCACTAAAATTTGGTGGCTTTTTCAATTTGTTTCAGAATGTAGAACGAAATGAAAATTGATTGAATGGATCGAAAATGTGGTCAGAAATTCGGCACCACTTTCAGCACCTAAAAAAGAAAAACCCCTAATAAATCAGGGGTTTTTGCTTATATTTGTTGTCCCACTAGGTCAGAAATACTTTCCGTACAAAACACAATAATTTTCAAGTTGACCTAGCACAATCTTAGTGATAGCAAGGGATTCTAAAAATCGCAATAGCCCTTTATAGGTCGAAACCTAATACATATATTAATACTGAATAGCGAGAAAAATAGGTTTTTCTATTCTAAGCTGTCACAGGCTATAATTCCGATTTGGACACCTTTTTGGACACCCGATCGAATTCAATAATAACAACTAATACAAAACAAGATGAAACTAAAAATTAGACAAAAGGCACAGAAGAATTACCTCTATGCCGATTTAAACATTTCAGGGGTAAGAGTGAAGAGTACATTGGGCATTTCAGTAGATGCAGGTACATTCAATCCTAAAACTGAACAAGTATCGAATACTGCTGATGATGTTGAAGTGAACCAATTAATCAACGATTTCAAGATAGCGATTCAACGTGCAGTTAGAACACTACAAAGTAACCAGAACCTCTCTACGCAGACCATTAAACAAGAGATCGAACGTATAAAGTCAGAATTAACTGATCCCGAACATGTCGTTGAGGAAGAAATAAGTCTAATCGCTTATGGAAAGAAGCACATAGCACGCTCCTTTGCAACAAAGAAACGGTCAACAATAGTTCAGTATCAAAACTGCCTAAACCACCTCACAGAATACGAGAAACAGAAACGTAAGCGGATTACGTTTGATGGTGTAGATCACCAATTCTACGATTCGCTTTTAGACTTCTGCCACTCGCATTTAAACTTTTCTGCCAATTCAGTTGGTAAACTAATCAAGAACATCAAATTGCTGATGGGTTTAGCAATGGAAGAAGGATTGCATACGAATATGTTCTATAAATCTAGAAGTTTTAAAAAGCCACAGGAAACAGCAGATACGGTTTACTTGAATGTTGCAGAATTACAAAAGATTTCAAATACTGTTTTACCTAAGTACTTAGAAAATGTGCGTGACTTGTTTTTGCTAGGATGCTACACAGGGTTGCGATTTTCCGACTACAATAAACTAACAAAGGACAGGTTCATTGAAAACGATACCATGCTAAAGGTAAGAACCGAGAAGACTGATGAAACTGTGATCATTCCATTGCATCCAGAAGCTAAAAGGATAATAGAAAAACATCATAATAATGGTGGTTTCCATATAATCACGAACCAAAAATTTAATAAGTTCATTAAAGACGTTTGCCATTTAGCAGGGATAGATGAAACAACTGTGATTACTAGAACCGTTGCAGGAAAGAAACTTAGAATCACTAAGCCAAAGCATGACCTTGTAACATCTCACACCGCACGAAGAAGTTTTGCAACCAATGCGTACTTAGCAGGTGTTCCTACACTAGCGATAATGAGCATAACAGGACACAAAACTGAATTGAGTTTCTTGAAGTATGTAAAGGTAACTAAGGAGGAACAAGCAAAGTTGATACTCAAGCATGAATTTTTCTCTAGGAGTGCATAGAGTTAATTCCTAACATTTTCTGCATTTATTGATGATCTTCGACGATAATATTCGTTATGATAAAAACATACACGACCTCTAACAATCGCAGGATGAATACCCTCATGTTTAGCAAATTTCCTTATACTCGAATCTTTAAAGTCAGAAGCATAATAGAACCTATCCCAAGCTTCAGGGTTGATAAGGTTTTCATTAGCAAATCTGTCCGCTTCTATTTCCTCACGGATTAAATCTTCTTGTCTATAATCCGTATAAAAACCAGAATATTTATCGTCCTTGGTTAGATGGTGATAGACATGCCCAATCTCATGAAGCAACGTATAAGCAAAATTATCAAGACGCTTATACTTTAAAGTCAAACAGATAGCAGGGTTATCACCACTCATAAAAGATCTTCCATCAACAGGTGTTTTACTTGGTCTATCTAATGTGGTAAATCTAATTCCATATTTTTTCAAAATTCTAGCCGTTTTATTCAAAGTATCGACATTTCTACGGAACGTTTTGTTTAGTTCATTGATCATTTCACCAATTAGGTTCGGATCATATTTCTCGACTTTTATTTTGGAAACTCTGTATTCTGCCAATTTCTCCCAAGCTAAAATATGCTTCTGTTCTTCAGGTAGCGCATTGGATTTTCTGTATCTAACATGTGTGAAATTGCTTACCATCCTCTTTAATTCAGCCGAGTTTTCAACTTGATAAACTTCATTAATCGAATTAATATTAGCACTAATATCATCATTAAGTATTCCTTGTTTCTTGAAATATTTAATTGGAATAATACTGCTATACACATTCCATTCTTTTATTTGATCCGTTTTCTTAACAGTATCAGACTTCGCTCTAAGTTCAGTAATCAAATAAGTCACCTGTAAATTCATCCAATGCTGAGCTGTGCCCATATCAAGTGCTTCTAAAGAAACAGCGATACTAGTGTTAATATGCTTCTCGCCTTGCAATATTTGATTCAAATGCGAATGAGCGATTCCTAAAATAGCAGCGAAATCCCTCTGAGTATAGCCATAATCATTCATTCTTTCCAACAACAACTTCCCTGGATGCGTTAAGTTTGTCTTCATTTTTAGATATTAAGGTGTGACATTGACAAAGTTATAATTATTTATTAAATACAATAATTAAGCCATTAGGCAACCAGCAATGTTTTCTATCGTTACCTAGTCAACAACTGTTGTGATTTTATTTTTGTTATAAACAACTTGCTAATCGTGAACAGATAATGTTAATAACTTTGTTCTATAAAAATAGAACAATTATTTGTTTATGGAAAATTTATTTTACTACCTTTGAAAAACATGTGCCAAGTGTTTCAGGCCAAAATGAGACGATTATTAACCATAAATTGAACAATCATGAAAAATGATACTGTGAAAATTTGTAAAAAAGACGCCTGCATTACAGCAAGTGGAGACAATGCAGACTTATTAGTTGCTGTCGTATCCGCAGTAATTATTGGAGTCGCAGCAGCCTATGTTGCTAAACTTTTAAGTTAAATTATGAAAACAAAAATATATATAGCCGAATAAAAAAGTCGAACCCACTTGTGATTCGACTCAATTTTTTAAATACTGTGGTAGGTATTTTCTGAACGGGGGAATAATTCACCCTTAATTCTTGTACAAAGATAGGAAAAAATTGAGAAATCACATAGTACGTGGGTAAGATATAGACAAACCAATGGATTCATCAGAAGAATCCAACAACGTAGTAGACAAACCGTCTCGCTTAGAGATCGGTGATTTTTAAATTAATTCAATACAATAATGTACAAAGTAAGAAAAGCCCGAAATGGCCAGTTTTACTTCGTTTTAACTGCGAAAAACGGAGAAGTGATTTTAACGAGTGAGCAATATACGCAGAAGCACAATTGCTTATCTGGAATCGAATCAGTTAAATCTAATTCAAGATACGACAGTCGTTACAGACGAAAAGTAGCTTCCAACGGACAATACTACTTTAATCTTGTTGCGACCAATGGTGAAGTAATCGGAACTAGCGAGATGTATGTCTCTAAACAAGGAATGGAGAACGGCATCTCGTCCGTTAAGGAAAACGGGCCAAATTCCCGTGTTATTGATTTAACAAATCAAGCAGCTTAATTAAATGCTTAGGAACGGCTCACCAAATGGTGGGTCGTTTTTACTTAAAACTATTAAATATGAATTATTATACAAACATAAGTGGCAGATCAAATGTCTATAGTTACAGCATAGCTAATGACAACATCACTGTTACATTTAATGGTGGGGCAACCTATCTGTACACATATCGAAGTTCGGGCGTTCATAATATTGAACACATGAAACAATTGGCAATCAGAGGTCATGGACTGAATGGCTACATTAATCGTTACGTACGAAAGAATTACGCAGCCAAATTGAGGTAATTGATTGGGGGTGTAATTTCAAATGCCCCCAACATTACGCTAAACGAAATCCGCAATGGTAGTTCTGAAATACTCTGCAAGTTTGACTAGCGTAGTCAACGAAACATCCCGTTTACCCTGCTCTATCCTACCAAAGTGAATACCCGTATCATTATAAGCCTCTTGCTGCGTCACATCCTTAGCGTTTCTCAACTCCTTAACCTTAGCGGCAAATTCAAGTAAAATTTCTTGGTCAGTTTTCATGACCGTAAAGTCATTATTCCGTATGTTTGTCACAATGACCGAACGGTAAGTAATTTTTCAATCTCTACCCTCCGAAATCATAAAATAGAAAATCGTATAACTAAAATTAAAACTATGAACACCTTTAAAAGTATTATCATCTTACTAGCATTAACAGTTTCCTATAACACATCTGCACAAGATTATCTAATAGTAACAACCTCTGGAGATACCACAGAAGCATGGGACGTACTGATTGGATTTAAAAACGTAGAGTACAATGATGCTAATGGAGCTAAGCAAACAATTGAGAAGAAGAGTGTAGAGAAGTACATTGAATACAAAGACTTTCAGAAAAGTCCACTTACAGTAACCTCAAATCAAGACAAGGAAGCAGGAGAGTTACTTGAAAAAGCTGCTAGCCAAAAAAACACCTCCTATATTCTAAAAGCGACTGGGGCAACCGTAGCAATTGGTGGGTATGTTTCAGGCGATAATGATATAACGGTAATTGGACTAATAGTTGGAGGCTTCCTTCAAATTGGTGGTTTAATTATGGATATTGTCTCTACACAAACTATGAAAAGGGCAGGAGGAGTGCTTCAAGCTGATTAACTGAAAAGATTAAATTTGCATTCAAATAAAAACCTAAAACATGAAAATAATAATTCTAACAATTTTATTGGTAGTTTCTGGAATGACATTCGGTCAATTCGAACTTGAAACTTATGAGAATACTCAAGGGATTAAAACATATGCCGTTTGCAACAGTATGTCAAATAGTTTAGCAATTGGTTCATCAACTATTTTATTGGGTAAAGCGGTTGGAGGTCAAGCCTACTTTAAGATCTTATATCATCAATTATTTGATGCTTTCTCTAGTGATTATTATAATGAAAAGGAGATCATTTTTAAATTCCATACGTCATCAGGTTCTACCCATACATATCAAAGCTTAACTGGCGGGTATGAAAAAGGATCAAGAGGTAAATATTGGTTATTTATTAATGATGAAAAGCTAATCCCATACTTCAAAAAATATTCCAAAGTAACTGTTTTCATGGATGACAATTCATGGGTGTTTTCTTTAAATGGGTTTACATCTTGCTATAATAACATCTTCTAACCAATTTGAAAATCTCAACTCAACTGCATAAAATTGTGCATGGAGAAAAGGGAATTTATCATTAAATTAATTGAACAGGACATTAAGCACAACCAACTTGTCAACGGTTTGGAAGAACTCGGTCTAAATGATAACGAGAAATACACCTTAGACATAGTTTGGTTGGTTGCTGATGTTATGGGTATCAAAGAGGGAGAAGTATCCGATAAATGGCTAGAATTATACTACTCTGTCATGATTAATATTAGCTCAATACTTCATCCAACAAAGTTTAATTTTGTAGCGGAAAAGTTATACGAAAAATTGATAGAGCTTATTTAAATTTCATTTCGACATAGGCTATTTGGCATCCACAGGGGGTATGTTTCTATATGTTTTTTGGTTTGGAAAAAAGAGGTACTCCTTAAAAAATAAATATTATAATATAAGACCTGTCGCGTACGTGAAGGATTCATATCTTCGCAACTCCATTGTAATTAAACAAAATGAAGAAACTGAGTTGTCGAGCTATTCTAAAAGAAATCAAACGTAAAACAGAAGAGGAAATACTGGTTTTGGAATACACTCACTCCAATGATCCATATCCTGTTTATCAATATCCTCAACCTGAAGAGACAAATTACAAGGGAGAAGTAGTTAAATTCACTTTTGGATGGGCAAGAAGGCAAAAGAAGAACATGTTTATGTATCGTGTGATATTTGACTACATATTCTACACTATGGAGGGAAAAAAATTGAAAGTTTCGGATGGTGAAATTCAGACTCTATTCAATACATATTTCAGACGATTGGAAGTAGTTGAGTCCTTTGAACACAGGGATGAATTTACTACCCACTTGTATGCTCAGGCAATGGAAGTACTTGAAACTGAAAACAGGGAAGCAGAGGAACATAAAAGTCAAGGTTTTTTGCGACGTCTGCTAGACAAAGATTCAACGCTTGAACTTCAAGTTAAAAAAATTAGAGAGATAGAACAAAAGCTAAGGAAATTGAACAATGACATGAAACAAGCTCGTTCTGACTGGGATGACAAAGAGATAACAGGTTCAGAACTAGACGAAATACGAGAAGGAAAAGATAGATCTATTGCTTACTTTACAGCCTACCTGATCCATCTAAACGACAAGTACAAGAGAACGAGTGAGAGCGCAAAGTACAGGAGACGGAAATTTTTAAAGTCGTGTTTCGACAGCAAGCATTTGTATGGTACAGATATACCCGTGGAATCACCAGTTTTAGTGTTCAAGAATGCGTCAACACTCAAGTTCATAATTGAACAATACTGCTCATGGTACAACAACGTGAAATTTGTGAACGAAATTGCAGAAGCGAAAAAACCAAAGCCGAGCAAACAAGAATTGATCAGACTAGCACGAATATCAGCGATAGAAGAACAGTTGAAACTTGATCCTGATATTTCGAATAGACAACTTTCCAAAGTTCTGAAGATCCCTAAGTCCAGTTTAGACGCACTTGTCAGTAAATACAAGCTTCGGTAGGGCGGTCCAAAATTAAAAAAACGCCACCTATTATATTTACAGATGGTCACGTTTCTATTTTTCGACCGGCTTAGTTTTAGCTAGCCAATCTACTAGGTATAAAATCACAGCTTATTTATCACATACATGTCCAAAGAGTCATTCTTTGGGTTTTTCTGCGCATAATTATATAGTTATATTACCAACACTCAAAGACTAGCAGAGTTTGCTTCTTTTCACGAGACACGTAATCCTCCCAACCTCCTTCTCCGTTCCCTAATCTTTCAGCAATATGATTGTAGGGTGAACTACGAACTCGGTTGGGAGGCTTACTTTTTCCTACTGGTAATTGCCGTCATACTACCCCCTGCCTATTACTATTTAGTACCCTTTCTCTATTAAAAATAGGTTTGTTACACGCACTGTAAAGCTAATCTGCATACTCCCCCGCCTTGACTCTTAGCGGAATTGCTGTCTGTGAGATTCTTTTCCTAGACAGAAGAATTCCTAAACAATTTTTATTCACCTAAAATCAAGAAAATGGACAGATTAGTTTACACCGAAATTGAATCGGTTACAGAAGAAATGCGGAATGACAAACGGGTACTTATCATATCGGACAATGCCTTGTTCATGATTACGACCAAGACAAACAGCAAATGGTACAACTATTATTTTGAAACTGTGCCTGCGGAGGTTATAGAAGCGTATGAGATCGAGGTGAAGGATATTAGGGTTAGTTCGGTGTGGTTTCCGAATAAATAAAATTGACAGCTTAGGGGTCATTAAAAGTGGACTTGAGTATCTAGACTTTGATTTAACCAATTCGTTGTAAGAGATACCAGAGATTACAAAAACCAATTTTGGACACCATTCTGGACACCCTCACCTCAATCCACCAACTCAAAAATCACCACCTCCACTATCAGACACAAAAAAAGCCCAACCTTTCGATTGAGCTTCTTGAGTTGTCCCACTAGGGCTCGAACCTAGACTCTTTTGTACCAAAAACAAACGTGTTGCCAGTTACACCATGGGACAATTGCAAATTATTTGCGAGGGCAAATTTAATCACTTTTTTTTGATTCGACAAATTTATCGTCTTAAATACTAAAAAATGTGAAAATCAGATGATGAAAGCAACCTATTGAAGTATTTACAGTTTTTTAAGAAAAATCATCAAAATATATTTTTAAATTCGCAAAGCTTATTACTAAATCACTATGGATTATAAAAGAATCAATACAATTGTTGGCTGGATGGTGTTCATTTTTGCCACCACAGTCTATTTCATGACGATTGAACCAACAACAAGTTTGTGGGATTGTGGCGAGTATATCACAACTGCTTATAAACTAGAAGTTGGTCACCCACCAGGAGCACCATTGTTCATGATGCTTGGTCGTTTATTCACCATTTTTGCTTCACCTGAAAGTGCCGCTATGATGGTCAATTTAATGTCTGCGCTGTCAAGTTCTTTTACCATACTGTTTTTGTTTTGGACAATTACCATGCTTGCTAAAAAAACAATTTTAGCCCCAGGGATGGGATTATTCAGTCGAAGCAACGAAAATTCTATTTTAGAAGTTGATGATCAAGAAAAACCTTCAAAAAGTAAAAGTGCTTTATCTAAAGGGCAATTTTGGGCAATTATTGGAAGTGGTTTAATCGGTGCAATTGCCTATACTTTTACAGATTCATTTTGGTTTTCTGCCGTTGAGGGAGAAGTTTATGCCATGTCTTCTTTTTTCACAGCGATTGTTATTTGGGCTATTTTTAAATGGGATCATGAATTGGCCGAACAAGAAGAAGAGCCTGAAAATGAAGAAATTCAAAACAAGAATGCCGATCGTTGGATCATTCTAATTTTCTTTATGATCGGTCTTTCAATTGGGGTTCACCTCTTGAATTTACTTTGTATTCCTGCAATTGCCTATGTTATTTATTTTAGAAAATATAAAGAAACAACACCTTTAGGATTTGTACTTACTGGTGTTATTGGTGTTATTGCATTGGGGTTAACTCAGGCAGTTATTATTCCTAAAACCGTGCAGATTGCAGGATGGTTTGAGCGTTTTTTCGTTAATAATCTAGGTCTTGGATTTAACACCGGAACTGTTTTCTTTTTCATCTTGATGATTACCATAATTGCTGGAATCTTAATGTGGTCTAAACGATCAGGAAATTCATTGGCAAATACAATTACTTGGAGCGCCAGCATGATTTTTATCGGATATTCTTGCTTTGCAATGATTGTTATTCGTTCTAATGCAAATACACCTTTGGATGAAAATGATCCGGAAAACCTGGTAAGTTTAGAGTCTTATTTAAAGCGTGAACAATATGGAGATTGGCCAATACTTTACGGCCAATATTTTAATGCTGATTACAATCAAGATCGTGAAGAATGGGCAGATCGAAGTGATGTTTATTTAAGACGTTTTGTTGTCTCAAATAAAAAAGGAACAGAATTAAAAGGATTTAAAACAGAAGCAGAAGCAAATAAATATGCATCTGCTGGAGGTTATAGTGTTGAAGAAAAATACTATAAAACATTTGATGGGGCAGATACTAAACCCACGTATAAAGCTTCTCAAAGCACTTACTTTCCTAGAATGTATAGTGCAGAACCACGTCATGTTTCTGGATATAAAACATGGTCTGGACACAAAGGAGATCGGATACCTAGCATGGGTGAAAACTTAAGTTATTTCATAAACTACCAAGTCAATTGGATGTATTGGCGTTATTTTATGTGGAATTTTTCTGGGCGTCAAAGTGATGAACAAGGGCATGGAAATGCAAGAGATGGAAACTGGATTTCTGGTTTAAATTTTATTGACAGCGAGCATATCGGAGATCAAACAAATGCGCCGTCATTCATTACTGAAAATCCATCTCATAACAAGTTTTATATGTTACCATTGATCCTTGGATTAATCGGTTTCATTTTCATGCTAACGCGATCTACAAAAGGATGGTGGATTGTAATGCTACTGTTCCTTCTGACTGGGTTTGCTATTATTATATACCTTAATCAAAAACCAATTGAGCCAAGAGAGCGAGATTACGCTTATGCAGCATCTTTTTATGCTTTCTCTATTTGGATTGGGATGTCTGTACTTGCATTATATGATGCCTTTAAAAGTATGGTTTGGAAAGAACTCTTATACATACTTGCTCCATTAGTTGGGATCGCTGCTTTAGCTACACTTGCAAATGGCGGAGGTTCTACAATGGGAATGAGTTTCTTATATATTTCTCTTGTTATCGGTGGAGCATTTGGATTAATGATTGCGTTAAGAAGTTCATTAAAACAAGAAATGCAGGGAGCTGTTGTTGCAGTTATATTAACGTTACCAGTTCCTATCTTAATGGGAGTTCAAAACTGGGATGATCATGATCGAAGTAATCGATATACAGCTCAGGCACTTGCAAAAAACTACTTAAATAGTTGCGAAGACAATGCAATTATATATACGAATGGAGATAACGATACATTCCCACTTTGGTATTTACAAGAGGTAGAAGGAATTAAAACAAGTGTTCGTGTTTGTAATTTAAGTTTATTAAATACAGATTGGTATACAGAACAAATGACTAAGCAAGCTTACGATTCTGATCCATTACCAATTTCTTTCAATGAAGAGCAATACCGTCAAAATGGTTATCGCGACTATATGTATGTTCTTGGAACAAATCAACTGACTATGAGTCAGGCTCAGATTGATCCAAAATGGCAACGTGTTTTAGAAAAGAAGATTGAGTACAATCAAGATTTATTTAATCCAGCTTTCCAAGAAGCGACACAAGGTTTATACAATATTCTTGCACCAACTAATTTTGCATTAATTAAACCTGATTTATTGGCGCAGATCCCTGCAATGGATTCTACTTCTAATTACTTTACTTTCCGTAATCTCGTTATGAATTTATTGCAAAAAGCACCCGACTTTGGTTTAGATGAAAAAACAGCACAAGGTGTTCAAAACATCTTAGTTCGTTTTAATGATGCTTTTGATTATTTGCCAGCAGATTATGCAATGGCTTTCTTAGGAGATGATAATAATCTTGAAGATCGTGGACAAGGTCAAAAATTATTTATTTTGCCTTCAACTGGTTTACGATTAAAAGTAAATAAAGAAAATGCCCTGGCATCTAAAATTATTTCAGAAGCTGATCTTGATCGTGTCGAAGATGAAATTTTTTGGAAAATTCCAAAACAAACCATTTATAAGGCCGATTTAATGATTTTAGATATGGTAGCGCATTTTGACTGGAAAAGACCAATCTATTTTGCGAGTTCTGCATCTAAAGACACTTACTTAGGTTTAGACAAATATTTCTTTGCAGAAGGACTGGTTTACAAATTAGTTCCTATCAAAGTTGAAACAAGTCGTAATCCAAATTCGCTTGGAGAAGTGAATATTCCTAAAATGTATGAAAACTTAATGACAACATTCGAATGGGGAAATATGGATCAAGAAGGTGTTTTAGTTGATTATTATACCCGTAGATTGACAAATAATTACCGTGTCCAATTTAGTGTTTTAGCAGATGCTTATAGCGAGTTATACGATAACAATAAGCAGAAAATTGACTTGATGAAACAAATTCAAGGACAAGGGTTAGAAGGAGATGAGCCGGTAAAAACACAATTGGGTGATTTTATTCCAAGTCAAATTCCTACTGAAATTGCTAAATGTGAAGAAATTATGACAGAAACTCAAGCCAAAACAAGTGAAGTGTTAGATTACGGAATTTCAGTAATGCCGCATTTCAATGTTCCATTTGGTAAAGTAATGCCTTCTTATATTTCTGCTTATTATAATGCTGGAAACGAAACGCAGGCACAATTTTATTCTGATGAAATGTTCCGATTGTATCGCGAAGAGATTGATTATTATTTAGATATTAATCCGAAGTTTACACAAGCTATGATAGATGATTTATACTCAGTTTATAGAGGAGTATTTAGCCTTTATCAAGCTTCTGCAGTATTTGGTACTGACAAAGATCATCAACAAAAAGTAAGTGATGATTTCTTTAGCGTTACAGATCAAGTCCAAAAAGGATTAGCGGAAGTTAGAAAATTAAACAATCCAAATGTTAATCAGCAAATTCAGCAGACTTTTGATGCTTTCTTTGCAAGAATTAATGGATAATTAGGTGCGTTATTATAAATTTCCCAAATGGCTAAAGTGGTTATACCCAAATGCCATTTGGGATTTTTCTTTTTCAAACCAAAGCAATTCAGAAGAAAAAAGCCTTTACTTAACGTTTGATGATGGCCCAAATCCAATAACTACAAATTGGATTTTAACTGAATTAGCTAAATTTAACGCCAAAGCCACCTTTTTTTGCATTGGGAATAATATAAAAAAACAGCCTAATTTATTTGATGAAATAAAGCAGCAAGGGCATAGTTTTGGAAATCACACCATGCATCATTTGAAAGGTTGGAAGACAAAAAAGAAAAACTACCTGGAAGATATTCGGCAAGCACATCAATTAATTAATTCTGATCTTTTTCGGGCTCCCTACGGAAAATTAACACCTCTGCAATTTAAAGCACTTAAGAAAGAAGGGTTTAGAGTTGTTTTTTGGTCGCATATTACATACGATTTTGATTCTAACCTTGCCACAGAAATGCGATTAAAAAAGGCAATTGAAAGAGCAAAAGATGGCGCAATAATTGTTTTCCATGATTCGGATAAGGCCTTTAATCAATTAAAAGATGAACTTCCTGTTTTACTCAAAAAATGGAAAGAACAAGGTTATCAATTTAAAGCAATATAATTTAGAATTAATGCCTTGCTTTATACGAAAATCCAAATAATCTGCGTTTATTTAAGAAACCGTACCGAAGAGATACCACTCTCCTTTTTGATTAAAATCGTGCAGATTTGAAAAAAGTAGTGTTTTTAATATTCAATTTTTGGATATGTATACATGGCTTGGCGCAAGAAAATTTTGGAGCTCTAAACAGCAATTATTCGCCAACAAACAGTATCCATATCAATCCTTCTTCTATGCTGGATGCAAAAACTTGGCTGGATATTCACATTATCGGTTCAGGTGCTTATCTCAATAATACTTTGGTTGCAGCAGAAAACACAACTGCTCTTCGTTTAATTCGAAACCTAGATTTTTCCGCAAATGATTTAATTTATGCGTCAGGAAATGTTCGTTATCAAGCTTATAACAGAAATTTGGTTCAAGCGTTTTCTGCAGTTTGGAGCCAAGGAGATCATGCTGCAGGGTTAAGTTTTGGCGGTTATTCTTATACTGATGTTAGAGGGATTGATGAACCTATTGCTCGATTCATTGAAAATGGAGTTTCTTCTTTTACAGAGCAACATTTGACCGATTATGATGTAAATAGAATTCGTGCAAATGTGCTTACTTATGGAGAAGCTAAAATTAGCTATGCATATACGTTTCGCAAAAGGAGACGAGACATGTTTATGGGTGGTATTTCTTATAAAAAAATATTTCCCATTGTTGGTGGGGCAACAAGTATTCGAGAGCTGTCTTATAATGTACTAAGTGATACTGTTTTACGAATTAATCGTTTTCAAGGAGATGCCGTTTCCGTTACACAACCTTCTTTTTCTTTAAGAGGAGGATGGGGATTTGATTTAGGCTTTACCTATCAACGAATGTATAGTGGAAGTGAGTCATATTATCCAAATTCACGAAAGGGCGGATGTAATCGACATTACTATAAATATAAAATCGGTGTTTCAATTAATGATTTGGGATATGCAAAATTTAATCCAGACAATATTAACTATGTAGGTTATGATATAGGGCAAAATGATATTTTATTTTACAATGATTTGACAACAGATGCAAGCTCTTTTCCACAAATTATTGCAGGTACTGAACCCGACCCTTCTAACGGCTTAATTCGAAATCCAAGTAAGGTAAGTTTGCCCACTTCTATTTCTGTTCAATTTGACAGAAATTTACTTCCACATTTCATTTATATCAATGCAACTTGGGTACAAGGTATTCCTCCAACTAGGGATGCCTTTGGCCCACGAAGAGCAAACTCTTTAGCTGTAACACCACGAATTGAAACGAAATTATTTGATTTTGCTTTGCCATTGTCACTATATGAATATAGGCGATTACAACTTGGTGCAAGCTTACGCTTCTACTTTCTAACAATCGGTACAGATAAATTACTTAATTTCTTTATTCCTTCTGATATTTATGGGGCTGATTTCTACTTTCATCTGAAAGTTCCTTTATTTAGAAATCCAAAATGCAAGGAAAAAGGAAATGGATTCGGATCTGGTAAAAAGGGGTTTGGGAATGGAAAACTTTCTAATTGTGATGCCTACCGTTAAATAGCTTTACTATTGGAAAGCTATTTCTCAAGCAGGGCTATAATCATTAGAAACATATTGAAAAAAAAATGTCCCGATCACTTGGCAGACGATCGGGACTCCATGAAAAAATCTACTATTTTTATTACGCTTACTTAATGAAAAATAGTTTTAAAATTAAGCGGTGAAATACGTTTATTTACAATTCGCTTAACACTTTGACAAAGATCGTATAAATCTTTTAATTAATATGTTATGAAACGTTAAGCATTAACGTTTTTCTGTTAAAAACCGTTAAAAATGGAAACTAGCACCAAAACTTAAAGGAAAAGCTTCTTCCGATTTATCACGTTCGTATAACGATAAGATATTATAGTTTGCGAACAATCCAAAATCATTGTACCCTACACGCACAGTTCCAGAAAGTTGAAAAGGGTTTAAGTTAAATCTTCCACGTTCTTTATTTTTATTATCTCCACCACCCTCTGTATCAAAATTATACTTCACGTTTGATCCAATTCTAATACCTCCAACGGCACCAACAGCAATATGGAAATTCTTGGATTGCTTTTTTGATGTATTAATCTGAAGTAGCAACGGAATATTAAATGTGTTAACCCTTAGTTGGTTTTTTGAAAACCCATTAAACAAATTCGTGTCAATTACACCAAAAGTTGAGTCTGAATTTGAACCTAATCGTAAATTTTCATTTTTAAACCCATATCTACTGTTTGTAAAACCTAACCCTGTAACCAAGCCAACATAATCTCCTATAATTCGAATTCTTTTTTCAAAGAAATTAAAATGGTAAACAAAAGATTGAGACGGGTCAATTTCTAAATGTTGAGAATTGAACTCATTTTGAAAACTTCCATTTACAGGTAAATTAACTCCTAATTCAAAACCAGACCAATAAGTAAGATCTTTTCCTGCTTTTTCTTTTTCATCATCTTCATCTAAATCATTCACCTCAGTTGTGTCGCTTCCTACAACTATAAATTGATAGTTTCCAATCTTAAATCGCGTCGTATCATTTTCTCCTTCATTTTGTCCTAAAACTGCACCTCCAGTAATTAACATTATTATAAAAAGTATCTTTGTTTTCATCTTTTCTTATTTTTCTTGTTGATTAATTCTTTGATTGAATTTTGTCTGCAGATCAACTTTTCAATTCTTTTATTAAAACGCTTTTTTGATGCGTTATTACTTGTTCATTTGTGGGACGCATGTTCTTTTAATAAGTTACAACTTCCTTCCTTTTTTTCGCTCAAATTCAAACTTTCCAAGCTTAAAACTATAGTTTACATAGTCATTTGAAGCCACATCTTTTTCTCTTGTAAATGAAACTTCTTGATTTACAATACTAGAAGCAACATTCGTAATTATTTTATATGGCTCTTCTTTTTTTAATTTTTTACCTGCATTATTCTCCAAAACAATAGTCACATCATCAAATGACTCTTCTTGTTCTTTTTCTTTGTCAATATTCTGTTTTTCTTCTTGAATTTCTTTGTCAACCTTTACAAGGTTTTCATCATTTAATACATCTTCTTTAACAACAAAAGAACTGTCAACTAATTGTTCTTTTAATTCTGGTGTTTCTTCAGCAATAAAGTTGTTGTAATTTACATCAATCGAATTTTCTGGAGCTTCGTCTATTTTTAATTTAGAAAACCTTCCCGCTAGTTCCAATTGATTTTTTTGATCTGATTTCACCTTATAATCCGTTTGCTTTCTTGAATCACTCGATTCGAAAAAAGGCAAGTTATTATCAGCAACATTAACTCCTTCGTTTGATCGTCCATCATTTCCCCAATTAAATCCAATCCCTAACAAGATTATTGCTGCAGCAGCAACGGAACCAATCCGTGCAAGAAGAGCTAAAGAAATAACAATTCCAGTTGAAACCTTGAGTTTACCCTTCTCTTCAAATACAATAGAATTATCTGGTTTTAAAATCGTGGATTTATAATAATCAAATGTTTTTTCCAATTGATTTTCATCTATATAACTTTGAAGCGTTTTATAATTTTCTGCCGATAGATTATTTTCTACAGCTGCAATCATAATTTCTTCAACAGTTCCGGGCGTAATAATAAAACTGTTTTTATCAATCCTTAAACTTTCTTTTTCTTCAAAATGAATTGACTTTGGCAGTAAAATCACCTCGTCAAAATCATTTTCTAATTCAGATTTCAAACCTGGATTTTCCTTAAGAAAACCATAAAGATCATGCTTTTCTTCTTCACTCAATGTTCCCTCGATATAATCAAGGAAATACGCTTCATAATTTGTTAAATCTATCTTCTCCATACACACATTAATCTAATACCGCTTCTATGCTTACCAATATCTCTTTTAATTTTTTTCGGGCTCTAAAAATGTAGACTTTTACTTGACTCTCTTTTAAACTTGTTATTTCTCCAATTTCATCATAAGCATATCCTTCGTAATCTCTTAAGAGAATAACCGTTCGTTGGATTTCTGGTAATTGATCCAAAGCTTCGTGTAATTGAGCTTGCAAATCCATATTTTTAATTGGAGCCTGGTTATAATATTTATCTATCGTTTCAACATCATCTGTATACTTTTCTTTCCGAACGACATCTATCAAAGTATGATGTGCTGTTGTAAAAAAATATGATCGGGCTTTTTTGAAATCAATTCCTTCTTTTTTAACCCAAACCTTCGCAAATGTTTCTTGTACAATATCCTTTGCTGCATCAATATTTTTGATGTGCTTTAATACAAACCGATAAATGTTATCGGCATAATTATCAACGCAGTTATTATATTCTCTTGCAGTCATTTTTATCTTAAGGTCAACTGTGGGACGAATGCTTTTATTAAAAAGTTACACCCATATTAAAAAAATAATTCTTCCCCTTAAAATGATCACTATCTAATAACAAATTTAACAGGCAAAACAAACCGAGTTCCATCAATAAACCCGTTATTATATAAATGCTCTTTAGGCATTGAAGATACAGTTTCAATTGCTTTTTTATCTAATTCTGGAGATATGCTTCTATCAATTTGCATATTTTTTATTTTTCCTTCAAATGAAATTTCAAAAGAAACGAGTACCATTCCTTCTTCATTTTGAATTAATGAAGCTTCAGGATAGGCAATAAAGCTTTTCGACCACTTTTCAAAAGCTGCTTTGGCAGGATCTACTCCTCCATCAACTGTTTTTCCAAAAGATGACAGGCTTAAAAGTGAAATTGTTAACAAGGTTAATAAACTTTTCATAGTATTAATTTTTGATTTATTCGTTTGTATGACTAAATTCAACTTTGAATAGTTACAGTTCACTCGAAAAATATTTTGAATGAAACATCTATTCGGCGTTTTTTAACGTCTAATGTTTAGCTACGGACACCTCAAACATCCTACTATGAAACCTACTTTAACAGCAGACACTGCTATTAGTGAAATAACATCTAAATTAAAACAAGAGTTAAACGCTCATCAAGAAAATCATAACATAACAACTCAACTGTTAGATGAACTTAGAGCAGCAATTCAAGAAATTCAACGCTACGATTCAAATTAATTTAAACTCTTTTGGGGTTTATCGCATTGAAGTTTTATAATTTTCAGATTTGAAGTACATCAGTATAAAGCAATATTTATTAGCTTTGTAAGATGCTAAGTATTGATCCGAAAGAACTTCAAGTTTCTGAATTACATGGTTATTTATTAGGTGCAATTGGACCTCGTCCAATCGCATTTGCTAGTACTATTGATAGTAATGGGAATGCTAATTTAGCACCTTTTAGTTTCTTTAATGTTTTCAGCGCAAACCCTCCTATTTTAGTTTTCTCTCCAGCACGTAATGGAAGAACAAATGAAACGAAAGATACCTTTAACAATGTAAAGGAAGTGGGTGAAGTTGTAATTAACATTGTCAATCATGCAATTGTACAACAAATGTCCTTAGCAAGTTCAATGTATCCTTCTGATGTTGATGAATTTTCAAAAGTTGGATTAACACAACTTGATTCTGAAACTATTCGCCCTTATCGGGTTGCAGAATCTCCTGTTCAATTTGAATGCGTAGTGAATGAAATTAAAGAACTTGGCCAAGAGGGTGGTGCAGGAAACTTAGTTATTTGTGAAGTAACTCGAATTCATATTAACGAAGCTGTATTAGCAGAAAACGGCACAATTGATCAGCATAAAATTGATTTAGTTGCTAGAATGGGAGGAATTTGGTACTGCAGAGCAGATAAGAATTCTATGTTTGAAATTCCAAAACCAGGGAGATCACTCGGAATTGGATTCGACGCCATCCCTAAAGATATACTAAACTCCACTGTATTAACAGGAAACGACCTAGGGCATCTTGGTTTAATTCAAATTTTACCAAATGAAACTGATGTTAATGAATATAAATTGCTTGAATTAAGTGATTTATTCGTTTCTTTGGAAGACGAACAAAGTCAATTAGAATTAGCGCTTCACAAAAAAGCAAAAGCGCTACTGACAGAAAATAAGTTGGAAGAAGCTTGGATGACGCTTCTTTCATTTAACAACAACTAAAAAAACAAACCAAAATTATGTACACTTTAAAAGGAGAGCTAAAAGTGATCAGTGATGTTCAACAAATATCTGATTCATTTAAGAAGAGAGAATTTGTCGTAGTAGATGCTTCTGGACAATATGCACAAACAATTTCATTTCAAGCAGTTCAGGACAGAGTAGACTTACTGAACAATTTCAAGATTGGTGATAGTGTTGAAGTTACTTTCTTTTTGAGAGGAAGAGAATGGACAAACCCTAAAGATGGTGTTGTACGTTATTTCAATTCATTAGACGCTTGGAAAATTGAACCTCTTGGAGGAGGATCTGCTACAACAACAGATAATGCTGAAACATTTGTTGCTGAAGGGGATGATGATTTACCTTTCTAAATTTTGATCAAAAAAAAATATAAAGGTGCTCATTTCATATAAGCACCTTTTTTTAATCATTTAAATAAAAGAAATGCTCAAAAAAATAATTATTGCAGGAGTGATTGTTCTTGTCTTAGCCGTTGCTGCCTTTTTTCTAATTCCATGGGGCGAATATGAGAGTACGCTTGAAAAATCTGAAGTCGTGCAAGAAGTTTCGACCGATTCTTCTGGTTCTGTAGTTCCATCTCTTTCATTGATTCAAGGAGATTTTTTTATTGAAAGCGGTAAAAATGAACAAGCCGAATTACTATTCGACGTTGAGGGTTTGAAGGCAACAAAAGGTGCTTTTGAAAAATTTTCTGTCAATTTCAATATTGATACAGACTATAAATCATCTGCTTTAACGGTTAATATTGAATCAAATTCAATAAACACTGGAAATAAGTTAAGAGATGAACACTTAGCTGAAGAAGATTTTTTTGATGTGTATGCCTATCCTGAAATTAAATTCGAATCAACTCAAATTGAAGATACAGATACAGGTTATGTAGCAAAAGGATCACTAACTTTATTAGATGCTGTCAATCCAATTGACGTTCCATTTAAGCATTTAGGAAATGGGACGAATAAAAACAATAAAGATTTTGAAGCTTTTGAAGGTCAATTCGTGTTTGATCGTATTGCTTTTGGTATGGAAGAAATTTCTGGGGCCGGAAATATTGTGACGGTCAACTTCTATTGTGAATTATTAAAAAAGTAAATGCCGGAACAACACCGACACTATATTCTGTTCAAACCACACGGTTATTTGAGTCAATTTATTTACGAAGGCAAGCGCAAAAACAAAAAAAAATTGCTTGGCGAATTGCATTCATTTGAACAAGGAACTATGGCTGTTGGAAGACTTGATCAAGATTCTGAAGGCATCTTATTGTTAACTACAAACGGAAAGGCAAGTTATAATATTCTGAGTCAGAAATTTGAAAAAGAATATTACGTACAACTGGATGGTATTGTAACACAAGACGCCATTGAAGAAATGAAAAAAGGAGTTGAAATTGGAATTCAAGGGCAAAAATATTTAACAAAACCATGTTTGGCCAAAAAAATTGACACTCCTGATTTACCAGAGAGAGGAAGACCAATTCGAGATGAACGCCATGGTCCAACGAGCTGGGCTTCTATTACGTTAAGAGAAGGCAAGTTTAGACAGGTTCGGAAAATGACAGCGGCAGTTGGTTTTCCTACATTAAGATTAGTTAGAGTCCGAATAGGATCCATTCATATTGATAATATGCAACCAGCAGAAGTAATTGAAATTAAAGATCTTGAAGCTTCCGCTATTGGCAATTAAGTACAAAATAAGTTTCGCACTTGTTTCCTCTTTTTATCTATCTTTAACTTATGGACACATTAATTCTCATTATCATCCTTTTAGCACTAGTTGGCGGAATTGTTTTATTGGTAAAATATGCAAAAAAAGCAAATCGTATTAAGGTTGAACTTAATATGGCATTAGCGAATAAATTGGGACTAACATATTCGCATAGAAAAAAAGGGATTAGCAAACTTTGCAGTTTAGATGGGACACGAAATGGACTACCGATTAGCATCCATGAAAAAATTGTTGGCTCAGGAAAAAATCAACGAATGTTTACAGCTATTTCTTTTGCCCCATCCCCATTCAATTTTGAATTCTCTATTTCTAAAGAACACTTTTTTTCAAAAATTGGGAAAAATATTGGTTTTAAAGACATTGAATTTGATAATTTCGAATTCGATAAAAAATTCTTATTAAAATCTAAACAAGAAGATCAATTCAGGCAACTTTTAGATTACAATATGCAACATAAATTAACGGGGATTTATACTGTCTTAAAGGGTCAAATTCTTAGTAATTCAGCCGAATTTTCATACACCATTCCAGGAGGTTTTGCAAAACAAGAGAATGTTGATGATTTTGAAAAAATACTTGCTTTTATGGAAGCCTTAATTCAATCTAAAAAGTAGTTAAACTAGATAGCATCACATAAAAATGACATTTTCAAGCCGGTTCGCGAAAGCATATAAAAAATTGCTCCCCACTCCCTTTACTATAGCAATTTTGCTCACCGTAATTACCTTTGTTTTGGCTTTGGTTTTCACAAAACCAGAGCAAAAAGGGATCGAGGCTTATACAATAGAAATTGCAGGTTTTTGGGAAAATGGATTATGGAATGATGGAAAAGGAGGGTTATATTTTGCCTTTCAAATGATGCTAATGCTCATTTTAGGCCACATCATTGCATTGTCAAAACCAACCTCTTTTTTGATTGAAAAATTACTCAACCCCTGCACAAACACAGCTAATACTGCGTTTATTGTCACCTTTTCTACAATCATAGTTAGTTTATTCAATTGGGGACTTGGTTTAATTTTTGGTGCTATTTTAGCACGTAAAGCTGGAGAGAAGTTTTATAAAATGAATAAGCCTCTCAACTATCCGTTGATAGGTGCCGCGGCATATGTTGGGCTAATGGTTTGGCACGGCGGGATTTCTGGATCAGCACCAATTAAAGCAGCAGAAGACAGAAATCTTCATGGGTTAGTAGAAAAAATTAACGACATAAACCTGGATCAAATTCCCAGTCAAATAGGAATTAATGAAACAGTGTTTTCCGGAATGAATATTACTGTAACCATCTTATTGTTAATTTTTATCCCAATTGTCTTATTCTTTATTGGAAAAAGGAATTTTTCGTTTCAATCTCTCCCAAAACCTATTGAAGTACAAAAAGAAAAAAACGAAAATTGGGAAGGTGCAGAGCGGTTAGATCACTCCACATTATTTTCCGTCTTGATTGGAAGTTTAATTCTAATCTATGCCTTTTACAAAGCCATATTATTGCCAGAAGAATTAAGTTTGAAATTTTTGAATCCAAACTATATTAATCTCACTTTACTGGGAGGAGCTCTAATTTTACACCGGAGCATTTCAACTTTTTTAGCTGCTGCTAATAATGCGATTTCTGGCGCTACTGGTATTCTCCTTCAATTTCCACTTTATTTTGGGATTTTAGGAATAATGGTTGGATCAGGTTTGATCGATCAAATTTCGGATGCCTTTGTAGCCATTTCTTCTCCTGAAAGTTTTCCCATTTACAGTTTTTTTTCTGCTGGCTTAGTTAATGTATTTGTCCCAAGTGGAGGAGGACAATGGGCTGTTCAAGGACCTATTGTAATTGCTTCTGCTCAGGAACTTGGTGTTTCGTATCCAAAAGCGATAATGGCGCTATCTTATGGTGATCAAATTACAAATATGATTCAGCCTTTTTGGGCACTTCCGTTGCTCGGTATAACGGGTTTAAAAGCAAAAGATATACTACCCTATACATTAATTCTTTTTTTGGTAGGTTCCTGCATATTTCTTATCGGATTATTGCTCTTTTGACATAAATGTTAATCTAGTTCAACTTTATTTCTTAATACAGTTCATTTTTCAGTATCCAATTTGTCCGCAACTTTGTACTGTCAATTTTGACGCGGAATTATTTAAAAATGAAAAAGTTTAACGTAATTATTATTTTGACTGCCTTAATGCTGTCATTCTCAAATTCATCTTTTGCGCAAGATGACAAAAAAATGATGGATAAAAAGGAGATGATGAAAGATCATGTCACAGTGATTGAATTAACGCAGACTCCAGGAGAGTTTAATACTCCAGAATTAAACTTAAAACCGGGAAAATATCAGTTTAGAATTGTAAATCAAAGTGTTGATAAAGAAGTTGGTTTCGTTATTCAAGCGGATGCTGACAAGGCAAAGGATTTCAAAACAACTGCAGTTTCAAATTCATTTACAACCGCTTTAGTGAAAAAAGGAGATGCACAGTATACAGGAATAATTGATTTAAGTGAAGGAGAGTATGTTTATTCATGCCCAATTTTTTCCAAAACATGTATAGAAGTTCTATTGTCTTTAGAAACTATTCCA
>CAYPZN010000043.1:0-36289 GCA_964415335.1 uncultured Crocinitomix sp.
AAACTAAAGTCGCATAAGTCTTAAATTAATGTCCGACTTTTTGTAGGAGATCCATTCGAACAGAAAGAAGTTTGATGAACTTCACCAAAAGAATAGAAGAACGGAATTTATTATTACGAAGTTTTAAGTTTATATAACATTACCCCTATTCCTTGACAGGAAAAATTAAACTCGATCTTTGATCGGGCTTTTTTTGTTAGATAGAACTTGATTTGTTTGGTTGTTTCGCACAATAAGGTAATCAAATTTCCTGAAAATCAATTTTTTTAACGGATAATTCAGATAGACAGATACTACTTACGATTTTATTTCTTTCAAAATTCATTCTGATAGATATCCTAAAGCTGTTATTGAAATAGAATATTGTTTCTCAATAATAAAAAATGATTCATTGATTTAAGCACGCAATTCATTTTAAAATAAAAAGATATTTCCCTCAATTTAAATCTAATGCAACATTGTTGCGTTTAAAAAATATCTATATATTTGCACCAATGTTGCATTTACAAGGTCTAGTAACCCAAAAAAAGCAACGATTTGAGAAATCATGAAACTTATACATATTATCATAATTCTTTCCTTATCCTTTTCGTTCAACGTTTTAGGACAGTCGGATACCTGTAGTCATTCAGTTAAAGGCGAGATATTGGATATAGAAACTAAGAAACCCATTCCTTATGTCAAGGTAAAAGTTCGTGGCTTAGAAAAGGTTACTATGACAGATTTACAAGGAAAATTTAGTTTTGATAACTTATGCACAGACAGCCAAACATTAATTATTTCGTGCTTTGGGTATTGTGACTCCATTTGTGAAAGTTACCACCAGCATGGAAAATCACCTCACATTTATTTACATAAAAGTGTCGAACAACTGGAGACTGTATTGATTGAAGCAGAAAAAATCAAAGAAGAAGGAACCGAAAGCATTTCTCAAATAACCTTAAAGAAGTCAGAAATTAAAGCTGATCCAACACAAACTTTGGCTTCTTTGTTAGCACAAGAACAAGGTGTAACATTAACTTCGACAGGGTCAAATGTCCAACTACCTGTCATCCATGGTTTATATGGAAATCGAATATTAATATTAAATAATGGCTTAAAGCATGGCTTTCAAAATTGGGGTACTGATCATGCTCCCGAAATAGATATTTCTTCAGCAAATAGTATTACTGTAATAAAAGGTGCTGCAGGAGTTCGATTTGGTGCCGAAGCACTTGGAGGAGCTATTATAGTGGAGCCTAATCCTTTATATTTAAACGAATCTTTTTACGCAGGAATAGGAACAGGTTTTCAGAGCAATGGATTGGGTGTAAATACAGGCCTGGAAATAGGTAAAGGCTATCAAAAATGGAGTTATTTTTTGAATGCAAATTTCACAAAAATTGGTGATAGACATACACCCGATTATTCATTAACAAATTCCGGAAAAGAAGAAAAATCGTTCGGTTTTGGTACAAGATTTCAACACAAAAATTTAGATTTAAAATTCTATTACAGTTACGTTAATCAAAACCTGGCATTGTTAAGATCTTCGATTGCCCACAGTGGAAATGCTTTTGTAAAGGCAATTAATTCTGCCGAACCTTCATTTATTAGCCCTTTTTCCTATACAATAAACGCTCCTAATCAACTTACACAACACCATTTTGGAAAAGTAGAAATGAACTGGTATTATTCAGACAAGAGTACGCTTACTTTTCGTGCAGGCAAACAATTGAATAAAAGAAAAGAGTTTGATGTACGTGTCAATAGTGAAAAGCCTATTATTAATTTGGATTTACTGACTTCGGACTATCAATTAGAATGGAAACATCCCGATTGGTTTAAATTAAATGGATTATTAGGACTTCAGTATTTTAATCAAAATAGCGATAACAATCCAGGAACTGGTACTACTCCTTTTATTCCTAATTATAATACAAATAGGTTTAGTCTTTTTTTGATAGAAAGCAAAAGGTTTAAAAAAAGTAAAATTGAAGCAGGTGCAAGGTTAGATCACGAATTGAACAATGTAAGAGGAAGAGAAACGAATCAAGATATTTTTAGAGATGAGTATTCTTTCACCAATCTAACAGCATCATTAGGATATGTTGTAGAACTTTCTGAAAATAGTTCTTTTAGAACAAACTTAGGAACGGCTTGGAGAACTCCAAATATGGCAGAACTTTATAGTTTTGGTCAGCATGGATTTAAAACGTCATTTGGTTTACTCAGGCATTATTCAGATGATAAAGGGAAATTAAAAACGGATAAAGTTATCAAAGTGGATAATGGTTCTGTTAAAGCAGAAAATGGGTATAAATTTATTAACGAACTTCATGTAAAAAAGAATAAAAGTGCTCATACCACCACCTTGTATGCACATTATATTCAAAATTATATTTTTAATCGACCATTCGCTGTAATAGGAACAATAAGAGGGCCAATGCCTGTCTTTCTTTTTGATCAAACGGATGCTTTCTTTATTGGAACTGACTACAGTTGGGCTATGGACTGGTCAAACCAAATTTCAGGAGTATTTAGATTCAGTTATTTGTTTTCAAAAAACTTAACTAAGAATGAATCACTCATCAATCAACCACCTATTTCTTTAAGTTACCAACTGAACTGGAATCAGCAGAAGTTTTGGAAGTTAGAATCTTCAAAATTGACCATTAAACCAAGCTATACATTTCAGCAGTATCAAGCTCCTCGAACAGTTCGACCAGAAGATTTAATAGATGGTTCTGTAGAAATAACAGCCGATTCGGAAATTTTTGACTTTAAAGATGCACCGGATGGCTACTTTTTATTAGATGTTGCGTGGAGTTTTAGTCATAAAAATTTAAGCGCAAGCATTACTGCCAGAAACATACTCAATACACGCTATCGTGATTACCTGAATGAAATAAGATATTTTGCTGATGAGCCCGGAATAAATGTGCTTTTCACTTTAAGTTACTTATTTAAACATAAATAAAAAAGACATATCAATTAAATAAAAATTTTAATCAAATAAATAAATCAAAATGAGAAAAATGAAAAATTATAGCGTAATGGCTATGCTATTTGGAGCTGTTGTAATGACTAGTTGTAAACCAGATGAAATTGTTCCTGAAGAAGAGAATGAATTAGAAGTAATCACAGATGTAAAGCTTGTTTTCACGAATACCGCTGATGCTACTGATATTGTAGAAGCAAGAGCTCAAGATCCGGATGGAACAGGTGTAGAAGACCTTGCAATTTTGGATGAAATTAACTTGGATACAAGTAAAACTTATACATTAACATTTGAAATTTTTAACAATCTAGATTCTCCAGGAGAAAATATCGGAAATGAGATTTTAGAGGAAGACGAAGAACACCAAATTTTCTTCAGTTTCAGTAATGATGCATTTTCTAACCCTTTAGGAAATGGGAATATAGATAACGCAGCTGATCCTATAAATTATAATGATTCAGATGCGAATGGAAATTCTGTTGGTTTATCTACCAACTGGACAACTCCATCAACTCAATTAACTGGGGGCAACTTTACAGTTAGATTACAGCATCAACCAGATGTTAAAACAGCAAGCTCTGGAGCAAATGACGGAGATACAGATTTTGAGTTATCGTTCTTCTTGAACATCCAATAATTACAATTTAAACAAACCACTCACTTTTTTCAATAATAACAAAGTGAGTGGTTTTATATAATAATGTTTTATAAATCAATATCAGTCGAAAATGAATAATAAACTCCCTGTTACAGTTTTGAGCGGCTTTCTTGGCGCAGGAAAAACGACACTTCTAAATCATGTTTTACACAACAAAGAAGGCTTAAAAGTAGCTGTTATTGTTAATGATATGAGCGAAGTCAACGTAGATGCTGATCTTGTTAAAAGCGAAAATACGTTATCAAGAACAGAAGAAAAACTCGTTGAGATGAGCAATGGTTGCATTTGCTGTACGCTTAGGGAAGATCTAATGATAGAAGTGGAACGTTTGGCCAAAGAAAACCGATTTGATTATCTACTTATTGAAAGCACAGGTATCAGCGAACCTGTTCCTGTTGCCCAAACTTTTTCTTTTGTAGATGAAGAGAATGGTATCGATCTTTCTCAATTCAGCTATGTGGACACTATGGTCACTGTAGTTGATTCATTCAATTTTTTCAAAGATTTTGGTAGTCCCGAAACTTTAGTGGACAGGGATATGACAGATATCGAAGATGATTTTAGAACCATTGTCAATCTACTTACAGATCAAGTCGAATTTGCCAATGTAATTGTTCTTAATAAAACAGATTTGGTTTCAGAAGAACATCTTGGTGTTTTGAAATCAGCAATAAAGAAGTTAAATCCTAGTGCCAAGATTATAGAATCTTCTTTTAGTAAAGTAAGTCCAAAAGAAATACTTAATACAGGTTTATTCAATTTCGAAGAGGCTGAACAAAGTGCTGGCTGGATAGAAGAGTTGAATAAAGATGAGCATACTCCTGAAACAGAAGAATATGGTATCTCTTCTTTTGTTTATCGTGCAAACAAACCTTTCGAACCAGCGAGATTTTGGAAGTATGTGTCAGAAAAATTTCCAACAACTGTCATAAGAAGTAAAGGTCTTTTTTGGTTGGCTTCACGTCCAAATCAAGCACTGTCTTGGGGCCAAGCCGGGGGTTCATTATGTGCCGATAGTGCTGGTGTTTGGTGGTGCAGCATGCCTTTTGAGGAAAGAATTAGGTATGTCGATTTTATTGAAAACCAAAAGCAAATTGAATCGGGTTGGGATAAAACTTTTGGTGACCGTAAAAATGAAATTGTCTTCATTGGTCAAAACATGGACGAAGCATTAATGAGATCAGAACTTGATGCTTGTTTAGCCACTAATAAGGAAATTGACTCTGATAAATGGATAGCAGGGTATGAAGATTCTTGGCCAGTTGCAAGAGCACATGTGTTGAATTAAATAACAATTAACAATATAAAAATGATTACTAAAGAACAAGTATTAGAAGTGCAGAATGATTGGGGAAACGGAGTAGTGAAAATTGGATCTTTAAGAAATGAAAGATCAGAATGCGAAGCATTTACAAGTGATTTTTTAGACCAGTTGTATTCTTTTGAAAATGGGCAGGTCCTTTTCAAACCTACAAAATGTAAATTCGAGCAATTTAGGCCTACCAAAGTTGAAGCTTTATCTTATTTTATTGCTGGTGAAAATCGTGCATGCCAAGAAGATGACGGATTTGCGATTAATCCATGGACGAAGGTAAGATTTGAAAACGCTGGAATTATTTTGGAAGAGAACCGTGCCATTGCCATGGGAAACTATTTTTTCACCGACCTTGATGGAAACGAAGCAAAAGTTGAATTCACATTTGGATACAAATTGATTGATGGACAGTTAAAAATTGATTTACACCATTCATCATTTCCATACAATCCTTAATTTTTGACAATGAGCAATCGCCTTTATTTTATTTGCCCGACTGACCATCTGGAAACCGTAGTTAAACACGCTTTCAAACAAGAGCATTATTTTTATTCTTCTCTTGGAAATTCTGTAATACTCGATTCAGAAACCATAGGGCAAATAAATGGGATTGTTGAATCGAAAAATATCAAAGAGGTAACGTTTTTATTGTCTAGAGACAACGACATTATTCAAGCCGCATTAAAAAATCAAAAACGTGCTGATATTAAAGGAATGTATAACTTTTACCATATAATTAACAATCATTTAGGTAATCTTAATTTCAATCAGAAAATTGAAGACATTGAGCTACAACTAATATCTAAACACTTAAATGAAAAAATAAACGAGTTGCGTTCAGTGTTAAGCAAATGGTTAATGGAAGATACAACCATAAACGCTCTAATTTATTACCCTCAAAATAAAATTTTTATTGAAGCACGTACTCAACTGTTCAAGCTTGATCAGTTCTGTCTGAATTAAAAAAACAATATGGAGGCGATTATTACAATGGTTGGCTTTTTAGGGGCAGGAAAAACAACTTTATTAAAATACCTGACAACGAATTATATTGACAATGGTTGGAGACCATTTATTATTCTCAACGATTATGAAAACGCGTATCTTGATTCGCAACAATTTACGCATCAAGCAGGTCAAAAATCGGTTATACCATTAAGTGGCAGTTGTATTTGTTGTAATGGCATTCATGTATTGAGAGATTTTGTGAATAGAATTCCTGAAAGAGAGAATGGCATTACACTTATTGAAGCCAATGGTACAACTGATGCCAGCTCATTAATGGGATTTTTGAGCGTAGGAATAGAGAAGCGATTCCTACCTCCTGTTCAAATCTCTGTTGTTGATGTCAAAAACTGGCAAAAAAGAGGTGAGTATAATGAGCTGGAAGCAAATCAGATTCAATTATCTACCTTAATTGTACTAACACATACTGAAAATACTTCCGAAGAGAGAAAACTTTTTGTGACTGAGGATATAAAAAAAGTGAATCCATTAGCAGAAATTATATCTGTAAGTGAAATTGACGTTTCACTTCTTCCTAAACTCACTCCTTCTAAAAACAGCGCACAAGAATTTGATCATTTTAAAACACACTGGGCTTCCTGTTCAATTGATTTACCAAATTTGCCCAACTCAAATTGTATCTATGCTATTTGTAATGCTTTTCCTAAGAGTATTCTTCGTGTGAAAGGTTGTGTTCAAATTGGAAATGATGAAGTATATACATATTTTGAACGAACTCCTGACGGTCAAATTTATACCCGACCCTTTAATGGAATTCCTCCTGTGGGAGCAAAATTATTAACGATTGGACTTGGAAGCAAATTCTCACTTCTTGAACAAGCTGTGAAAGACAGCTTGCAAATATCGGAGCCAGAATTATAAATTGATTTTGCTTAATAAAAAAACACAACAGCTTTGCATTAATAAAGAGTTTAATTATTTTTGCAACAATGTTGCATTAGTTGTGAGACTTAATAATTTTAAACTTAGAACTTGCTAAGTTTTATCGTAAGAGGAATCGAATTAAACTAATTGTTGAATAATCTATAAACAAATACTAGAAATATGTCAAATATTCTAAAAATCGAACAAGCAAAAGCGGATACCTTAGGGATTATTGCGAGTAGCCTTTGTTTGATCCACTGTATTGCCACACCATTTCTGTTTATAGCAAAAGCATGCGCCGCTACTTGTTGTTCTGCAACCCCTTCTTGGTGGAAATGGATTGATTATCTCTTCATCATAGTTTCTTTTATAGCTATTTATTTTGCAACAAAAAACACAACAAAAAAATGGATGAAAATCGCACTTTGGAGTTCATGGATAGTACTCTTATTTACGATTGTCAATGAATCATTTACTTTAATTCCACTTCCAGAATCATTTATATATTTCCCAACATTAAGCATAGTTTTGCTTCATCTGTATAATTACAAGTATTGTAATTGCAAAGAAGATACATGCGCAACATAAATTACTGATAACAAATGATCGAATCAAAATTTTCACTCACGAATGCTTCTATAGGTAATGAAGAAAGTACTTTAGCAGAAATTCATTTAGCGAATAAAAACATCTCCATTTATGAGCGTGAAATAAGTGCTTTACAACCTGAAATAAAACAAATTTTAAATCAGTCGGTTGATTTTTCAATAAGTGGTGATGTTCAAAAAATAGAAACTGCTTTAAAAGCCTATTTTAGCACTCATTTTTCTGATTGTTTGGCTCTATTAGAAGATATTCGAAAGCTTTTAGACCTATTTAATAATGTTACGAAAGCGTCTTCGTATCGTTTACTATTGGCTACAGTAAATACAAATATGTGTAGAAGATTTCATACAGATATAAACGATTTACGAATGCTTTGCACATATCGCGGTCAAGGCACGCTATGGCTTACCGAAGACAATATTAATCGAAGTGCATTGGATTCATCCAAAGACAATGAGTACATTGTAATAAATGAAAATAAAATTCAACAAGTATCAACAGGTTCTGTGGCTCTTTTAAAAGGCGCAATTTATCCCAAAGAAGGAACAAGAGCAATTGTGCACCGCAGCCCCACCATTGAAGAGAGTGGAGAGAAAAGATTGTTACTTAGAATAGACACCAATGATTTTTTGAGCTTTTTAAATGATGATGCTACTAATAATTAATAGCAGAAGTATTATTAAATAGTTTTTTTGCACTTTTATTATTCCTTACACAGATAATATAAGTCGAATCTGGTTGCCTTACATTAACGGAAATATTCGATAGCAGCGCCTTAATACTAATAAAAACATTTTCAAAATATTCTTTTCGTAAAAGAAAAATGTCACTCGTTAAGTTTCTTTGAAGACTGTTAAAAAAGAAATATAGCTTTATCAATTGGAGGTTAAAATTAATCGTTCTTGAATATGATTTTCCCTTGAAAAGTTAGTGTTTAAATTGATTGAAGTTAAATTCAGTACGAAATTATCGCTTTTATCGTATGTTTGAAATATGCCTAAGATTTACATACTGGTTGTCCTAATTTGTGCAAATTTATTTGGTTTTTCCCAGGTCCCAAATCACATCTCTTTAGGAAAAGAGCAATTTGCAAATACAGATGTATATGGAATAATCTATTCCAAAAAACACGAATTAATTGTTACCACAAATAAAGGGGTTTGGAAATACGGATATAGCAAAGAAAAAGAAGGGTTTAATAAATTTCCGACACTACCCGAACAACGATCAAATTCATTTTTTGATTTAAAAATGAGCCAAAAAGGTGTGATTTATTGCAAAAATCTAAAAAATCAAATTTTTAAAATTAATGACAATGCAATTGAATTGTACTATGAGTTATCTGATAAAGATAAGTGCAATGAATTTTATTATTTTATTGATCCAAATGAGGATTTAATCATTTTTGGTAAGCGTATTATAAAAGTTGATAAATCTCGAAAAACAACAGTTTTATTCGATCCAAAAGTGAATCCTGATGATTGGCCTGATCCTATATTTTATAAAGTAAATCAATCACAAGACGGAACCATTAGTTCTATTGGCATGCATGAAAAACTATTTTATGTTATCTCATATGCTTCAGGAAAAGTATCATCCTCAAAACTAACATCAATGAAATGGAATGACGACGAATCACTTCATCTAAATTCAAAAATTGATCGTTTCAATATTGGAAATGACACAATATTTTTATCAGAAAGAATGAGTTTTGGCGGAATTGATGAGCTCCCACATGTTGATATTAAACCAAATGGGATAGAACGTTTTCATCAATTAGATAATGCGATAATTGGCTTACATGAAAGTAAAGGATATCGTATTTTTTCTTCACAAAACGACACCCTCATAACATCTGCTTCAATCTTTCCAAACACATTCATTTCTACCGTATTTCTTGATAATCAAGGAACACTTTTTTTAGGTACTTTTGGCGAAGGAGTTATCGTCGTTCCAAAAACGAATTCACTTCAATACACTACAAATAATCTAATTTCTGACTTTGACGTACTTCCTGATAATACAGCCTATTTATCTACCAGGGAAGGGAAAGTTTTAAAATTTGATGGGCATACGTTTAAAGAAGAACTTTCCGTTAATACAAATATTGATTTCATTGTTTCCAATCCATATAAATATAATTTCACAAAGAAACCATTTTTCACAGACGTAATACCTAATTTATTTGGACTGAGCAGGTGCAAAGATGCATATCCAACTCAAAAAGGAATTTATGCTGCAACAAATAATGGTATTAAATTTATTGCAAACAATCCTAATAAGTCTGTATTACCTGCATACTTCAAGAAAGATCACACTGTTTCACCTTTCATTTACCAAGTATACGGAGAACGCCGATTCAATCGAATTACCGTTGATGAGGATACAGAGACCATTTATTTTGCAAATGACGAAGATCTATTTAAAATGACACCGCAAGGAACAGTTTCCAAATTAACGGCAAAGGGAGAGAGTATTCGTTGTACTGATATACTAATGTGGAACAAACAACTTATCGTTGCAACTCCTAATCAAGGACTTCTTTTTTATAAAGATGGTAAATTTCAAGGAAGTCTCAGTCAAAATACAGTAAATGCAAGCTATATTGAGAAAATTGATGTCTTAAATAACGAGATTTTCATTCAAACTGACAAGGGAATTCAGATTGCGCAATTACCAACAGGAGATATGAAATATTTAGGGTTTAAGGAAGGACTAACTTCAAATTTAATCAACGATTTTGCTTTAACGAATGACAAGATTTGGATTCAGGAAAAACATAAGATTTATGCCATTAATCTTGCCGATATAAATGTAAAAGAGGAACCTATAAATTTCCACATTGATTCTATACTCACGACAAGAAACAAACATGCCGTAGAAAAAGATTTTGAGCTATCTCATAATGACCGGTCACTTCGTGTTTTTTTAAATTATCGCGATATTTTGAGAATAGGTGAGGCCTATTATGAATATCGAATTAATCAAAGTAATTGGAAAAGCATTTCAGCAAAACAAGGAGAATTGGAATTGAATAATTTAACTTTGGGAGAATATGATTTAGAAATTCGATTGCATTATCGTAATGGAGTATCTCCTATTAAATACATTCATTTCTTAATCAAACCGGCAATTTGGATGCGTTGGTGGTTTTACCCTTTAATAGTAATTATTTTACTAAGTTTTATCGTTCTTTTTTACCGAAGGAAATTAAAAAAACAGGCTGAACATTCAAGACACATGAATGAGCTAAATGCTTCAAAAATGACAGCACTACAATCACAAATGAATCCTCATTTTATTTTTAATGCGCTCAATTCCATACAACACCTTGTAATTCGTGGAAATAAAGAAGAAGCCTACAAATATATCACCCAATTTGCGAACTTAGTCCGCAGAACTTTGGAGTATTCAGAACAAGAAACAATTTCGGTTGTTCACGAAATGAATCTACTCGAAGTTTATTTAGAATTAGAAAAATTGCGCTTTAAAGAAGACTTTGATTATACGATTGAGAAAAAGAATTTTCGAGATGTGCGAATTCCACCTATGTTAATTCAACCTTTTATTGAAAATGCTCTTTTACACGGATTATTGCATAAAGAAGGTGAAAAAAGGCTGAAATTAATGCTTGAAATAACCGAAACAACATTAATCTGCCTTATTGAGGACAATGGAATTGGGCGTGAGCAATCTAAACGCATTAGGGAGCGACAACGAGGCACACACAAGTCATTCGCATTAAATGCTTTAGATAATCGTTTTAGAATTTTGCGTGAATCTTACCATACAGACATTGGCTATGAATATGAAGATTTTAATCCAAATAAGAATTTAGCTACAGTTACAAGAGTGCGTTTAAAAATTCCTATTCAATGAACAGAACAACCTGTCGCTGGTCAAGAAAATATATATCTTGGTGAAGGGTTTGTCCTCAACTAATTAAAAATGTAGAAATTTAGTACGTGAATCTAAAGGCAATCATAGTAGATGACGAATCAAGTGCACGAGAACTCCTACAAGAGTTAATAAAGTCTTACTGCCCAGAAATTGATATCGTAGCAAGTTTTAAAAATTTAGAAACAGCTGTAGATCACATTCGAATGGATAAACCGGATATTGTTTTTTTAGATGTGGAAATGCCACAATACTCAGGATATGAGATTCTCGATTTTTTTGATCAAATTGATTTTAACATCATTTTTGTTACGGCATATGACAAATATGCAATTAAAGCGTTTGAAGTTTCTGCGCTGGATTATCTGCTGAAACCTGTCGAGATTGAGCGATTGAAATCAGCTGTACGTCGTGCTAAAGAACAAAAATTATCTAAGTCGTACGAAGAAAAACTCTTCTCACTTTATGATGACATGAAAAAGTCTGAGTTAAAGTATTCTTATACTGATCGAGGATATACTCACTCTGTTATTATCAGTGATATCATTGCTTTTGAAGCTCAACGCTCTTACACATTGCTTCATATGACAAATAAAAAGAGTGTAACACTTTCAAAGAATATCAAAGTGGTAGAAATAGAATTGGAAAAATGTACTGATTTAATTCGTATTCACCGTTCTTGGCTCATCAATAAAACACATTTAAAAAAATATTCTAAATCAACCTTAGATGTTATTTTAAGTAATGAAATTAAAGCAAAAGTATCTCGCCAAAGCAAACCTACATTAAAGGAATTATTTAGCTGATTTTAATTCGTTTAAATGATTTAAAACACCTTTTCGTTAGAGAAATCCCACTTATACTCACGCTCTTCATCAATATTTCAACATCCAAATAAAACCAATTTCAGCCTTTTTGAAACAACGAAAAACATTATAAATTTCATGCTAGATGTATTATCCTTAAGAGCCGTTTTTGTCATTTGTTTAGAAAAAAAGTCATTAGTTAAGTTTTCTTCTTATACGTAAAACGATTGCAATAACTTCACCAAAAAAAAATATGAAACGAGTACTAATTTCTATGCTTTTCACAGGATTAACATGTTTAGCATATGGACAAAAATGGAAAGAAAAATTAAAAGAGGCTGGAGAAAAAGTTAAATCTACAACAGAGTCAGTCTATGGTATAGACAATAAAGATTATTCTTCCGAATATGAAGGGAAAGAATTTCCAGACATGATGACTTATTTAGAAGATTGGGAAGGCAAAAAAGTAAAAAGTTACACAAGAAATGATGCCGTCTTTTCTGCAGATTATAAAACGGTAGAAATAAAATTCATTAAAGAAGGGGATGAATTTAAATTTGTAGAAATTGGAGATTGGAAATATGCTCCAATAAAAGCTGCTGATTCTGATAAAATTAAGAGCTTTAGAAGCACTCCAGGGGCGCTTTATATGAATGAAGAAAACATTGCCGTTTATCAACTTAATAGCAATGATGAAGTCTTTATAAGGTATTTATATGGTGCCAAACAATCTGTTCAAAAAATGACGGCAGAAATACAATATTATAATGCGTATACACAAGGTTTAATTGATGGAGATGTTGCAGCTGCTACTGAAAAAAGACGAATTCAAGCAGAGAAAGATGCAGCAGAAAGAAAAGCAAAGTTTGGTTTGCACGACAAAAAAGTAAAATCAATTAAAGTCATTTCAAGTTTGCCTCCAGTTAATGGACATTTTGTAGCTTACGATTATTCCATTGAAGCAACTCTTGAAGACGGAACAAAAATTAACACAGATGAAGGAGGGTTTATTGATGATTATATCATTACAGATACTCCTAGAGATTTTGAGAATAAAATAACAAAGGGATTTATCCCGGGAGATGAAATAGTAATTAAAGCAGCATTAAAATACGACAAAACTATTACTGCAGAAAAAAGAATGCCTTTAGATTATAATACAGGCGCAGGTTTTCCATTGTTTGGAAGATATAGAAGTAGGTCTTCTGGAGATGATGGAAGTGATGTAGAGATAGAAATTTGGCAGGAAAACCATGCCGTTACAGGAAAACCTGTTTTACGTGTACATCTCACAACCAATGCGGCCCACATAGATGGTCCCATTGACTTTTCGATCGACCCAAGTGAAAATATTGAAATACACACTTACGGTGGAGGTGGAGGTGATGATAATGGTTATTATAACGGCGGAGATGGCGGAGACATTACCGTCTACAAAGACCCAAGTGTAACTTCTTTTAGGATAAAATATAAAATGCATGGCGGAAAACCTGGAGGAGGTATATCTGCAAGCCCAGGAAGAGATGGTACTTATAGAGAGATCGAACAAAAATTAAAATAGCTTATAAAAGCGTTTTCGTTCGATCACAAAGCCATTTTTAATCTTAAAAGGATAGGGGTTTAACATACGTTTTATGTAAAAAGTCAAGTATAAAAAATACTTGACTTTTTTTATTGGATAAATCAAAGCATTATTGAGTTTTATAACTTGAATTCCAAATACAAACCTAAAACAGATGATTACCAGAAGAACGGTTTAACTTCAATATTAACGGTTAGGAATACTTTTATTTGGGTATTAACTATTTAATAATTAAATAATTAATATTCATTTTTTACTTTAGGAAAACTATTCATTAGCAATTAGATTATTGACTAAGTAGGGTAAAATCTATACCTTTAATCTTAATCCTGTGATGAAAAACTCTGAACACTTATTCTTTCTAATAAAATCTCTGTCAAAAGCTGAGAAGCGTAATTTTACGTTGTCCGCAGGTATCTATTCTAAAGCAGAAAAAAACAATTATGTGCTTCTTTTTGAAGAGATTGACAAAATGGAGACCTATAATCATCAGGCACTTGTAGAAAAACTAAGCAATACCGTCTCTAAAAATAACATCCCTGCATTAAAATTACAATTAGGAAATCTTATTCTTAAGTCACTTCGTAATATTGAAGTAATAGGTAATAAGGAAAATGAGCTTAGTCGAAGAGTGGATTATATAAGGATTTTGTATGAGAAAGGCTTGTACGATCAAGCGAAAAAAAAATTGAAAAATTCAAAAAAATTGGCTATTGAATTAAATAATTTTGTTCAAATAATGCGCATTGATAAAATTGAATATCAGATCGCCTTAAAAGAAAATAATCCTGAATTACTTCGTGAATATATTTATGAACAACATCCTCAAAATCAAAAATTATTAGAAAACAAGCAGCTTTTTGATGAATTTCAATTTTTAATTGCAAAAATAAATTTACACCGAATAGAAAATAGCAAGGATAATCACAAAGAAGATCATATTTTAAAAGAAATCATAGAACATCCTTCTTTAAAAGGAGATGTTGAGAAATATTCTGTTCGTTGTCAAATCGACTATCATACTGTTAAAGGTTACTATTATTTTGCCACAGAAGATGGTCAAAAAGCTTTTTATCACCATAAAAAAGCAGTGGTAATTTCTCAAAACCTTCCATCATCTATGCGGTTTTGGTCAAATAATGTTACTTATTTGATGGGAACTGCTATCAAGTTTCAAATGAAAGATCGATATGACGAAACCTTTGATTATGTAATGAAAGTAGTAGAAAAAATACCTTCATCAAAAAAGTATGCTTCTTTTGATAAAGATTTTTATGAAAAAATACTTTTAATCAAAATGGACAAAGATTTAGAAGAGGGGAACTTTAAATCAATTAAGCTATATATGAATGAATGTCATGCTTATTTTGATAATAAATCAGTTAGGCTAAGCCCCAATAATAGAATGATTTTTTCATTTAATTTTGCTTATGCTTATTTTGGGTTGAAGGACTATAAAACTGCATTATTTTGGGTCAATTATATTTTAAATGACCCAGATTTTAAAAAAATTCGTAGAGATATGAATATTTACATTAGAATAATTAACATTTGTGTTCATTATCAACTCGAAAATTATTCATTGATTAATTCCTTGGTAAATTCGGCTTCACACTATATAAAAAGTAGAAACACTTTCAATATTTTATTAGATTCCTTTTTAAGTTTTGCTAAAAAAGAAATGATTCGCAAAATAGATGAGAACAATAAGCCCATATTCATCCAAAATGTAAATGAATGGACTCAAAAAAGTGAAAATCCAGAGGTTAAAAAAACGCTTTATTACTTCAATTTTATTCGTTGGCTTGAAGAAATTCTCTAATTATTGTCTTTTTTAAACCTTGAATTCCTCATTTTTCGTTTGTTTTTATTTCAATTTAAATTCATGTTCCTGTCGAAAACAGGGGATATAGACCATTTTTTATTTAAAATTTTTGTAAAGATTTAATTATTCCATATTTCGTTTCGAAAAAAACTTCATTGAAAACATAATAACTGTCTTTTTCTTTTAAAACTCTAGAGAAACCTTCTCTTGAATGACACCGTCTGTTTTACTAACTTGGATATTTCCATGATTTAACTACTAATAAAAATGAAAACATTTATCAACAGATTTAGACCATCAGAAGCTTCAAGAAAACATCTCTTATTTTTCTTATTTTTCCTTTTAATTGGCGGTCAAAGTTTTGGGCAAGAAGATTGCTTTAACGGAATAGATGATGATGCTGACGCATTAATCGATTTGAATGATCCAGATTGTGATTGTGCTAGTACCGAATCAGGAGAAATTACAGGAATCATTCCCAACCCTTCTTTTGAAGAAAACACGGGTTGTCCAGTAATAGGTATTTCAGAAACTGACCTTGTAAACAACTGGACACAAGGAGGTTCAGGAACTTCTGATTATTGGAATTTATGCGGAGCAACAGGGTTTGGAACTCTAGTTCCTGCACCAGACACACCTCTACCTGATGGAGATGGTTACGTTGGCTTTTTCAATACTGGTTTTTCAAACGAATATATTGGAACATGTCTTGATGCTCCCTTTCTCGCAGGAGAAGAATATACGCTTCAAGTTTCCATTGCATTTGGTGATGATGACGTCTCTTCTTTTAGTCTTACCCTATTTGGTTCCACCACTTGCGGAGATTTGCCTTGGACTGGAACAGACTGTCCCGAGGGTATTGGATCATGGGAAGAATTAGGTTCATCAACTGTCACTTTTACGACAGTTGGAGAATGGTTAATTGCAGAAATAGTTTTTACACCATTAGTAGATATTAATGTTATCGCTTTGGGACCTCCCTGTGGAGACCCTACTGATCCAGGTTACTATTACTTAGATGATTTAGTCCTAATTACAGACGACATGCCTTCTGTTGAAGGAACAATTACCGAGACAGGTGGATTTTGTGCGGGTGATTTAATTTTAACCGCTGAAGTTGACACTATTGCGTCTGGTACGTGGCAATGGTATGAAGATGGAATCGCAATCATTGGCGAAACAGGTGCTACGCTTGATTTAAGTACTTTGGGAGCTGGAAATTACACGGCAATGTTTACACTTACTGAAGGAGGAACATGCGCCCAGATTGAACATACCGTAGCTGTTCCTGACGCGCCAACGGCTAATTTTAACTTTACTTCTACTTGCGACGGAATAACAGTAAACTTTACCGATAGTTCCTTTGCTGTAGATTCTTCTGTAATTGTTGATTATGATTGGGATTTTGGTGATGGAGGAACTTCAACAGACATGAATCCAACTCATGTTTTTCCAGCTTCTGGAGATTATGATATAACCTTAACCGTAACGGATGACAATGGCTGTCAAAACACACTTGTTGAGACAATTACAGTGTCACCTTCTACCTCAGTCCCTACTGCTTCAGTTCCTGAACCTTTAATGCTTCAATGCAGTGCTGACCTTCCATTAGCCGATCCTGAAGTAATAACAGATGAAGCTGGATCAGGAACGATTGTTGTAGCACTTGTAAGTGACGTTTCTGATGGAGGTACATGCCCTGAAACCATTACACGAACTTACTCTATTACAGATGATTGTGGGAGTATTGAAGTTGCTCACATCATAACAATTAATGATACTATTCCTCCGATAGCAATAATTCCTGCCGATTTGACTGTCAGTTGTCCTGTAGATGTTCCGGCAGTGGATCTTTCAGTAATTACTGGTGTTTCAGATAATTGTTCTTCTGATCCAGTTGTCGCATTTGTGTCTGAAACAAATGAAGGAACTGTTTGTGTCGATCAATCAATTACTCGTACATATTCAATTACTGATGATTGTGGAAATGTCACTATGATTAACCATAAAATATTCATTAATGCAACCTTCCCATCTGTAACTGCAGGTGACGATATAGAGGGCTGTGAAGGAATTTCTGTTACACTGCGTGCAACCAATCCCGAAGATGCAGTAATATCTTGGAGCGGAGGTATCGTTGATGATGTCTCTTTTATCCCTCCAGTAGGAACAAACAATTATACAGTTACTGCAGAAAGCTGTGACGGTTTATGTGTTTCAACAGATGATGTTATTGTAGAAATATATGACCTTCCAGAAGTGGCATTTGAAGGAGATGATTTAATCGGATGCATTGATCATGAAGTCAATTTTACAAACCTTTCTTCTACTTCTTTTGCGTGTACTTGGGATTTTGGGGATGGAACAATAATAAATGATTGTGGCCCAATTAACCATATTTACAACACACCCGGAGATTATGATGTTTCTTTAACTGTTACCACTGGTGACAATTGCGTTAATAGCATTACTTTTATAAATTATGTACAGGTTGAGTCTTTCCCAATTGCGGATTTCTCATTTACTCCTGATCACATTAGTTTTGACTTCACAACAATAAGTTTCACCAATTTATCGACCTTTGCTGATACATACGAATGGACATTTGATCCATTAGGAACCAGTACCGCAGAAACAAACCCTGATTATACATTCCCATATGTTTCAGGGGCAAGTTATACTGTTAATCTGGAAGCTTCTAACTCACTTGGGTGCAGCGATATTCATTCAATAACGATTAATACGATAGATGAAAATATCTATTATGTACCAAATGCTTTTACACCAGATGGAGATGAATTTAACAACGAGTTCAAACCTGTATTTACAAGTGGTTTTGATCCTTTTGATTATCATCTTTCAATCTTTAACCGTTGGGGAGAACTCATTTTTGAATCCTTTAACTCTGAAATTGGATGGAGTGGTAATTACGGAGCAGGAAATGAGCTTGCTCAGGATGGAATATATATTTGGAAAATAGAATTTGGTGAATTAGCTACTGACGAAATTCACACTGAAACAGGTCATGTAACTTTGTTAAAATAACTACTTATCAAATTACCATAAAAAAGCGGTTGTTTAATTACAACTGCTTTTTTTATTAGAACACACTCAGGTTATAAAAACATAATATACCATATCAATCTCAAACAAAAAAACCTCTCCTTTGGTAGCAAGAGAGGTTTTTGGTTTGTTGTTGTAGATTATCTGGTTATTTCTTCTGTATTTAAAGTCCTTATCAATAAATACAATACACGCTATTCTGAAGAAATCAACTCAAACAATTCGCTTAAATCTGGTGTAATAATAATTTCTATTCGTCTGTTTTTTGCTTTATCATCTGGATCAACTGGATGGTATTCAGAGCGTCCAGAAGCAGAAATTCGCTTTGGATCCATTTCACTGTTGTCTAGCATTATTTTAACAACAGAAGTAGATCTTAATACACTTAATTCCCAATTATCCTTTGGATGACTGCTACTCCGCAAAGCATCTGCATCCGTATGTCCTTCTACTAAGATGTCAATGTCAATTTGTGATTCTAATACACGTGCAAGCTCTAGAATTGCGCTTTCACCTTCACTATTTACTGTTGTTTTACCAGATGGAAACAATAGCTTAGCTTCCATACTGACATAAATTTTTCCGTTTTTTTCTTCAACAGTAATTCCTTTGTCTGTAAACCCTCTTAAAGCAGAAGCAATTTTTTGTTTCAGTAGAGATGCTGCTTCATCTTTGTTTCTTAATGTGCTTTCTAATTCATTAATTCGCGCTTCTTTTTGCTCTAAAACGCGTTGACGTGCATTCAATTCTTTTTCTAATCGATTCAGACGATCTTCTTTATTTTGAAGATCAATTCGGGTTTTTTCAAGGTCATGAATTAATGCTGCGTTTTCCGCAGATCCCGAAGATAATAGTTCTGAATACTTTGATTCCAATACTTTGTTTAGATCAAGTGTCTTTTTGTAATCAACTGCTAATTGTCTATGTTCATCTCCAATTCTTGCAGTATCTGCTTGTAATTCTTGCAAACCAGATCGCAACAAGTCTACTTGTACGTTGAGTTCTTTAACCTGATTTTCATAATCAATTGCTCGGGACTTATAATCCTGCTCTTCTTCTTGACACTTTTTATAATTGGCTTCAAGATCTTTGTACTTTTTAATGGGTACACAACTTAACATTAATCCAACTATTGCTATTACGAATAACTGCTTCATCACACACTGCTTAAAATTACCACACATTAAAAATGACTGTGGTTCTACAAAGTTGTAAAGATTTTAGCTGTCAAATGTGAAAACCTTTGGGAGTTATGAACAGCTCATTTTTGATTTAAAGGCTTGTTTTGTGAACAATTAGTTTGCTTTAACGAATTTTCCAGATTCTAAAAAATTTCCAAACTCATCATAGATAGAGAAAATGTATATCCCTGTGGTTATTTCCAAAGGAATATTCAAATAACTTAAAAAATTCTGCTGAGTATATATAGAACTTCCATCTATACCATGAATTGCAAAAAACAAATTATCCTCCCTCAAGTGATCTCTTGGAATAAGAATTCCCTCTTCATCTAAAAAAGGCACAGAAGTTACGAAAGTTCCTTCTTTCGGATTATTTAAAACCTGAATTGGAAAGGAAAATAAAAACAATCCGCTTTGCCGATCCGAAATTAAAATTTGATTTGAATTTTCAAAAACGTAAACCCCCCAAGCTCCATTAAACTTAAAATTTCCATTTCCTGGAAAAGTATCATAAACTCCTATTTCTCGAATAGGAAAATCTGACAGATCAAATATTCTTAACCCTTCATTATAATAGGAAACAAATGCTAATTGATCCAATACAATCATATTATGCGGAATAAAATCTTCAAAATCTCTTGTCCCAAATGTTTCAATTATTGATATTTTACTCAAATCATCCTCCCACGTGCACAATTTTAATTTTGTACCTTGATTTTCATCTGCAAAAACATATTTTTTACTTGAAGGAGCTAACCAACCACTATGATTATATCCTTGGTTTGGATAAAAATCAATAATTCCAAGCTGCACTGGAATTTCTGGTTCAAAATCATAAATAAAAAGACCTTCCAATGCAGCATTTAAAAATGCCGTATCATTTCTTACAAAGCAATCATGAACATAATCCAACTCATTAAATGTATACTCCAAAAGTGGGTTTTCAGGTGAAGAAATATCAAAGACTAACATTCCCATATTGTTTGCACCACATGCATAAAGTTTTGCGCGATTGGTATCAATAAATATATTGTGACAAATTTGAAAAAAGGTATCATCATCATAAACCTTTTCTAATCCATTTGGTAAATTACTCAAATCAAAAATTTGCAAACTGCTCGTTCCTTCATCACAAACTGCGTAGAGGTAATTTTTATACGTTGCATAATCTCGGTGCTCTACTAATTTTGATTGAAATCTTCCGGGTTCAAATCCAATAAAATCAAGGGAATTTTTTTCAACTTTAAGTAAATGTGCCCCAATAGAAGAACCTATGACACCATAATTTTCTCCGTTTTGAGAAAATCCCCAAACTTCATTGAAAACAATGTCTTCTTGTCCTTTCTCTATCGATAAATCAGTCCAATTGTCTATTAAAGTTACATTTTTTTGCGTTTGAGAAAAACTCCCTAACGACATCAAAACTAAGCCAATAAATCCTAATTTTCTTATCATTTATAGTGTAAAAATAATACGTTTAATTACTAAAGTTGAATCGACCACAACTCTTTTATCTCACATGAAGAAAAAAGGTATCGTATTATAGCATTCTTAATTAACGTTAAATTCGCAAATATCGTGTTTTACACCTAGAATGATTCTATAAAAAAAACTTATCTTAGCACACCTGTACCTATTATAATTGCTTGAAAAATTTAGTCATCATACCGACATATAATGAAAAGGAGAACATTGAAAAAATGATTCGCAAGGTTTTTTCGTTGCCTAAACCTTTTCACCTTTTAGTTGTAGACGACGGCTCTCCAGATGGTACAGGAGCTATCGTTAAGTCACTCCAACATGAGTTTGATGGGCAACTTTTTATAGAAGAACGAGAAGGTAAATTAGGCTTGGGAACAGCATATCTGCACGGTTTCCGCTGGGGATTAAAGAATGGATACGAGCATTTAATTGAAATGGATGCTGACTTTTCGCATAATCCTGATGATTTAACTCGGCTTGTTAAAGCTTGTGAAAATGGTGCTGATTTAGCCATTGGCTCGAGATATGTAAAAGGAGGTGAAGTTGCGAATTGGGATAAGAAAAGATTACTCCTTTCCTATTTCGCCTCATGGTATGTTCGAACAATTTTGTGGATCAAACTTAAAGATACAACTGCTGGTTTTAAATGCTACAACAGACGTGTTCTAGAGAAAATTAATTTTGACGCCGTAACATTTAAAGGATATGCTTTTCAAATATGTATGAAATATGCAGCTTTAAAACATGGTTTTAATGTTGTAGAGATCCCTATCACTTTTATTGATCGCGAATTTGGCGTCTCTAAAATGAGTACAGGAATATTTAAAGAAGCAATTTTTGGTGTTTGGAAAATGAAACGATTAAAATTATAATCAATTTCTTGATTGATAAATGATGGAAAAACATTTTTTATGTCTGTCATCTATTGATTTTTTAGCCTTAAATTCGTTGCATAAAATTATACTTCATGGCAAAGTACCTCTTAAAAAATGCAAGAATCGTTAATGAAGGAATTCAAACCGATTCAGATTTAATTATAGAAAATAACCGCATCAAAAAGATTGCACCTTCAATTTCTGATGAAACAGCAACCGTAATTGATTTAAAAGGGAAATTACTCCTTCCGGGTATGATTGATGATCAGGTTCACTTTAGAGAGCCTGGTTTAACACATAAAGCCAATATTTATACTGAATCTCGGGCTGCGGTTGCCGGCGGAATTACGAGCTTTATGGAGATGCCCAATACAAAACCAAATGCGACAACACAAACGCTTTTAGCAGATAAATATGATATTGCAGAGAAAAGTGCTATTGCCAATTATTCCTTTTTCATGGGAGCAACGAACGACAATATCGAAGAGGTTTTAAAAACAGACCCTTCGACAGTTTGTGGTGTAAAGGTTTTTATGGGGTCCTCAACTGGTAATATGCTAGTTGATAATGAAAAAACGCTCACAGGTATTTTTTCAAAATGTGATATGCTTATTGCAACACATTGTGAAGACGAAGCTACAATTAGAAAAAACTTAGCCCTTTATAAGGAGAAATATGGGGACGATATGCCAATCAAATATCATCCTGAAATAAGAAATGATGAGGCGTGTTATCTCTCCTCTTCTTTAGCAGTTAATTTGGCTAAAAAATTTGATACACGCCTGCATGTTTTACACCTTTCTACGGCAAAAGAAATGTCTTTATTTGACAATAAACTTCCATTAAAAGAAAAACGTATTACAGCAGAAGCTTGTATTCATCATTTATGGTTTTCTTCAAAAGATTATGATGAAAAAGGCACATTTATCAAATGGAATCCTGCCGTGAAAACACAAGCAGATCAAGATGCTGTTTGGGAAGCTTTAAATGATGATCGGATTGATATTTTAGCAACTGATCATGCACCACATACAATTGAAGAAAAGGAGAACAATTATTTTAACGCACCTTCAGGAGGTCCTTTAGTTCAACATGCTGTCCTTGCAATTTTGGAAAAAGTTAAGGAAGGAAAAATTAGTTTAGAACGTGCCGTAGAGAAAATGGCTCACGCTCCTGCAGATTGTTTTAGCATTAATAATCGTGGTTATATTAGAGAAGGTTACTTTGCTGATCTGATCATTGTCGATCAAAATAATACAACAACAGTTAATAAAGAACAACTCTTATATAAATGCGGTTGGTCTCCATTTGAAGGCGTTACTTTTAGCCACAAAATTGACACAACATTTGTAAATGGTAATATTGTTTTTGCCAATGACAAAATCGTTGAAGGCAATACTGGGTTACGAATGACGTTTGATAAATAAAAAACTAAAATTAAGCGAACATTATACATAATTGCACTTTCATTTTTTTCGTGTTCTTCAGGGCCTGAAAAGGAAGAAATTATTCCTGAAGGAATTTTAGAAAAGGAAGAACTTATTCCGTTAATTGTCGATTTGCAGATTCTTGAATCACATTTTCAACGTCAATTTGCCCGTGTAGACCTTTATCGTGATGCGTTGGATTCATCTTCAAGTGTAATTTTTGAAACATATGACATTACAAAAGCAGGCTTTGCGACTAATCTAGATTATTATGCTGAAAAGCCAGATTCGTTGTTTGCTATTTTTGAAGCTGCACTGGACACAATTAACATAAGAATCAATGCAAGCAATAGTGATGAGAACACAAACTAATTAGAAATCCATTATATATAAAACGTAAAAAGCCCCTTAGTTACCTAAGGGGCTTTTTTTAATGACTTAAGAAAATGATTATCTCTTAACAAATTTCTTTACTTGTTTTCCGTCAGCATTTACTAATTCAATAAAGTAAACTCCAGGAGTTAATTCATCTAATGGTAATGACGTTTGGATCGTCCCATTTACTTCTCCTAAGTTTCTTGTTGTAATTACTTTTCCAGAAATATCAACAATATTTAATGCAGTTTGTGCTGAATTATTTAATGCAAGACCAACATTAATTTCTGATGTTGCTGGATTCGGATAAAGTGCGAAAAATTCTGCTGCTTCATCTTCTAGTTCTTCAACTCCAACTTCACCTTCGTTTAAACGAATTCTTACTAATGGTGCTCGTCTATCAAAAAACGTTCTGTCTAAAAATTCATCATCACGACCTTGGTTATTGTTTAGTCCAATATCTCCTTGTCTCTCAAATAATGGTTGTACAGCAGAACCGTATTGGTAGCCACAAAATAAATAAGTAGAAGTTGGGTTTAAATCAAACGTTTCAAGATCAATAGTAATCCAGTTATCTAAATCGTCAGAAGTAATTTCATAATCATCAGAATCATAAGCTAAAAACCATTCTGTTCCTCCCTCAGGGAATTCCCATATTCCAGCTTTAACAACTTCTCCAATATTATCATTATAATCTGTTAATTTAATCAACATAGCTGTAGCTACATCCGGGTTAGGGAATGTTGCTATGTTTCCAAAGTAAGCTTCTCCTACTTTTAAAGGCCAGTTGTCAATTTCAATAACAGGACCTTCATCATAATCTAATGCAGTTGTAAATTCAGTTAATTCAAAATGTGCATCAGTAACTTCATTATTAGCTAAGTCTTCATCTGTGTCATCTGCAATAGCAGTCCACTCAATTGTATAGTTTCCAAGTTCATCAGGTGTATAACCAGTTATTGCAAAAACTGTGTCTTGTTGACCATTAGTCAATGTAGGAATAGAAGCATCAACAGTTCCTGACGCTACTTCAGTTCCGCCTGGGCTTGTAATTGTATAGTTAAAACCAACATTTGTTTGATCAAAGTGACCAATGTTTTTGATGATCGCTCCTAACGCAATTGGTCTTGCTTGAGCTTCTGCAATTTGAGAATATACAATTCCAGCATCTATGGCTCTATATGTATCTACAATAGAAACATCAGATCCGTTAATGTCTTCGACTGATACATTATCAATTTGCCATCCATAGTTCCAAGCTCCATCCCAACGGAAACGAAGCCATACAGTAGATTCAAATCCTGCAATGATGTCGCTAATGTCCCAAGAAATTCTTTCTGGGTTTGGACGTGCTTCACGACCTACGCCTTCGTTAATTTCGATTTCTGACCAAGTTACTCCAGCATCTGTTGATACACCTACATAACAATGGTCATCAGATTCAACAGGTTGCCATTCAGCATAAAACTGATCGAAATTTAGCGCTACGAAAGAACCAATAGAACTAGATAAGTCAATCATTGGTGAAACTAATGTAGCTGCTTCATCTGTATCATAGTTTATTCCATCACCATCAGAATCTATCAACACCCATTGTGTAGGCGTAGAAGTTGCTATAACTGGAATTTGAAACGTATTCATTGGGTCATTTTCGTGACCTGTATCTGTCAATTTGAATCCCACTGGTCCAGTTTGAATTTCAGAAATCCATCCGCCAAATCCGCCATCAAAATTCTCCTCATAGAATGTTACTCTATCAGAAGAACCTTCTATTTCTCTACCATCAATTGTAGAAATTGCTTGCGGAGCATGTTTGTCATCTGGAGCATATATATAATCATTTGTGATATATGGTGTTTGCCCAAAAGAAACTCCTGCCAACAGGAGTCCTCCGACTAAAGTGTAAATTTTTTTCATGAATTATTATTTTAATATTCTCGTAAATTTAGTAAATCGTTAAAGATTATCCAAAATAAAAGAAAGTGTCTTATTGAAACCCCAAATCGATTGATTATACTGTTGTTTCTAGATAAGTTTCAATTGGTAAACAGCTACATACTAAGTTTCTATCACCATACGCATTATCGACACGTCTAACGGGAGCAAAATACTTTGATGACTCTAAATAACTTACTGGATAACCTGCTTCTTGTCTTGAATACGGATAATTCCAATTGTCCGAAATCAAACTTGCAGCCGTGTGTGGAGCATTATGTAATAAATTATTTTGCTGATCCAATCCCTGAGTAGCAATATCTTCAATTTCCTTTCGGATTTGAATCATAGCTGTGATAAATCGATCTAATTCTTCTTTATCTTCACTTTCTGTAGGCTCTATCATTAGAGTTCCTGCTACCGGAAATGAAACTGTTGGAGCATGGAATCCATAATCAATTAATCGTTTTGCAATATCCGCTACTTCAACACCAGCCGTTCTTTTAAATTCACGGCAATCTGCAATCATCTCATGTGCCACAGTTCCATTTTTACCTCTATATAAAATTGGGTAATGTTCCGCTAATTTTACACGTAAATAATTTGCATTTAAAATAGCAACTTCAGTAGAATCTTTAACTCCTTCAGCTCCTAGCATTTTAATGTATCCGTATGAAATTAACGAAACTAAAGCACTTCCATATTTTGCTGCAGAAATAGAGCGAATCGCTTTATTCGCATCTGCAGGATTCGCGTTTGGGTTTCCAGGTAAAAATGGAACAAGGTGTTTTGCTACACCAATTGGACCCATTCCTGGACCACCACCACCGTGAGGAATTGCAAACGTTTTATGTAAATTTAGATGACAAACATCAGCTCCAATATTTCCAGGATTTGTGAGTCCCACTTGTGCATTCATGTTTGCACCATCCATATAAACCTGCCCACCATTTTCATGCACTATTGTTGTAATCTCAATAATTGACTCTTCATACACACCATGTGTCGAAGGGTATGTAACCATTAAAGCGGCAAGGTTTTCTTTATGTAATTCAGCTTTTTCTTTCAAATCAGCTAAATCTATATTTCCTTCGTCATCACATTTTGTAACAACTACTTTCATTCCAGCCATAACGGCAGAAGCAGGATTTGTACCATGCGCAGAAGATGGAATCAAACAGATATTCCGTTGATCATCTCCATTTGACTCATGATATGCTCTAATTACCATTAAACCAGCATACTCTCCTTGTGCGCCAGAGTTTGGCTGCATAGACATTCCTGCAAAACCTGTTATTTCGCATAAATCTTTTGCTAATTCAGCTAAAATTTCTTGATAACCTTCAGTTTGATTCTCCGGTGCATGTGGATGAATGTTTGCGAATTCAGGCCAAGAAAGCGGAATTAATTCTGAAGCAGCATTCAATTTCATTGTACAAGATCCAAGTGCAATCATTGAATGAACTAATGAAATATCTTTGTTTTCAAGGCTTTTAATATAACGCATCATTTTAGATTCAGAATGATGTGAATAAAATACTGGGAAATCTAAAATTTTATCTGATCGTAATAATCCTTTATCCAATGGACAATTTTCAGAGTTCCACTCACCATTAACTTCAGTTATATTTTTTGATACCGCTTCTGCAAAAACATTTAATAATTTGCTCAATCCGCTATCATTTATTGACTCATCAACACTTATTGTTATCTGATTTTCATTAACATATCGCAAATTAACTTGATTTCTTTCTGCAACTTTTCTTAGTTCGTTAGTAGATAAGCCGTTTGGTGTTTGAATATGAATTGTATCAAAATAATTTTCACTTAATGAAGTATACCCAAGTTCTTTCAGTTTATTTTCTACATGAACGGCCTTTAAGTGCATATCTAATGCAATTTTCCTAAGGTAATCAGGACCATGATAAACAGCATACATACTTGCCATTATTGCAAGCAGTGCTTGAGCAGTACAAATATTCGAAGTTGCCTTATCTCTTTTGATGTGCTGTTCTCTTGTTTGAAGCGCCATTCTTAACGCTTGGTTTCCATCAGCATCAACTGAAATTCCAATAATTCGCCCTGGTATATGTCTTTTATAATCTTCTCGTGTTGCAAAATAGGCAGCATGCGGGCCACCAAATCCCATGGGAACTCCAAAACGTTGCGTATTTCCAAAAACAGCATCAGCTCCGCAATCTCCAGGTGCTTTTAAAACAACCAAGGACATAATATCTGCTGCAACACCTATTTTTATCTCATTTGCATGAGCAGTTTCAATAAATTCAGTTAAGTCTGTTACTCTTCCGAATGTATCTGGGTACTGAACTACTGCTCCAAAAAAGGAATCATCTGATGTAAAGTTTTCGGGGGCATCCAAAACAACATCAATTCCCATATTTTTTGCTCTTCCTAAAACAACATCTATTGTTTGTTCAAAGCAGGTATTAGACAAGAAAAATTTATTTACATCCGCCTTCTTTTGATTTCTACTTCTCAAGTTGTAAAACATGATCATAGCTTCTGCCGCAGCAGTTCCTTCATCTAATAAAGACGCATTTGCCAAATCCATTTTAGCTAAATCTGCAACCATTGTTTGAAAATTCAAAAGGGCCTCTAACCTTCCTTGCGCAATTTCAGCTTGATAGGGCGTATAAGCTGTATACCATCCTGGGTTTTCAAAAATGTTCCTAAGATTAACACTTGGCACTATTGTACCATAATATCCTTGACCGATAAAGTTGGTGAACATTTTGTTTTTTTCACCCATTTCTTTCATATGACCCAAAAATTCAAATTCGGTCATGGCGGGTTCCAAATTTAAAGGAGTCTCTAATCGAATTTGATTAGGTACTGTTTTATCAATTAATTCATCAATTGATTTTACGCCAATAGCCTCCAACATTTCTGATCTTTCGGAGGAATTTGGCCCTACATGTCTTTCTTGAAATTTCATTTAATCCATGGTTTATTTTATACAATACTATGTACGCTTTGCAAATATAAATACATTGCGTTTACTTTTGTTCATATATTATGGGATAATTAACCTAATTATGCCTTTACGTTATAAATTTATGTTATTTTGAAATGAAATATTGACTGGGTTGATTTACCTGTCAAAATAATTCGCCAACTTTACCTAACTAATTAACTGGGCTTAATGAAAATAAAATTTGTACTTCTCACTTTGTTCTTTTCAATTTCATTTGTGCAATCTATCGCTCAAGAGATTAAGGATTCGATTATCCTGCTAAACGGACGATCTTTTATTGGTGAAATCACGAAAGTTGAAAATGATTTTCTCTCCTTTAATGAGAAGGATAAAAAAGGAAATTTATTTACAACAGAAATTGCAACCTATCGCATTTTTTCTTACCATCAAAACAATAGTGAAACTGTTCTTTATAAAGAAGGGGGAGAATATAAAACAAATTTTTTATCTGTTGAAAGTGCTCGAAATGCTACACTGGGTAGCTATGACGCACGAAAAACCTTTAAGCCAAAATTCGTTTTTTGGTCGAGTTTAGTTTTAGGTTATGGCGCAACACTGTTTGATACTTACCTTCCTTTATCTGCAATTAATGACCCAAATTACATTGGAGATCAAACTTCTCCTGGATTTTTTAAAAGTTCTCCAACAATCTCTCCTATTCTTGTTCCAATCACATTAAGTGTTGTTTGGTCACTTCCTAGTTTTAGAATTAAAGAACACCAAATTTTACAAAAAACCCTTTTGAATAATGCAGATTATTACAGAGGGTTTCATAGAGTTTCAAAGCAAAAAAGGGTCCTTACTTCACTTAAAGGAAGTTTGATTGGAATTGGATTAGGTTTGGTTAGTTATGGCATTTTTCGGAAATAATTTTCTTTGCGTTTTTTTCAGTTACTAATACAGTTTTTTGCCTATTCAAATATTTGGATTGGATTAGGCGCGGCTTCATTTACTTGTCAATTTTACTTTATTACCGCAAATGAAGTTAATTACTGGATTGTCATTTTTGCTTTCTTTTCAACCGTGCTAACTTATACTTTTCAGCGGTACGTTAAAATAATTCAAGATCGCTACCCTCCTAGTAATCGATTTATCTGGATGATTAAAAACGCACTGTTTGTGAAAACCTCTATGGTAATTTCTTCTTTCGGAGCTACCTATGCATTAATCAAAATGAACTCTATTTTGATTACTATTCTTTTGCTCTTTTTTATGGGATTTCTATCCTTTTTTTATGTTATTAAGCTTCCTGGAAAGTTTAATCGAAACTTGAGGGATATTCCTTCGTTAAAAATTTTTCTCATTGCTCTTGTTTGGTCAATGATGGGTTGTATCATTCCATATGTCAATCTTGAATTGCCTAGTCATTTTCCTGTTGAATTATTCTTCATTGCATTTATTGTCATACTAGGGCTTACTATTCCATTTGATATAAGGGATATTGATTTTGATGAAGATCAGAAAAAAACAATTCCTCAAATCTTAGGCGAACGTAATTCAGTTTATTTAGCCATTTCACTACTTGTTATTGGTCAAATCGGATTGTTCATTTTACTCTCCCAAGTTTTATTTTTTAGCTCTATTGGATTAGTCTTAACAATCGCATTAGTTAGAGGTGCTTTACGAACCAAACACGACCTCTATTTCTCTTTTTTTGTTGATGGATTGTTAATTTTGCAACCCACCCTCCTCTTCTTTGACTTAGTCTACTAGAAAATACGATCTAACGCGCTACAGAATTTTTTCGCTGCTTCATTTAGAATTTCGGTCGAATGTGCTTTTGAAATAAAACCAACTTCATAGCCTGAAGGACCAACATAAATACCTTCATTCAATAACTGCGCATAAAGTTTTTTAAAGCCAGTCATTGAATTTGCATCAACCTGTTCTGCTGATCGAATAGAATCATTGTTTCCAAAAGTCAACCAAAAAATTGACCCTATTGTTACTATTTCAAACGGATATTCTCTTTCTTTTGCATGATCATTTATTTGACTTACAAATACTTTTGTTCTTTTTTCTTGATCTTCATAAAACCCTTTTGACAAACACTCAGAAATTTGCGCTATTCCGGCAGACATAGCCACAGGATTTCCACTCAACGTCCCAGCTTGATAAACATCTCCTAAAGGGGAAATGTGACTCATTATTTCATCTGATGCACCATAGGCTCCAACAGGTAATCCTCCTCCTATAATTTTACCATAGGTAACAATATCAGGTGATATCTCATAGTATTCTGCTGCTCCAGCAAAAGACACTCTAAATCCTGAAATTACTTCATCAAAAAAGAGAAGAATATTGTTTTCAGAACATACTTTTCTTAAAAATTTTAGGTATGTTTTCTTTTGTAAAAGAAGACCATTATTTGCTGGAATAGGTTCAATTATAATACAAGCTATATCATCTTTATGTTCACGAATACATTCTAAAACTGCATGCTCGTCATTTAGAGGAAGAACTATTGTTTCTTGCGAAAACGATTCTGGGACACCCGCTGAAGAAGATGTTCCAAAAGTAGCTAATCCAGAACCTGCTTTTACAAGCATAGAATCTACATGTCCATGATAGCACCCTTCAAATTTTACTATTTTATTTCGTTTTGTATAACCTCTTGCTAAACGAATTCCAGACATCACAGCCTCAGTTCCAGAACTAACAAATCGAATTTTATCTATAAAAGGATTATTATCAATGATTAGTTGACCCAATTCATTTTCAAGGACAGTTGGAGCACCAAAAGATGTTCCGTGTTGCAGAGCTTCTGAAATTTTTTCTCGCACCTTATCATTGTTGTGTCCTAAAATTAGCGGTCCCCAACTACAACAAAAATCAATAAACTCATTTCCATCTTCATCCCAAATGCGACATCCATCTCCCTTTTGAATGAATAACGGAGCTCCATCTACTGATTTAAAAGCTCTTACGGGAGAATTTACTCCACCTGGAAATAGTTTTTTCGCGTTTTCAAATAGTTGTTCAGATTTATTACGTGATATCATAGCTTATTTACCAATGTTAGTATCTTTGAAAGTGCAAAATTAAAATAAACAATGGTAGCATACAAAACTTCACTTGAATTCGCTCAAGAAAAAGATTTTAACGATCCATTAAAAGCATATCGATCTAAATTTCATCTTCCTGTTATCAACGGGATAGAAACGATCTACTTTACTGGAAACTCATTGGGACTTCAACCTAAATCAACTCGAAAATATATTGAAGAAGAGCTTGAAGCTTGGGAAAAATTAGGCGTAGAAGGTCATTTTGATGCGAAAAGACCCTGGTTTTCTTACCATGAATTTTTAACTGAAAAGTTAGCTAAAATTGTCGGCGCAAAACCAATTGAAGTTGTTGTTACGCACAGTTTGACAACCAATTTACATTTGTTGATGGTTTCATTTTATCAGCCTAGTCAGACACGTTACAAAATTATTTGTGAAAAAAAAGCTTTCCCTTCAGACCAATATGCATTGGAATCACAAGTCAGATTTCATGGTTATACCCCTGAAGAAGCGATTATAGAAGTTGCCCCTAGAGAAGGAGAACACTTGATTTCAGAAGAAGATATTTATGCCGCAATTAAAAAAACTGGTAACGAATTAGCTTTGGTCATGGTCGGTGGAGTAAACTATTATACTGGGCAGCTTTTTGACATGAAGAAAATCACTGAGGTTGGTCATTCGGCTGGAGCCAAAGTTGGGTTTGACTTGGCACATGCAGCAGGTAATGTCGAACTAAGGTTAAACGATTGGGGTGTGGATTTTGCAGCTTGGTGCTCGTATAAATATTTAAATTCTAGTCCTGGTGGAGCTTCTGGTTTCTTTGTACATGAACGGCATGCAAATTCAAAAGATTTAAAGCGATTTGCTGGTTGGTGGGGACACGATAAAGAAACACGGTTTTTAATGGAACCGCATTTTAATCCAATGCAAGGAGCAGAGGGCTGGCAATTAAGTAATGCTCCAATACTACCTATGGCTGCGCATTTGGCTTCTTTAGATATTTTTGATGAAGTTGGAATGGAGGCATTAATAAAAAAACGGATTGATTTGACCAATTACCTTGAGTTTCTAATTAAAGATTTATCTGTAAGAAAAGGGGAGAATTGTTCTTTTGAAATCATTACACCTAATTTGCCTGAAAAACGAGGGGCTCAATTGTCTATTTTAGCACATGGAATGGGTAAATCAATGTTTGATGCCATCACTAAAATGGGAGTAATAGCAGATTGGAGAGAGCCCAATGTTATTCGAATTGCCCCTGTCCCACTATATAATTCTTACGAAGACGTATATCGTTTTTGCTCATGTTTAGAAAAAGCTATTGAAGATGTTTGAAACGTATAATAAGGAGATTGTTAACGAATTTTTAAATGGTGTTGCTAGCGAAAGTGTTCCTATGATGAAACTAATGGCTCAAGTACTTGTTATACTTGTAGTCGGTATTTTTTTATGGCGAATAAGTGCCGTTTTTAATCGAAAACGTGTAAATAGGCATCAAAATATGTTTGCAGATTCTCGTTTTCAAAAGCATTGGAGAAAAAGATAAGTAATGGAAAAAAATGCAATCATTATTGGCGCTGGATTGGTTGGTTCTTTATGGGCTGTTTACCTTTCTAAGGCGGGTTATTCTGTAAAAATTTATGAACGACGATCGGATATAAGGAATGTTGAAATTTCTGCTGGCAAGTCGATTAACTTAGCCTTATCTGTTCGTGGATGGACCGCATTAAAAGGGGTTAACCTTACTGATGAAGTTGACTCAATTGCTATCCCTATGCATGGCAGAATAATGCATGACCTCGATAGTGAAATAACGTATCAACCTTATGGAAAAGAAGGAGAAGCAATCTATTCTGTTTCTAGAGGGGGGTTGAACGCTAAAATGATGGATATTGCAGAAAATAAGGGCAATGCTCAGATTTTTTATCAAATGAAATGCATTGGTGCAGATTTGGATGCAGGAATTGTACGATTAAAAAATACAGTTACTGGCGAACTTATCGAAGATAAAGCTGATGTTGTATTTGCATGTGATGGTGCTTTTTCAGCCGTTCGTTATAAGGCAATGCAAAAAACTGATCGCTTTAACTATAGTCAAGAATTCATCCAAGACGGATATAAAGAACTTCTTTTGCCAGCCAATGAGGGTGGTAGTTATAAATTGGATAAAAATGCATTGCATATTTGGCCACGAGGACGATTTATGTTGATTGCTCTTCCAAATGAAGATGGTTCTTTTACATGCACACTTTTTATGCCTTTTGAGGGAGAAAACTCCTTTGAAACGCTTAAAGATGATCGTGCCGTAATTACTTTTTTCAAAGATACTTTCCCTGATTTTTATGAAATTTGCCCTAATTTAATTGATAGTTGGCATGATCATCCACTTTCGTCTTTATCAATAGTAAGATGCTATCCTTGGACAAAAGGAAAATTTGCACTTATGGGTGATGCTGCTCATGGAACTGTTCCATTTTATGGTCAGGGAATGAATGGTGGTTTTGAAGATTGTACAGTAATGGCCGAATTAATGCTCAAATACAATGAAAATTGGGAAGAAGTATTTGCTGCTTATCAGGAATTACGAAAGCCAGATGGAGATGCGCTTCAAGATTTATCCGTGCGTAATTACTACGTAATGCGCGATTATGTTGCAGACCCTAAATTTTTACTGCAGAAAAAAATTGAAAAAAGATTCAGCAAACTGTACCCAAATAAGTGGTTACCACTATATAGTCAGGTTTCGTTTTCAAACATTCGTTACTCTGAAGCTTTGGCTGCTGGGCAAAAACAGGACGCCATTATGAAAAAGATTATGGATCGTGAAGACATAGAAACTGTATGGGATTCAAAAGAAATAGAAGAAGAAATACTACAATTAATCAATAAGTCGTAAATTTATTTGTATGAAATATCTATCAATTGCATTCGCTATTTATTTACTACCGCTAACTTCAGACGCGCAGATTGGCGAGGGAATTGAAAGAAGACACAATCAACGTAATAATTCAAAGCATTTCGGTTCAAATCGACGTGATGCGATTTATAGTCATAGTAATAGTCATTATAGGCCTCTTGGATGGCATGTCAATTTAGGTTTAACATATATGCTTGGTAATTCTGCAAATGATGATGGACAAGAGTATAATTTAAACCCAACTGGATTACCGGGTTATTATTTAGAAGGTGGAATGGAACATCTTTTTAAGAAAATCCGAAAAACAGTTCATTATTTTGATTGGGGATTAGGTGTGAAGCATTTTGCGGGACAAGAATTATATGAATTAGAATCTTTACGCGACCGTGGTACATTCAATTTTGGTTCTGCGTTTGCACGTGCTGGAATACACAATGTTTGGCAGTTAAGCAAGTATAACTTTATTGATCAATCCATTGGAGTAAATGTTGATTATCGTATTTATGGTGGAAAGGATAATCAAGCAGAAGGTAAATATCTTTCTCCTTTGGCTTCTAGCAATCAGTCAAGACTAGTAGCCCAATTGCATTATACTTTCGGTTTCGGAATCAAGGTAAAAGATGGGTTGTTTTTTGTACCCACTTTCCAAACTCCTGTTTTAACGCTTGTCGATTGGAATGGCTTCAATCCTTCCCATAAATGGTTTAACAGTCGTTATCAACCATTAATTTTTAGTTTGAAAATGGCTTGGTTACTTCCTAAAAGTGGATGTCCTAAAGTTTTTGACAATGGTGAGTCAAAACGTCAATCGGACCAATTTCAACAACGTTAAAATTCAGTTCACTAGTTAGTTTTATCATCTCACTGATAATCCCAGTATTATTTAAAGTTAACAAAGCAATTTACGTTGTAATCTTTTGATCAATTTAGCTTTAGTTCGTAATATACCTATCATTGCTTTTTCATTCTTGAAAAAGGGCTTTTATTCATTATTGTAATCTCAGTAAAACACGTGAAGGTCTAGTATTTATAATGGACTTCTTCACTTTATTTAACCATTATCTTGATCTTACAAACAAAAAACACCAGCAATAAAATTATTGCTGGTGTTTTATCATTATTATTTTACTCTCAAACTAAGTCTTCGAGTCTGTCTTCAGGTTTTTATTCAGCACCTGCAATAGTAACTGTTCCTTGTCCTTCAAACCTTAAGCTATTATCGGACATTGCTTCATAAGCGTAGAAATAGACACCATCATTTAATGGACTTCCATTAAGATCTGTTCCATCCCACGTATCTACAATTGAAGTTAATTCAGCAACTCGAACTCCCCATCTGTTGACAATCACACAATTAAATTCTGCAATTCCAATTGCTTGAAATCCGAAAGAAAATAAATCATTGTTTCCATCACCATTCGGTGTAAAGATATTTAACGGTGGAATTACTGGATCAGCAAAAATCGTAATCGTTT
>CAYPZN010000044.1:0-35276 GCA_964415335.1 uncultured Crocinitomix sp.
TGAATTTAAGTTGTAAAGAGAAACCAAAAAGATTTAGAACGATATCGTGTCCTTCTTTTTAATTTAAGAAGTGTAACCATTGTTTGAATTACTATTATAGTAAAAAGATTTAAAAATGAAACGTAGAATTAAATCACATAAAATGAGAGGTAGAAAGCTGATTATAGTGTTGTTAGCAGGTCTAGGTTTAGCTAGTTGTAGCCAAGAAAGATCGAACACAACAGGATGGGCTTATAATGAGCCAAGAAATGGAGGGTTTCAGAAAATACCTTACTTTGATCAAGAGACCGGTCCGGGATTGATTTTAGTTGAAGGAGGTACATTTACAATGGGGAGGTCTGAGCAAGACGTTACTTACGAATGGAATAATATTCCAAGAAGAGTAACTGTTTCTTCGTTTTATATGGATCAATTCGAGGTAACTAATTTTAACTGGTTAGAATATTTATACTGGGTTAAACGTACTTATGAAGAGTTTCCTATGATTCATAAAAACGCTTTACCAGATACATTATGTTGGAGGTCACCTTTAGCCTATAATGAGCCATATGTAGAATATTATTTACGTCACCCTTCTTACCAAAATTACCCAGTAGTTGGTGTGAGTTGGGCTCAAGCAAATGATTTTTGTAAATGGAGAACAGATCGTGTAAATGAATTTATATTAATACGTGAAGGAGTTCTTACATTAAATCCTGATCAATCAGGAGAACCATTTACAACTGATGCTTATTTAGCCAATCAGTATCACCCGCAAAAAGAACAGTATCTTCGTGATTTAAATCCTAAACAAGGATGGAGTGGTAAAAGAAAAGATTTAGGTCAACGAATTGTACGAATGGAGGATGGAATTTTATTGCCTCGTTACCGTCTACCAACTGAAGCAGAGTGGGAATTCGCTTACTATGGCTTAATTGGAAGTACAACAAATCCAGAAGATCCAAGTGTTATTGAAAATAGAAGAACTTATCCTTGGACAGGTCACTGGGTAAGACAAGATGACCAAGAATTTCAAGGAGACATTAGAGCTAACTTTGTAAGAGGTCGTGGTGATTATATGGGAGCTGCAGGAGCGTTAAATGATGCTGCTGATGTTACTGCACCAGTTGATTCTTATTGGCCAAATGATTATGGACTTTACCATATGGCAGGTAATGTTTCTGAGTGGGTTTTAGATGTTTATCGTCCACTGTCTCATGAAGACTTTGATGAATTCAGACCATTTAGAGGAAATGTCTTCAAGACAAAGGTTCTAGGGAATGATGGAGTTATTGATGTAAAAACTGAACAAATCATTTATGATGTTCATGGAATCAAGGAATATTTACATGAATTTGAAAGAAAAAGATTTCAACGTATTTCGGCTCAAGAGCACAACCCTGCAAATACTGACACAACATCTTTATTGTTTGGAGGTTTAAATGGAAACGTACGTTCTAGAAATGATATTGATTATTATAACAATCCACCGGAGCAAGTGTTTTTATCAAAAAACAAAACAAAAGATTCACTTGAACTTTTATTGCTTTATGAATTGAATCGTGTTGTTGATAACGCTATTGAGATGGCAGATCAAGAATTCTTCTTAGAGGCTTCTGAAACAATTCAAACAAATATTTTTGATGGGTTATTTGATGGAGTAGATCCAAGATTCATTAGAGCTGATGGTTTAGGAAATGAATATCCTTTAGAAATTATTCCAATAATGAGAAAAGGTATTTCAGAATACATTGTTAACACTCCTGGACGCTTAAAATGGAGAGAAGTTGTTGCTGAAGAAAACATAGGAAGAAGAAACTATAGAAATTCAGATTACAGAGATTCTCGAGATGGAGATTTTGAGTCATCAGTTTATTTTGGTGATGATGAGCGTAAGAACGATATTAACGGTGGTGTTAGAGACCAAGACTTAGTTATGTATCAAAATGATCATGAAGAGTATAATTTAACTGGTAGTTCTATAAAACCAAATGACAGAACAAGTTGGCCAACAACATTAGTTTCTGATAATGCCCGTGTTTATAAAGGAGGTTCTTGGAGAGATAGAGCATATTGGATTGTAGGATCAAACAGAAGATTTTTAGATGAAGAACATTCTGAAGCTACAATTGGATTTAGATGTGCTATGGATAGAATGGGAAGCCCTAGAGGACTTGGAAGATACAGATAGAATATATCTAACATATTTTTAGCAAAAACTTCACCAGTTATTAACTGGTGAAGTTTTTTTTTGAACTCATCTCTAGATAAGTTGTACGGTTCAGAAAAAATTATGAAATCAATTCTCTTAATCGGTGTGTTTTTTGCTTTCGCAAGTTATGCTAATGAATCATACACCTTGAAATCAAAAATCAAAAAGGTTGTTGTTTATCAACAAGGAGCTCAAGTAAAACGTCAAGCTAACTTTAATGTTCAAAAAGGAACTACAACGCTAAAAATAAGTGGCATAAGTCCATCAATAGATCCAAATACAATCCAAATCCAGGCAACTGGTAATATTGTCATATTAGATTCAAAACATAACATTAATTATCCTGAACCTGTTAATCAAAATGTCAATCCCAAAATTCCTGTAAAAATTATAAAAGAAATTCGCCTATTAGAAGATTCCCTTTTTGACATTTCATACCAGCAAATGGCAATTCAAAACAATATAAACGTATTGAATAGTGAAAAACAAATCATTCAAAATAACGGAACAATAAAAGGGATTGGCAAAGTCAATGATTCTATTCCACTTCTTAAAGACGCATTAACATTCTATCATAAAAAAATGAATGCCATTAATGCTGAATTACTCATTTTGGAACGAGACAAACTCATTTTAACAAGACGGCAAACAAGAATGAATCAACGTTTAACTAATTTAAACAATTACAACATCAACAATCAACTTGTTCCAAATCAAAATACAAATCCAATACATGAAATATTAATTACAGTTTCTGCAAAAGAAAATATAAACGGAAAAGTAAGCATTACATATCTGGTTGCAAATGCTGGCTGGATTCCACTTTATGATTTAAGAAGTTCTTCAGACAAAAGCACCATAGATTTAACATACAAAGCACAAGTTTATCAAAATACAGGAATAGATTGGGAAAACACACGCTTGAATCTTTCCACAAACAATCCTTATGCAAATAAAACTAAACCCACATTAAATCCATGGTTTTTGGATTATTACAATGCTCAATCATACAAAAGAAAGGAGTCTGCAGCAAAAGATAAAGCGCTTGGGTATTACAATGAAAGTTTAGTTAAACCAGAAGCGACTACAACTGAATCAATAAATGATGATTTTGATGAATCGGAAGAATTAATCTTTGATGCTGCTGACGCAAGTCAATTCACAACAACTCTTGAACAATTGATAACCGTAGAGTACGTAATTGATTTGCCTTATACGATTAAATCAGATAATCAGAAGAATATGGTTTTAGTAAAAAATTCTCGCCTAAAAACAAATTACAGTTACTACACTGTTCCAAAATTAGACCCAAGTGTCTATTTAATTGCTCAAATAACAAATTTAGGTGAACTCAATCTTGTTCCTGGAAAAGCAACTATTTTTCACGAAGGTTCATATCTAGGTACAACTTATATTAATGCGGCCACATTAAGAGACACTATGGATTTGAGCCTAGGAAAAACTACTCATTTCACTGTAAAACGTCAATTACTAAAAAATGAGGTAAAAGAAAAAATTGTTGGGGAGAAAATTGTCAAAACACATGCTTATCAAATAGAGATTAAAAATCACTCTAAAAGGACTCTTAATATAATTGTAGAGGATCAAGTTCCGGTTAGTAGGAATTCTGAAATAGAAATAGAATTAGTATCACAAAGTAAAGGTGAGTACAATGAAGTTAATGGATTTTTGACTTGGAAAAACAGACTAAAACCACAAGGCACAAAAAAATATGAATTGATTTTCTCAGTAGAACACGAAAAAACAAAAGCACTTAATTTAGCGTCAAATTGAAATAAGTAAGGTATCAAAGAAGAAATTTGTCTAATTGACGAGTTTCTTTTTTGACTCTTCCACCTTATTGTACGAAGGAGTTTGTTCAATGGCTTCCATTACCTGATCCATAATATCTTCAACTTTTGCATCATAGTCCAATTTTAATGGATCTTTAATTGTCATTTTTAAAGTGGTTCGTTTTTTCTTATTGAACAATCCTTTTTTATCAAATGCTCTTCGGAAGCCATCTATTACTACCGGCACTACAACTGGTTTATGCTTTTTGATTAGAATCGCCGTTCCTTTTCGTCCCTGTACAAAGGGAGTTGTTGTTCCTTGCGGAAAAGTGATTACCCAACCATCACTTATTGCTTTATCAATATTATCCGTTTCAGAACGGTCTACTTTTCTGCGAACGTTTTGACCGTTTGCTCTCCAAGATCGGTTTATAGTGACCGCTCCTGATAACGCCAACATTTTAGGTAAAAATCCAGATTTCATTGTTTCTTCAGCTGCTACATAATAAATGTTGTGCTTTTTACAATGTAAATAGCCTGGATATGATATTTTGTCCACTTTTCCAACAAGTGCTGAATGTATTACATGAAAAAAGAATGAAACATCAGCAAAATATGTTTGATGATTGGAAACAATCATTACATTTTTATCCGGCAAATGCATAAACACTTTAGAGCCCTTTATTTTCGGTTTATGCACCCAATTAAAACGAGCGTACACAATTGTACCAAACAACCTGATGATCATCTTTTTGACAAAAACGTACTGTCCGAATATATTTTTTTTTGGCCAAGACATCCTTATGGAGAATAATGAGCAAACGAAGATAAAAAATAAACTACGCATTCGCTCTATCTAAACATTTAAAAAATTAGCATTAAGCTTTCAAGAATATCAGCAAATAAAGTATATATGGGTCAATTAAATTTTGTAAATTAGCCCAAACAGAATATTTATTTCATGAAAAAAACACTTACACTAGTTGCTGTGTTAGGCTTGGCTAACTTCACAGCAGTATCGCAAGATACTGAAACAGAATCACCTGAGGTTGTTTACGAACAAAACACCAATTTTTTCAAAACACCACCTTTAAGAGAATTACTTAAAACAATTCCCCCTGTTGATGATGAAACTTTTTACATAAACGATAAACCAAAACCAATAAAAGAGTCGAGGTACATGGATTTGAGTACTGTAGACCATATTGAAGACCCAGATGCTGTTGATGATGTTTTGCAATCTGAAAATGGAACCAACAATAGTGGTGGGTTCAGAACTTTTGCAAACTTCAATGGACAATTTGGTGCATTTCCACCAGATCCTTCTGGGGCTGCTGGACCAAATTATTATGTCCAAGCAGTAAATAGTACTTACCGTATTTACGAAAAGGACGGAACACCAGAAACTCCGCCTTACTCATTAAATATGCTTTGGGATAGACCAGGTTCTGGAGATCCAATTGTAATGTATGATAGATTTGCTGAAAGATGGTTTATTAGTCAATTTTATGGTTCTCCTGGAGGACCTGCTGTTGGTATGCTAATCGCAGTATCAGAAACTTCTGATCCTCTTGGAGCATATTATGCTTACGAATTCGCTTACCCAGCATTTCCTGATTACCCTAAATTTTCAGTTTGGTCAAATGCATATTACATGACTGCGAATACTGCTGTATCAGATTTCTCCGCATTTGACAGAGAGAAAATGCTAGTTGGTGATCCAACTGCTGGAGTAATTCGAATGAACTTCCCTCCTCTCACATTAGCTTTTAACAGCTTAGCTCCTGCTTATGCAGAGGGTCCAATTGAACCAGATATGGATGAGCCATGTTATTTCTTTGCTGTTCAAGATAATGCATTTCCTGGAGTGACAACAGATCATATTAAAGTGCTTAAAGCGGAAGTTAATTTCGACGTTCCAAGTATGTCAAGTATCAGTATTGAACAAGAAATTAATACAGCTCCTGTGAATGCTTTATTTCCGGGAGGATTTTCTGAAAACATTTCGCAAAGAGGAACAAGTCAGCGATTAGATGCTATCCCTGGAATTTTCATGTATCGTGCTCAATATAGAAGATTTGATGGATATAACGTTATCATGTTATGTCATTCAGCAAATATTGTTGGTGGTCGTGCAGGAATGCGTTGGTATGAATTAAGAGATAAAAATGATGGTGTCTGGGAAATTCACCAACAAGGAACATATGCTCCTGATACACAAAATAGTCGTTGGTTAGGAAACTTAGCTATGGATATTCAAGGAAATATCGCTTTAGCATATTCATTCACTGGACCTGATCATTTCCCTGGAATAAGATATACAGGGCGATTCCATGATGATCCTCTTGGTGAAATGACAGTTCCAGAGCAAATTGCTGTTGAGGGAGTTTCTGCTCAAACTGCAGCTGGACGTTATGGTGATTACTCTCAAATGTCTATGGATCCAGAAGATGATTTTACGTTTTGGTTTACAGGAGAGTATATTGGAACAAGTCAATCAAGAAGAACAAGAATATTCTCATTCTCTTCTTGGACACTTTCAGGACTTGATGAAGAATCAAAAAAACCTGCTCAATTTAACGCATATCAGCCACATCCTGGTGAAATCATGTTAACATGGAAAGATTTACCAAATGATGAAAACTTGATTGCTCAAGTAACTGATCTTAGCGGTAGGTTTATTGCAAAAGAACAATTAGATTGGACGAAAGGACAACATTTAGTAAATATTCCTTCTTCTGTCCATGGCATATTTCTTGTAAGTATTACTGGTAAGGAAACGAACCTAGTTCAAAAAATATACATAGCAAGATAATTTATGCAACGTTTTACTTTAATTATTGGATTAGCTGTTTTCATTTTTAGTTGCGGAAATGCAAAAGAAATAGAAAAAGGCGTTAACGATTCTAAAGAAATGGTTGAAGAAACCATTGAAGACAAAATGGAAGAGAAAGATGAAGCCATTGAAAATGCGCAAAAAGGAGCAATGACTAAACAGGCTATTGTTCGCGATAAAAGTGCTGACGGTTGTGGATTCATTCTTGAGATCGAAGGTGCTAACGAAAAATTAATGCTTGAACCACTTGAACTTTCGAAGGAGTTTCAAGAAGATGGTAAAATCGTTAATGTTTCTTACAGAATGTCGAGAAGAGCTTCTAAATGTCTCTCAGCATTACCAATCGTAATCGATAATATAAAATAGAAATTATATATTCTTTCAAAAACGCCAGTGCATAATATGTACTGGCGTTTTTATTTTACTTCATAATTAATGTATTTTTGTTATAAAGCGATTAAATGATTCAAAGGTTGACAGATCAATTTGGAAGAACGCATGACTATCTGAGAATTTCATTAACAGAAAGGTGCAACTTACGTTGCACTTATTGTATGCCTGAAGAAGGAATTGAGCTAAGAGATCGCGCAGAATTTATGTCTCAAGAAGAACTGCTTCAAATAGCTGAAAAATTTGTCTCTTTTGGAATAAAAAAAATTCGCTTAACTGGTGGTGAACCGCTAATTAAAAAGAATTTTTCAGGCATTTTATCCGACTTATCTCAACTTCCTGTTGAACTAGCAATAACTACTAATGCTGCCCTTCTTGACAAGTATATTGATGACTTGAAAAAGGCAAAACTTAACCGAATAAACATAAGCCTTGATTCGCTTAATGAAGCACGTTTCAATCGGATTTCTAGGCGAAAAGATTTCAAACGGATTAGGGAAAATATAAATTTAGCAATACGAGAAGGATTTATTGTCAAGCTAAACGTTGTTTTAATGAAGAACGAAAATGAAGAAGAAATAGATGATTTCATTCGCCTTACAGAACACGACCCAATCGGTATTCGATTCATTGAATTTATGCCTTTTCAAGGAAATCGCTGGGATTGGTCTCGAAAAGTATCTTTTGATCAAATTATGTTGTCAGCTGAAAACACATTTGGAAAATCGAATATAAAACAACTTAAAGGGCACCGAAATGATACCGCTAAAAACTTTCAAGTAAGAGACCATAAAGGTAATTTTGGCATAATCAGCACGTTAACAAATCCTTTTTGCGACGGCTGTAATAGAATTCGTTTAACTGCTGATGGGAAATTAAAAAATTGTCTCTTCTCTTCTGACGAGACCGATTTACTCAACGCATTAAGATTAAAAGAACCTATAGATCAATTGATCATTGATAATATCAATCGAAAAAAATTAAATCGAGCAGGAATAAACTCTTTTGAAAGCAATGATGGAAAAGACATTTTTTCTGGAAACCGTTCAATGATATCCATTGGAGGGTAATTATATTATTTACTTCTCTCGATTGAATCGATAATCGCAATAATTTGCTGAACTTGCTCTTCTTTTAAAAAGTTAACTTCTAATTTAGAAGACCAATTACTTTCCATTATAAGTGTACTATAATTATTATCCTTCCCTAAACTTATCATAAGGTCAATATATTCTAACTCTGAATGGACAGCACACAAAATAATATCACACGCTTTTGAAATTAATCCTTTTAAACCATTCAAGGCACTACTCGATCTTTCACTTTCGCTAATAACGCCAATTTTCAATTGGCCTATTTCAACAACAGAACTAATATTATCACTTGAGCCTAGTTCACCTAGATTAACAACTGTCTTCTTATTTAATCCAATTAAAATCTGACTAATTGTTCGAATTATAGAAGACTTATTAACTCCATTACTACTTTGGATAATAATTACGGTAGATTTCAACAGCTTTGGTTTAAATAGTTAAAAGAATTTGAAATTAAATTCTAACTAGGTTATTTTACTTTCAGCTAAATTCTCTTTTTAAACCTTAATAAACAACAGATTAAAAACGTATTTCACGGTAAAAAATTACGCGTTAAAACCTATTTGAAATTCAAGAATAATTCTTAATCGCCTAAAAATCAATCTTATTGAAATTTTTCTAATTTGAATTAAACTAATCCAAGACGTATTGCATACTTAATCAATCCTGCAGTATTTTTAACTTGTAATTTACTCAGAATATTTTGTCTGTGAGAATCAATGGTACGTTTACTTAATTCAAATTTTTGAGCAATTTCCTCATTTGTATATTCATTTGCAATTAATCTCAGTACTTCTAACTCTCTTCTTGTCAAAGATATTTTACGTTTATCGATTCTACTCGGAGATCTTTTTTCAGACAAATCTCCTGTATAAGGTTCCATTAGTTTAAGTGCAACTTCATTGCTGTAATATTTTCCGCCATCTAAAATTGTCTTAATGGCTTCTCCTAAAACTTCTGATCCAGTATTTTTCAATAAGTATCCTTTTGCCCCTGCCTTAATCATACTTCTTATTTCATAATCATCACTATGCATAGATAATGCAATAATTTTTGCCTCAGAATTTTCTTTCAAAATTTGAGCAGTGGCTTTAATACCATCTAGTTCGGGCATATTAATATCCATCAAAATGATATCGTAAGTAAATATCTTCGCTCGCTCTACTGCTTCTTTACCATTTACAACTTCATCTATTCTATCAATAAGTGTCGCATTTTCTCCACCTGTTAGTGTATAACGGATTCCCGTTCTTACAAGTTTATGGTCATCAGCAATTAAGATTTTAATTTTATTCATCTTTTTCTATTTTGGGAAACTCTACCAAGAGTTCAGTTCCTTTACCAATTTTGCTTCTAAGGTCATACTTACCATTATAAGCAAGAACTTTCGTTCTAATATTACTAATTCCTCTATTATCTCCAATATTGTTTAATTTTTCCAAATCAAAACCAACCCCATCTTCTGCCAATATTATTTCAACGCTTTTATCATGTTCGATTAAATTAATATTTAAATTTTCAGCTTTGGCATGTTTAATCATATTATTTATAAACTCCTGCACAATCCTATATATAACTATCTCTAATTCAGATGATAATCTAGGGAATTTTTCTGTACTAACAAAATTAACATTTATTTTGTCCAAATTTTTAAGTTTACCAACCAAAGTTTCTATTGCCAATTCAATCCCTCCTTTTACCAAAACATTTGGCATTAAATCGAAACAAATTTCTCTTAAATGTCTAATTGAAGTTTCTAGAATTTCATTGCACAACTCTATTAAATTGTAATACTCTTGATCTTCATTTTGAAATCGATTCAAATTAGACAACATCAACTGAGCCATTGATAACTCTTGCCCTAAAGAATCATGAAGATCGTCCGCAACTCTTCTTTGCTCAGTACTTTGTGTAGAAATAATCGTTTTTAAAATTAGTTTTTCGTTTTCTTTTTGAGCTGTAATATCCTTAACACTAACTAAATAGCCAATGAATTTATCAAATCGGTCAAAAATTTTAGAACAGGTAAACAAACCGAATATAATTTCTTTCTTTTGAGTCAATAATTCTGATTCAAAAATATAATTTGATTTTTGTTCTTTTAAATTACGTTTGATTTTTTTAAATAAATCAATTACAGGATTTCCCAACTGTTTTAAATAAAAATTATCTAATAACGTTTCCTGGTCATAATTGCTAAGGTTAACTACAGCCTGATTAACATCTAGCAAGATTCCTTCATCATTTACAACCATTACAAGATCCGTAACGGTATTAAAAATACTACTGAAATATTCTTTTGAAACATTTGTAGATCGCAATTCTTCTCCAAGCATATTTATGCCGGAGATTATCATATCAATTTCATCAAAATTTTCCGAAATTTCTCCTTTGACATGATAATCTCCTGCCGAATAAGACAAAAGTAAATCGCTAATTTCGTCAATTTGTGATTTTTGCATTGATGTTTATCAGTTTAGCGAGGAGGGTTATACAAATAAACAAAAAACAACGGTATTTAAAAAATAATTAGACTTTAATTAATCGTTATCAAAATCAATTGAAGTAATGCGCATTTGAATTTTAATAAAACTACTTAGCGTCATTAAATTGCTTTAACCATTTTAAAGCATCCTTTTTGTTTGCGAACATCCTTGCAGGCATCTTGGATTTACTGAATGATATTTTCATAAAGAAGTTGGCCATATGTCTTGTAAAAACCGAATTGGTAACAATTGCTCCAGCAATTAGACCTTGTACTCCTTCTTCAGATGATAAATAATTCCGAGCTTCTCTTTCTATGCCATTTACATTGACAACATCCACCAATACAGGAACAGGTTTAGAATCAACAAGTTTAAGCCTATTTACGACCAATTCTTTAGCTACATCAAGCGTAATTGGCCCGTCAATATAATCAACAAAAAGAACTCCTTCTTGAAAGTCAAGTTCGTAAAATTTCCCTTTATATTGATCCGAATTCATGCTATAGATTTCTGAAAATTACAAAAAAAAATAATCTTATTGATCTATATTCCACATTTAAATTGATTTTATAATGCTAAAGACCTAAGGTATAATACCTAAGTGTTTCTACTTAACTTATTTGTTTTGTAAGTCTTTTATATGTTGTATATACACTATATAAACTTGAATTTTGTCTCATTACAAACTTAAACTAATTATAATGAGTCAAAACAAATTTATTAAAACCGTAGATCAAATCTTAAATCACGCAAGAAAAAGTGGTATCATTCAAAGAGATACACAAGATAAAGTCTTAACTAAAAATGTAATCACTATAGATGATCAAGAGCTAATTAATTTTGGATCTTGCAGTTATTTAGGATTAGAATTTAACGAAGAAGTAAGATCAGCAGCTAAATCCGCTATTGATTCTTACGGAACACAATTCTCTTCGTCTAGAGCCTACGTTTCTCCCCGTTACTACCAACAACTTGAAAAGAAATTAAAATGTATATTTAATGCACCTACAATAGTTACTCCAACAACTACCCTTGGGCATATTGCTGCCATACCCATTTTAGTCTCTACAGAGGATGCTGTTATTCTGGATCATCAAGTGCATAATTCTGTACAAACAGCTGTCAATTTAGTTAAAGCAAAAAATACGCATGTTGAACTAATACGACACAATCGAATGGATTTACTGGAAGCAAAAATTATAGAATTAAAATCTAAATACCGAAAAATTTGGTACATGGCTGATGGAATCTATTCAATGTACGGAGACACAGCTCCTCTTGATGAAATATATACTTTATTAGATAAACACAAAGAGTTCAATTTTTATGTTGATGATGCACATGGAATGAGTTGTTTTGGATCAAATGGCCAAGGCTATGTTTTATCTGAAAGAAAAATACATGAAAGAATGATTGTTGCGACTTCATTTGCAAAAGCATTTGCGACAGGAGGTGGAGCCTTAATATTTCCAAATGAAGAGATAGCCTCTTTGGTTCGAAATTGTGGAGGTCCATTGATCACTTCTGGTCCTATGCAACCTAGTGCATTGGGTGCTGCTAATTGTGTTGCAGATTTACATTTATCTGGAAAAATTCAAGAATATCAGGAGGATTTAAATGAAAACATCAAGTATACAAATATGTTACTTGAAAAATATAATCTTCCAAATCTTGCTGAAAAAAAGTCTCCTATATTCTTCATTGCGGTTAGTTTTCCTAAGGTTGCTTATAATATTTTGGATAAAATGAAAAAAGATGGTCATTTTCTGAATTTGGGTATATTTCCAGCTGTTCCAATCAAAAATACTGGAGTTCGTTTTACAATTACTCGAATGCATACATTTGAACAAATTCAAAATATGGTATCTTCAATGGCAAAACATTTTTCAAGTGCTTTGATTGAAGAAAAAGTGAGTATTGAAGAAATATATAAAGCCTTTAAAATAAAATCGAAGAGTCAGCAAGCTATTGAGACTAAAGTTCAGTCATTAATCAAACATACAGAACTAAGTTCAGAATCTTATGATAGTATCAAAAATGTCAATGCTAATGTTTGGAATGAGTTGTTTGCTTCGCGTGGAGCATTTGACCATAATGCACTAAATCTATTAGAAAATTCTTTCCGAAATAATGAAAAGGATTACCAAAACTGGAATTTTGAATATTTCATTGTGCGGGACTCGGAACAAAAAGTTGTATTAGCAACATTTTTGACTGTTTCGATTTCAAAGGATGATATGCTTTCAGATAAAAGTATTTCAGAAGAGGTAGAACAAATGCGTTTAAAAAATCCTTCATTCATGACATCCAAAACACTTTCAATTGGTTCTCCAGTAACTGAGGGAAATCATTTATACTTAGATGAAAACTCTACTCATTGGAAAGAGGCATTGGACATGCTTGTTAGAAAAATTAATGATCTCCAAGAAGAACATAAAATTTCAACTACAATAATTCGTGATTTACCTGAAAAGAATTCGAAATTGGATGATTACTTCATGAACAACAGTTTTATTAAATATGAAATGCCAGACAATTGTAGAATTGCAGACATGAATTGGAGTAATCAAGCTGAATATTATAAAACTTTAACCAATAAAAAAAGAGGTCATTTTAGAAGAAACGTACTAAGAAAAATTGACTTATTTAATATACAAACTGTAACAAATGCTTCGGAAGAAGAGGTTAAAAAGTTTTATAACTTATATTTAAATGTTAAGCGTAAAAGTCTAGAAATAAACACATTTACCTTACCTTTTGAATTTTTTAAAAATATTGCAAATGATAGTCAATGGGAAATATTATCATTATCTTTAAAAGACGATAGCATTTCAGCTGACCCAGTTGCTGTTGGTTTCTGTTACAAAGGTTCCGATAATTACTCATTTGCAATGGTTGGAATTGATTATGATTTCAATTATGAATTTGGTAGCTATCGCCAAATGCTTTGGCAAGTTCTTAAACGAGCAAATGATTTAGGATATAAAAACATTAATTTAGGATACACATCAACTATGGAAAAAAGACATTTTGGGGCTGAAATTTTAAAATCTTCAGCCTACATGCAAATAAAAGATAATTATACTATGGAAGCGATAGGAACAATTACAATCGGAAAAAAACGCGAAGATGGAATTGACAAGAGAAGAGTTTTGCCTGTTTAATTTAAAATCTAAAATTCAATTTGTTGAAAAGGATGGTTTCTTTTTAACAAGACGGATTTCTGGGGATCTTTACTTAATTTCTTTATATAAACTATATGGATTTTACGTAGAGGTTACTTACGATATTTCATTGTTTAAAACAATGCGTGTTGATCCTGTGATTAATATTCAAATTTTTGAACTTTATGAATTTCGATCCTCAAATGGAAACATGAACAATTCCATTTATCCTTAAGAACATTTTTTAGTAAAAATGAAACGCCACGTAGCATATGTTATGTGGCGTTTTTATTTTATCAATCATAAATCGACCTAACAGTTATTATACAATAATCAATTGGATAACTGATTTTCTATGATTAGTTCAAATAAAGAAGGTTAAACTTCGACAAAATATGGTGCACAAAAAAAGCCATCCGCCTATGGTGGATGGCTTTGTGGGCCCTACTGGATTCGAACCAGTGACCCCCTGCTTGTAAGGCAGGTGCTCTGAACCAACTGAGCTAAGAGCCCTCTTTCGCATTTGACATTTGCTAAAGCTATAGCTGCAATGCGGGTGCAAATATAAGTAGCTTTTCTCTTATGACAATAGATTTTTAAAAAAAAATTAAATTATTTTTTCCAAAAGGTAAAAACTTCCGCAAACAACGATCAAATCATCCAAATTTGTTTTGCTTTTTGCATGATTAAGTGCTTCAACAGCATCCTGTATACATACATAAGATAAATTTTCGTTTCTTGCATTTTCAGCCAATACGGTCATTTTAACAGATCGTTTGCCATTAAACTCAGTAAAAATATATTGTGTATCTTTTGGAAAATGAGTAAAAATCTTATCCAAATCTTTGTCATTAGCTGCTGCATAAACAATATATAATTGACTAAAAATCAGTTGATTTATTTCATGAAATAGCGTTTGAATACCTGCTTCATTATGCCCTGCATCTACAATTATTCTTGGAACTTTACTGACCTCTTGGAGCCTTCCTTGAAACCCTGTTAAATATGCTATACTTTTCAGTGCAATTAGATTATTCTTTGCTTTTAAATTCCATCCCTGCTTATCTAACACCTTTACTGCACACATTGCTGTATTGATATTTCGTTGTTGATAAGAACCTATCAAATCGGTATTATAAATTTTCTCGCTTTCATCCGCACTAAAGTAAATTTTACTGTTTCTTTGATTTGAAATTGATTCAAAAACTTCAATTGCATCGTTATTGGCATCCCCCACGACGAGAGGTATTCCATCTTTAATTATCCCGGCTTTTTCTTTTGCTATTTCACCTATAGAATTTCCTAAGAAAGCCATATGGTCCATGGCAATATTTGTAATAATAGAAAGCACAGGAAGAATAACATTTGTAGAATCCAACCTTCCTCCCAACCCCGTTTCAATAATACAAATATCACATTTTTCTTCTTCAAAAATATGAAAGGCCAATGCGGTTGTGATTTCAAAAAAACTTGGTTTTAACTCCTTAAACTGATTTTGATACTTTTCAAAAAAACGAACAACATTTTCTTCACCTACCGGAGCACCATTAATTTTAATTCGTTCTCTAAAATCATTGATATGTGGACTAGTAAAAAGTCCAACTTTATAATCGTTTGATTGAAAAATAGCTGTTAAAACATGTGCTACGGAACCTTTCCCATTTGTTCCTGCGATATGAATTGTTTTAATTCTATCATGCGGATTTCCAGTAATATTCAACAACTCTTTTATTGTATCTAATCCTGGTTTATAGGCCTGTCCGCCTTGTTTTTGATAATTGGGAATTTGTTTGAACAGCCAATCAACAATTTCTTGATACGTCATTATGATTTACTAAACTCAAAGACTTTATACCCTACATGCTCAGAAAGTGAGCCTTTTTTCTTATCGTAGCGCATTGTTTTCGCAGCTTTAACTGCTAAACCAATTAAATATTGACTTCCTGTAGTAGACTTAGATTCTTTAAATCTTGTTTTAATAACGTTTCCATTTTCGTCTACCCAAATGTCTAACGCTACTCTTCCTTCTTCTTGTGCATTTGAATTAAAACTTGGTGGTTTTGTTACTTTTCTATTTGGATTGTAAGTTCCATTTCCGGGTGAGTTTCCTGCTCCATCTCCGCCAACACCATCTCCATTTCCAAAACTGGTTCCATTTCCATTTCCACTCCCTGAACCTCCTCCAGGAAAGCCAAATGTTTCATCCGGTTGGGGTTCGCTTGCTTCTGAATTATTATTATCGGCTGTACCGTTATTACTTACAACATCAACCGTCTCTTCTTCTTGTGTCGGAATTTCTCTTGCTGGTTCTTCTACTTGTTCGGTAGGAGTTGGTGAAGATGCTTCTTGTTCTGCATCACTTCCTCCAGCTGCCTGAGATCCTTCTTCAATTTCAACGTCTGGCATCTCAATTTCAACAATTTCAGGTTTTATTGGAGGATCGGGTTCTTCAAGACTAACCAATAAAAAAAATAAAATCATGAGCATAATAAATACTAGTGAAGCATACAATGCTCTTCTATGATCTTCCTCTTTTAATTTTTTAATCAACTCCATCATATCCTATCCTTAAAAATTTAAACTACTGAAATACAAGAATTGGTTTCCATTTATTTTGCTTTGATAACGCAATCAGTTTAAAAACAAATTCATAATCGGCATTTCTATCTCCAGAAATTTTGATCTTATCATTTTCAAAATCCTCTTCCATTTTTGCCATCAAGATTGGCTCAATTTCATCATAAGTGTACAATATATCCGGATCCTCTGCCAACATGTATTGATTATCTTCAGAAACTCCAACGTTTAGGACAGGTTTATTAACTGGTGTACTTACACTTCCACTTGGCAAATCAACCGGAACACCAGGTTCTGCCATTGTACTCATAATAATGAAGAAAATCAACATTAAGAATACAAGGTCAGTCATTGAAGACATTCCTCCTTCTGCTTTAACTCTATTTCTTCTTCCTAAATTCATGTGTTTAGTTTAGTATACAACCATTAACCCGGTTCGTTCAATAAATCTAAAAATTCAATGGAAGCTCCTTCCATTGTATGAATTACTTTATCAACTTTGGCCACTAAATAATTATAAGCACTATACGCTATAATTCCAACAACTAATCCTGCAACAGTTGTAACCATTGCTTCCATAATTCCTCCTGAAATTGTAGATATTTCCAGATTCGTTTCAAATTTTAGTGCATGGAATGTTTTTACCATCCCTAGTGTTGTTCCAAGAAATCCAATCATAGGCGCAACACCAGCTGTTGTAGCTAAAAAACTTAACCTTTTCTCTAATTGATAAATTTCAAGTTTTCCTACGTTTTCAATAGAACTTACAATATCTCTCATAGGTTTTCCTATTCGAGATATTCCTTTTTCAACCATTCTTGCCGCTGGATTGTTTGTTTGTGCACAAAGATCACGTGCGGCATCTACTTTACCTTCTACTAAATAATCTTTTACGCGCACCATAAAATCTTTTTCATCCTTTAACGATTTATTAATGGAAAGAAAACGCTCTACAAAAATGTAAATCGTCATAATTGAAAGAATTGCCAATGGAATCATTGCCCATCCACCATCAATAACTAAATCCCAAACAGGAATATCCTTTGTCATATCGGTAACTGCTGCTCCAGTTCCAGTCGTATCTGATTCTATAGGATTAACTCCTTGTAATAATAAAGCGAAGATGCTCATAGTCAGTTTCTTTTAATTTATTAACGTACTAAGTTTTTATTTGTTACATTCCGTATATCAGGTAATAAGTTACTGCTCCAGCAAAATAACCTATTATCGCGTAAAGACTAATTCTTTTGATATACCATCCAAAACTAATTTTTTCTAATCCCATTACAGCTACTCCTGCAGCTGAACCAATGATAAGGGCACTTCCTCCTGTCCCTGCACAATACGCTAAAAATTGCCAGAACATTCCGTTTTCGGCGAATTGATCAACTCCAACTGGATACATTCCTTGTGCAGCTGCAACTAAAGGAACATTATCAACAACTGCCGACAATAATCCAATGGACACATTTATTGAGTACATGTTCTGATCAAATGTTGTATCTAAAAATTGAGCTACTTGAGCTAAATGTCCAACTTCTTGTAATGCGGCTACAGCCATTAATATTCCTAAAAAGAATAGGACACTCGCTGTATCAATCTTTTGAAGTACTGAAACAACAGAAAGTCCTTTTTTATGCTCGCTATCTTTTTTGATACTTAATAATTCTGTAACCATCCATAAAAGACCTAAGCTGAGCATCATCCCCGTAAAAGGAGGAAGATGTGTTGCGGTTTTAAATACCGGAACAAATAACAATCCTGCTAACCCAAGGGCGAATACAAAATTCTTTTCCCATTTTTCAGGAGTTGCATGCTCATGCCCCATGTTATCAATTTTTTCTGGTCGAGTAACTGTTCCCTTAACGAAGAAAGACGCTATTGCTAATGGAACAATCATTGCAACTAATGATGGAATAATTAAATTGACAATAATCACTGTTGAATCTGGAAGTTGTCCGTTATTCCATAACATAGTTGTTGTAACATCTCCAATTGGTGACCAAGCACCTCCTGCATTTGCCGCAATAATTATAAATCCACCAAAAAGCCATCTAACTTGTTTATCGCTAATCAATTTACGAATTACAGAAATCATCACAATTGATGTTGTTAAATTATCGAGCGCGGCGGACATGAAGAAGGTTAACACACAAATAACCCAAAGCAATTTCACTTTACTTGAAGTACTAATTCGATCTGTAATCACTGAAAAACCATCATAGGCATCAATCAATTCGACAATTGTCATTGCTCCAAGCAAGAAGAATAAAATCCCTGCAATATCAAATAAATGATGAGCAAGTCCATGTTCTACGAAATGATGAACGTATTCTTCTGTCTCTTCAACAGGAATTGTTTCGTGCCCAGCATATAGCGTTGGGTTTTTCAGAACTTCTTCCTCATATTCCTCTTCTTCATGCTCTAGATAATCAACAAAAGCTTCATTTCTATCTCTGAGTCCATCTTCATGAATTAATTCAGCAACACTTTTTTCGGTATCTACTTTTAGATGTTCAGAAGGCCAAAGTGCGTATAATCCCCAACAAATCATACCAATCAAAAGCGCCGAAGCCGCCTTATCTACTTTAATATTGTGTTCAAGTGCTATCGCTAAGTATCCGACTACAAATACGATAATCATTATGTATTCAATTCCCATAATCTTTAATTAAATCAGTTTGTTAAGCGCAATTTCGAAAGCCGTCTTTGCGATATTTGTTTTGCTTGGGTTTTTTGTATATGCTCCTTTAAGTGCTTCTAAAATAGTATCAGAAGTATCTTTAAAAATGCCATTATCTGTTAGTTTATCTAAATCGGAACTCATTAAGTAAGCGAATACTCTTGCCATTCCGCAATTGGAAATAAAATCTGGAATAACGGCGATTTTTTCATCCGTAAAATCCGCTATTGGTCCAAAAAAGATTTCTTTATCTGCAAAAGGTACATTTGCACCAGAAGAAATCACCTCAACTCCAGCATTAATCATTCTTTCTACTTGATCTTGTGTAATCATCCTAGAACCAGCACAAGGAATAAAAACGTCAGCCTCAACATCCCAAATTTTAGCATTAACCTCATCATAAGGCGATAAATTAGGGGCGTTTAGCTCATTTCCATTTTTATCTAAGAAAAGTTGACGAATTTCCTCTAACGAAAAGCCATCTGAATTGATTAAGCCTCCTACTCGATCAATAATCCCAACAATTTTAGCTCCATGCTGCGATAAATAATAAGCTGCTGCAGAACCTACGTTTCCCCATCCTTGAACAATTACTTTTTTTCCAGCAATTTGTTCATTCCAAATGTTATAATGATGAAAAATAGATTCACTCACACCAAAACCTGTAATCATATCAGCTACAACGTATTTCCGAGCGACATTTGGTGAGTATTGATCATCTTCGATCACTTTTAAAACACCTTGTCTAAGTTGTCCTATTCGATTTATTTTTTGCGCTTCTCGCGGTTGAAAATGTCCATTAAAGACCCCCTCTTGGGGGTGCCAGACACCGCAATCTTCAGTAAACGGAATTACTTCATGAATTTCATCTACATTAAGATCACCACCAGTTCCGTAGTAATATTTAAGAAGTGGAGTTACAGCTGAATACCATCTTCTTAAAACGCCTTCTTTTCGTTCATCTCTTGGGTCAAAATTTATCCCTGATTTCGCTCCACCAATTTGAGGACCTGCCACAGTAAACTTAATTTCCATTGTTTTAGCCAGCGATTCAACTTCTCGCTTATCTAAACCACTTCGCATTCGTGTTCCTCCACCTGCTGCACCTCCCCTTAAAGAATTAATAACAACCCACCCTTCGGCTTCTGTTTGTGAATCTTTCCATTCGAAAACAATTTCAGGTTGTTTATTTTCAAATTTCTTCAATAATTTTAACATGAAAAGCGTTTTTTTTAGAAAGCAAAATTAAAAAAGATTTTTACTTTCCTGAACGAATGGAGGACTTTTATAATTTAATCATTCAAGCGATCTTGGAAAGGTCAAAACACCTCCACTGGAATCTTTTTTTGCTCCCGTAACAGATTTATAGGTATTGATAGCCCCATTGATTCTCAATACTCCAAGGAAAGCAAAAATTAAAGCCTCTTTAAAGTCAACAATCTCAGGTGATGGAATCACAATTTTTGAAGAAGTTTTCATTGTTAAACGGTTGATAAAAAACTTATTCCAAACTCCTCCTCCGGTAATCAACACTGTTTTTAGATTTAATTTGTTTATCACCCTTGAAATCTGATCGGTTTCATGTTCTAAAACGGTACGTAATAAATTTTCAGGAGTTATTTTTTTATTCCTATCTAAAATTGGATAAAAAACTTCATTTAACCATTCAACACCCAATGATTTTGGTGCCTCTTTTTTATAATAACTTAAATTATTTAATATCTTAAGGAGATCCTCATTTACTTTTCCTTTAGCTGCATTTTCTCCATTAGAATCAAATGGTTTTTGAAAAAAACTTTGCATTACTTTGTTTAAAGGCAAATTACAAGGGCTTATATCAAAGGCAGACCTTGAAGGTTTTTTATTGTAACTTATATTGGCAAAACCGCCTAAATTAAGGCAAGCGTCATAAGCAGAAAACAACAGTTCGTCTCCTACAGGAACTAGTGGTGCCCCTTGCCCACCTAAAGAAACGTCTAGACTCCTAAAATCACTAATGACTTCGAGTTTTGTTTCATCAGCAATGATTTGTCCATCTCCAATTTGCAATGTAATTCCTTGATCTGGTTGATGGAAAATTGTATGCCCATGAGAAGCTATAAAATCAACTTTTCCAGCAAGGTTATTTTCATGAATAAAGTCATTTACGTTTTTCGCAATTAATTTTCCGTAACTTAAATTTAACAGATCAATGTCTTTGGTATCAGCATAAAAAGCACTTGCTAGTTTTTCTTCCCAATCAATTGAATATTTAATCGTTCTTGTAATTACTTCTGTTGTAGTCCATTTTTCATTGTTTTCAGAAAAAACAACATAACAAATATCCAAGCCATCTAGTGAAGTACCTGACATAAGACCAATTACACGTGTATTTTTCATTCTTTAAAACGACATTAAAATGTTGCTAAATATTTGCTAAATTTGTACATCCAAAACAAATCTACTCATAGAATTGTTAGGATGATATATTATATTTAATTCAAAGTCAAAGTTAATGGATTTTAAGTTTACGGAAGAACAATTGGCAGTTAGAGATGCTGCGAGAGATTTTGCACAAAACGTGCTAAAACCAGGTGTTATCGAGAGAGATATTCATGCTAAATTTCCTGTTGAAGAAGCAAAGCAATTAGGTGAGCTTGGTTTTTTAGGAATGATGGTTGACCCTAAGTACGGTGGAGGCGGTATGGATACTGTTTCTTATGTTCTGGCAATGGAAGAAATTTCTAAAGTTGATGCTTCAATGTCTGTTTGCATGTCTGTATGTAATTCATTGGTTTGTTGGGGACTTGAAACTTTTGGAACGGAAGAACAAAAACAAAAGTTTTTAGCGCCAATTGCAAGAGGTGAAAAAATTGGAGCATTCTGTTTATCTGAACCAGAAGCAGGATCGGATGCAACTTCACAGAGAACAACAGCTGAAGATAAAGGAGATCATTATTTGTTAAATGGTACAAAAAATTGGATCACAAATGGTAGTTCTGCTTCTATATATATAGTTATCGCTCAAACAGATAAAGAAAAAGGGCATAGAGGAATTAATGCTATTGTTGTTGAAAGAGGAATGGAAGGTTTTATAGTCGGTGAAAAAGAGGATAAAATGGGAATTAGAGGATCTGATACGCATACATTAATCTTTAACGACGTAAAAGTCCCTAAAGAAAATCGAATTGGAGATGAAGGATTCGGTTTTAAGTTTGCTATGAAAACTTTAGGAGGAGGTCGTATAGGAATCGCTTCTCAAGCTATGGGAATTGCTTCAGGAGCACTGGACCTTGCGGTTGCTTATTCTAAGGAAAGACAAACTTTTGGTAAAGAAATTAACAAGCATCAAGGAATTGCGTTTAAATTGGCAGATATGGCTACTCAAGTTCATGCTGCACGTTTGATGTGTTTAAATGCTGCGTCTCTTAAGGACCAAGGTGAAGATTATACAGAAGCCGCTTCAATGGCTAAATTATATTCTTCCGAAATCGCTCAATTTGTTACAACGGAAGCTGTTCAAATTCATGGTGGGTATGGTTATGTTAGAGAATACCATGTTGAAAGAATGATGAGAGATGCAAAAATCACTCAAATTTATGAAGGAACTTCTGAGATTCAAAAAATTGTAATTTCTAGGGGCATTTTGAAAGATTAATTCTTCTTCAAGAAAAAAATAAATTAGGCCGATTCATAATGAATCGGCTTTTTTTGTGATGAATTATGAGAAATGAGGAATTAATTCTTCCAATTTAATGTTTCTTGATCCTTTTAGTAAAATAATGGAATCTGAAATTTCGGAAATTTCTTCTTTCTCTAATAATGCCTTCCAATTTGGGTATTTCTTTAGTGAAGTGGTTGTCTTACTCATTTCTGTACCCACTAAAAGAGCATCCATTTGATTCTTTTCTAAGAAAGCAATAATTTTTTGATGTTCTTCCGCAGAAATATCTCCCAGTTCTAACATATCTCCTAGAATTGCCAATTTATTTTCACCTTTCATTTCTGCAAAACTATCTAATGCAGCTTTCATACTTGTAGCATTGGCATTATAACAATCAACAATTAAGGTATTTTTAGCCGTTTTAGTTATTTGTGATCGATTGTTTGAAGGTTTATAGCCCTCTATTGCTTTGTTGATCTTATCATTATCAACATTAAAATAAACACCGATTGCAATGGCTGATAGAAAGTTTGTGAAATTATATTTCCCAATCAACTGTGTTTCTAGAATGGGAGACTTATAATTAACTGCCTCCCATTTGAAGCGAACAAATGGGTTTTGATCTAATAATTCTCCTTTTATATTTCCACCTTTCTCTCCATATGTAAACAACGTGGTGCTTTTAGGCACAATCGCATTAAGTGTTTCGTCTTCATTATTCAAAAAAAGATGTCCTTCTTTTTCGCTAATTGAATCATAAAGTTCTCCCTTTGTTTTTATCACTCCTTGCAACGAGCCAAATCCTTCAATATGAGCAGCTCCAATATTACTAATAATTCCATGTGTTGGATTAGCAATATCTGCAAGCTCTTTAATATCTCCGGGTTTGTTCGCACCCATTTCTATAATTGCAATTTCATGACTCTTGTTTAAACGCAACAAGGTAAATGGAACCCCAAGGTGATTATTCAAATTCCCTTTTGTGACAAGAACATTATAATTTTCTAAAAGAACGGCTCCAGCTAATTCTTTCGTAGTTGTTTTACCATTACTTCCAGTAATTCCAATTATTGGAATGTTAAACTGGTTTCTATGATAATTTGCAAGGTTTTGAAGTGCCACTAAAACATTATCAACTTTAATTATTCTCTCGTTATTACTTGCATTAACGTCTTCATCAACTATAGCGTAAGAACAACCAGCTTGAATGGCCTCAATAGCAAAATCATTCCCATTAAAACTATCTCCCTTTAAAGCAAAAAAGATTGCACTCTTTTTAAGGTTGCGTGTATCCGTTGTTATTCCATCTGAAGATAAAAATAATTTGTGTAGTGATTCTGTATCCATATTTTTCTAATGTAAAATCGCAGCGATTCCTGGAAGTTCTTTTCCTTCGAGGTACTCTAACATAGCCCCTCCACCGGTTGAAACATGACTAACTTTACTTCCTAGTTCAAATTTATTTACAGCGGCAACACTATCTCCTCCTCCGACAAGTGTAAAAGCTCCTCCCTTGGTAGCTTCTGCAACAGCCAAAGCAATTTCTTTAGTCCCATTCTGAAATTTTTCCATTTCAAAAACCCCCATTGGTCCATTCCAAAGGATCAATTTTGCATCTAAAATCTCACGTTTAAATGCCGAAATAGCTTCTTCCCCAATATCTAATCCCATCCAACCAGAAGGTATTTGACTTGTAGGCTTATTTGAAATATTTGCATTATCCGAAAATTCATCCGCAACAATGGAGTCTATTGGAATAAATAGACTTACTCCTTTAGCTTTTGCTTTTTCAATGATTTCTCTTGCCGTATCAAAATAATCTTCTTCAACCAAAGAGTTACCAACATCTCCACCCATTACTTTTGCGAAGGTATATGCCATTCCTCCTCCAATAATTAGACTATTTACTTTATCTAATAGTTTTGTAATAATCGTGATTTTTGAAGAAACTTTTGCTCCACCAACGATTGCTACCAATGGTTTTTTATCTGAATTTAAAACTTTATCAACGCTTTCAATTTCCTTTTCAATTAAATATCCGAACATTTTATTTTCTGGAAAGAATTGCGCAACAACTGTGGTTGAAGCATGTGCTCTATGAGCAGTTCCAAAGGCATCATTAATATAAACATCTCCATGTTTCGATAATAGTTCTGCAAAATCTTCACCTCCCTTCTTTTCACGTTGATGAAAACGTAAATTTTCTAAAAGTAAAATCTCACCGGGATTTAAATTTCTTGATTTTTCAAATGCTCTTTCTCCGATACAATCTGAAGCAAACTGTACTTCTTGTTTTAGCAATTTTTCTATCTCTCCAATTATATTTTTGAGTGAAAATTTTGATTCAGGAACATTTTTAGGGCGTCCTAAATGTGACATTAACACAACAGAACCTCCCCCTTCTATAACACATTTAATTGTAGGAATCGCCGCAATAATTCTTGTTGCATCAGTGACTTCTAACGTTTCTTTATTTAGAGGAACATTAAAATCAACACGGATAAGTGCTCTTTTGTTTTTAAAATCGTAGGAAGAAATAGAATTCATATCATTTAATTTGTGCAGTAAATATAATCCGAATTATCCTTATCCAATCGATCAATTTTCAGATTTTGTCCACTAAAAAAGCGGATACTTTTTCAAATACCCGCTTTTCACTAATTTTCATGAATGTATCTTATCTTAGCGATACTTTTCTATTCAATACTTGATTGTCTACAAATAATGAAACTAAATAGATTCCTTCTTTGTCAACTTTCGAAAGTGGTAAAATTTCATTGTAGTCTCCAGAACTTTGATTTCCAAAATCAAAATACTCTACTAATCTTCCGCTTAAGTCTTGAACATTTAAAACAACTCTTGCATCTTTTAATAAAGAGTAATTTAAATTAAGTGTTCTGTTTTCTCGATTAAAAAATACATTATACGCTTGGTCTAATTCATTTTCTTCAATACCACTTGCTCCTACTTGAGGAATTGGAGTACTTCCCATGAAAATATCATCTCCTGAAGAACCCCCTGCATTATTTGCTTTAACAACAGAATAATAAGCAGTCAAGTTTCCTGGATCACCAGTTGGTGCAGTCCAGTTAAATGTCCAAGAATTAAGCCCTAAAGAAGATGAGTGACGAATATAGTTTCTACCTAAAGTACTTGCAAGACTCGTATTTGGTCCCACTTCAAAAGTACCAGCAACATTATCTGCGTCATCCAATATTGTCATTTGGAATCCATTTTTTGGGCCTCCAGCAGTCGAAATTGTAATTGGATAAGTTACACCAGGTTCGTAGTTAGGTCCTCCTGAAACAGTAAAAACAACAACTCCATCTGCTGACATAACACTCCCTGTATGACATTCATTACACACTCCATTATCTCCAGGAGCACCAGTATAACCTGCTGGTGGATTTCCCGAAAAATTTATACCATCAATGCCGTCATTATGGTATTTTGAAATTTTTTCACTCTCTGAAAAGAATGAATAACCAATAAGTCCTACAACAGGAACTAAAAGAAGAAGTTTTTTCATATTAAAGTTTATTAAATTTTATCGGATAGTTTTATTAGTTATCCAATTTCCCTTGCTCAATCCAACATTCAAATTTTTGAATTAGACTATCTGCTAATTTTGGACTTCCAAGTGGCATAGGTGCTGCTCCAGGATCATGATTGATTGCAATTTGAATTCGATCAGATTCATCAGAAATCTGTCCATGTGTCTCTAAAATCAATCCAGCTGCCGCACTTGCATTATCATGGCACCCCATTACACCACAAGACATATTAAAAACAGGAATCAGTAATTCTGTTTCAAATAAAACCGTTTCAGCACATTCACTAACCACTGGTTCAATTGTCTTATCCTTAAGGCATGAGGTTGTTGCCAAACCTACAATAGTTGCTATTAAAATAATTTTCTTCATTGCTTAAGCTTTTCGTTAGTCGATTAAATATTTTTCTACTTACAATTTAAATCTTCTATTAATAGAAAATCCAAATCTAAATTGACCATCAAGCCAATTAGCTGTAGTTCCGGGAATAAATAAATTTTCGTTAAGTGCTCTTGAGTTTGAAAATCCTAAAACAAAAGAATGTCCTCCTGTTAAAATTTCTAATCCAACACTTAAAGGATTCTGAAAATTATCTGCGATAGCTTCGGGTCTATTTAAAACATGATTATATTCAACCAAAATTCCCAATACTTTTGTAAAACGTAAACGAGAAGAAATTCCTGCGAATACGAGTCCATTAACATCATTAAAATTCACAAAATTTCTGTGGTTATATCCAACATTGGCCTGAACAACAAATCGATCAGAAAATTTACGCGCAACCAATAATTGATTTGTAAATCTAAATCTATTTAAAAATCTCGGGTAAGAAGCTATTGAAGTTGAATCTTGGACAGCTGCACGGTATGGTAAAACTAAAGAACTAACAAAAACAAGACTTACTGGCATCCCAGAAGTTTTTTGTTTTAAAATTTTGTATTTGGCATATCCATCCACTACTCCAGAAATCAATCCAACTCCTTTATCTCTTCCAAATCCGATATCTAAATCATCCAAAATACCATATTCAAATGCTATTCTAACGTCTGCAAGGTTATCCAATCCATAAAAATTTTGAATCCCGCCGTTATCACCTGCTAAATCTCCAAATTTATGCGTAACAATAAATTCTAAAGAACGTTTTGGGATTAATTCTATTGAATGATTTGAAAGAACTCGAGTTCCTGAAAAAGCCTCTGTTACGAAATCTTGTGCAGACAAGTTGTTTCCAATAAAGGCAATGATTGTTAACAGTAAAAGTTTCTTCATTTGATAAAAGTTATGGTATAATGGATTAAATTATTTTCGATTACGATTAAGAAATTTATTTATTCAGTTGCTTTAGTTTCTATATAGAATAATAAATCAAGCAATTGTTTATCACTCATTTTTTCTAAACTATAGAGTGGCATGTATTGTCTTCTTCCGGTAATAGCATAAGTACCATGACGTGCAATATGAGGAACTGCATAATTATTGTATTTATTTTTCTTTTTATGAAGAAAACGAAGTGAGAGTTTATCGTCACTTAAATTAAAATTTGTTATCCCTCTTTCAGCATCATGACAATGTAAGCATCCAGAATTAAAAATATATCTTCCATTTTCTTTATTCGGCTTATATGAAGCCATCTCTACATGTTCTTTTTCACTAAACGTAGCTGCATTTATTTGATTAAACTTTGAACGCAGCATCTTTTGAGCTCCTTTTTTATCGTTAACCATTAATTTTCCAAACTGATCTAAATCACTTTGATCAAAATTTAGGTCTTTTATTTTTAATTGAATTGATTTGAAATAATGAAGAATTGCTCTTACCTCCCAATGGTCTAATTTTCGTCCTTGAGAACATTGAACGGCACATAATTGAATTGCATTATATAATGAATCTCTTGTTGGAACAACTAAATCCCCGTATTTCTTTTTATAATCTCCATTGTACCAGTTGGTTTTATTATACATTCCATAGAAGGTAGATGCCGGAAGGAAAGGTAATTTATTTTTCATCCCATATGCCAAAACAGCCTCTGGTGATTCATCCGCTGGGTCAGCGCTTTCTAATTGTAAATTATGACAATCCGTACAAACGAAAAATTTTGATAATCGTTTGTTTGTCCCATCAGTTAAAGCTCCGAACTTAATCATCTCTTCTCCCATTCTAACTGAATCGGCATCTATTTTCTGAATATAATGATTTGGTTTTTCAGCTCCCAACATTAACAATGCATCTTCTACTGTTTCGGGAAAACCTTCCGCATTTCCATTAACTTTAGTTTCAGTATACTCACCGTAATAAGAATCTTTATTATTACTGAACGCAAAAACAAGAATAACGATCGAAAAAATTACCGTAACTTGCAAAACATTTTTAACCATATTATTGCTACAAAAATTATACAACGAAGTTACCAAAAAAAATGATAAATGTCTGATTTATTATCAACTCCAATTGAATATTTAAAAGGGGTAGGACCTAAAAGAGGCGCCGTTTTAAGAAAAGAGCTTGGTGTTTTTAATTTTGGAGACTTGCTTTATTACTTTCCATTCAGGTATATTGATCGTTCGAAATTTCAATCTGTTTCCCAAGTTCCAGATTATGAGGGAGCTGTTCAACTCAAAGGTAGAATTGTTTCAGTAAAAGAGATTGGAAGTGGAAGAGGGAAAAGACTAGAAGCAAAGTTTAAAGATGAGTCTGGTTCGATTAATTTAGTTTGGTTTAAAGGTATTAAGTGGATTAAACCAAAATTGACTTCAGCCGAAGAGATCATTGTTTGGGGAAAAGCAAAACGCTATGGTGCAAACTTTAATATTTCTCATCCAGACCTTGAATTCATTTCTAATAAAAAACCACTTGAAGTTGGGCTACAATCTGTTTATCACAGTGGAGAAAAACTTCAAAATTCTGGTTTTAACTCCAAAGGTATTGAGCGAATAATTAAAGACTTTTTACCTTCTATAAATGGGCAGATAGAAGAAGATTTGCCTCCATGGATTACGAATGAATTGGGATTAATAAGTAAAGAAAAGGCAATTTACGACATTCACTTTCCTAAAACAGAACTTGATGCAAAAAAAGCGCAATTTCGCTTAAAGTTTCAGGAGTTATTTCTATTGCAATTGGAATTACTAATTAGAAAACAAATTACACAACGAAAAATTAAAGGTTTTCGATTTGAAAAATTAGGAACATCCTTTACTACTTTTTTTGAAAACCATATTCCTTTTGAACTCACAAATGCGCAAAAAAAGGTGATCAAGGAAATTAGACGTGATTTAAGTTCTGGAATACACATGAATCGTCTACTTCAAGGAGATGTTGGAAGTGGAAAGACACTTGTTGCATTAATGATTATGCTCATTGCGATTGGAAATGGATATCAAGCATGTATTATGGCTCCCACTGCCATTCTGGCAAATCAACACTACATTTCGATTCAAGAGTTTTTGGCAAAAATGGATATCCGCATTGCGCTTCTTGTCGGAGCTACAAAAAAATCTGTTCGTAAAGGACTTCATGAACGATTAGAACAAGGTGAGATTGATATTTTAGTGGGCACACATGCGTTACTTGAAGATGTCGTGCGTTATAAAAATTTGGGTGTTGCCATTATTGATGAGCAACATAGATTTGGTGTTGCACAACGTTCTAAACTTTGGAAAAAGAACATTCTTCCTCCTCATCAATTGGTAATGACCGCAACACCGATTCCAAGGACATTGGCTTTAACATTTTATGGCGATTTAGATGTTTCAGTAATAGATGAATTGCCCCCTGGACGAAAAGAAATTCAAACATCTCACCGTCTTGAATCATCCCGTCTTAAAGTATTCCAATTTGTCGAAGATGAAATTAAAAAAGGAAGACAGGTCTATATCGTTTACCCGTTAATTGATGAATCAGAACGATTAGATTATCAAAATTTAATGTCAGGATTTGAAGCAATTACAAAACGATTTCCTCTCCCAAATTATAAAGTAAGTATCGTACATGGCAAAATGAATTCTGCTGACAAGGATTTCGAAATGCAACAATTTGCTGCTGGGAAAACACATATTATGGTGGCTACAACGGTAATCGAAGTTGGCGTAAATGTTCCTAACGCAAGTGTAATGATCATTGAAAGTGCAGAAAAATTTGGCCTTTCTCAACTTCATCAATTGCGCGGAAGAGTTGGACGTGGCGCAGAACAATCTTTCTGCATTCTTATGACGGGGTATAAATTGGGTGAAAATGCCAGAAAAAGGCTAGAAACTATGTGTGATACTAATGACGGGTTCAAAATTTCGGAAGTTGATTTAAGGCTTCGCGGGCCTGGAGATATTATGGGAACGCAACAAAGTGGATTACTAAATTTAAAGCTTTCTGATTTAGCAAAAGACAGTCAAATTGTCCAAGTTGCACGTGAAAAAGCACTAGAACTTTTAGAAAAAGACCCAAAGTTTGAACAAACCGAACATAAAATGTTAGCACAACGATTAAGGAAGATCCTCCAAGCAAAACCGAACTGGAGTCGCATCAGTTAATTTTGGTTACATTTGAGAAAACATCTGTATGAAAAAATTACTTCTTCTTTCGTTATTCATTTCTACAATTTCTTTTTCTCAAACATCTGGTAACATCATTGAAGATGGTCGAAAAATTGTAAATGACATTAGTTATATCCTGGAGATGAAAGCAACAGGAAAACTTGTTTTTGAAATTGCAGTAAACCGAGACGGAAAAATAACTTCATGCAAACTGAATAAAGTTGAATCTACGGTACGAAGTTCTCGCTACATGATTGAAACTAAAAATCGAATCATTACAGAATTAAAATTTGAAGAGGGTAACGGTTTTCCTACCTTTCATCAAGGACGCGTTACCATTGTTTCTTTCTCGGAATAATTTTCTTTATCTATTTTCAACGTTCTCGTCAAAGTAGATTTTAACTTCAGCAGTATCCTTTAAAAAATCTACTTTCCCAATTTCGGCTCTATTGATTTTCAACCCTGTTCTCTCTTCAAGATCGGCAATTAAATTAGCATAGTTTTCCGGTTTAATATTTTGAATTTTTTCATATAGAATTACTTTGTCGTCTTCAACGCTTTGAAGCCACCAATTTTCCATTATATAGATCAAAAACCAAACAATTCCGTTAATAAAAAACATTTCAGCATAGCTTAACTTTCCTGAAAGTGCATTAATAACAGCAAGTCCAATAACGAGAAACAGGTAAGTCATCTCTCGAATTCTAATTGGATTTGTACGGTAACGGATAATTCCAAAAATTGCAAATAAGCCAAGTCCCATTCCAACTTCCATCTGAAATTTTTTCAGCGCAAAACAAATGAAAAATGAAATTACAGAAATCATGTAAAACGTAAAAAGGTAATTTTTACGTGGTGTTTTCTTATAGTAAATATAGCGGATAATTGCCGTTAGAAAGAGGAAATTAATTCCGAATCGGATTAGCAATTTTAGCAAATCCTCCTCATTCACTAATTCCATACCAAAGAGTTCAGTAGCTGGATCCATATTTATATTAATTTATCAATTAAAAGTAATTTATCTTTAAAGTTATTGTATTTAAGCGTTGGGTATAATGCCACCGCTCCAACGCAATACTTACTCATTCCATTTGGACGAATTCCATTTTTTTTCATTAAACTATAAAAAACACTTTCTCTGTTTGCGTTTTCTTGCTTTAACTCGGCAATAACTACATGTTCAAAAGTTGCTTTTTTTTCATTCCAATCAAAGGATAAACCCAAATCTAGTGTTAACCGTTCTTTTTCATTGTTGTTAACAAGAGTAATACGGTTAAAGTTATTCCAAAGTTTCGGAAAAAGTTCTATTTCATTATTCAGTACTTCTTTAACATAGTTTTCAGAAGGTTTTGAAAATTCCAATTCAAAATCATCTACGCTGATTCTACTTTTCGCTGTTCTTCCTTTAAATTTATTTTTAATTTCAAGAAAAAAGAGTTTAGATTCTACGTAATTTCTAATTCGCACTTTATACCGATTCCCTTTCCCGTTATGATGATCTAAAAAAAAATCAAAGTTTGATGTGTCAAAATACAAGGTTTTATACGAAGAGATGAGATTTCCAGACACATTTAAAATACGGTAGTTATCTTTCAATATTTCGAACAAATTTTCTAATAACTCTTTTTTAAAGACAAATTTAGTATCTGTTCTATTCATAAGCTTGACACCATCCATCTCTTGGAGTGTAATTTCTTTAAACTCTTTGAGATAATTTAATTCATTCAAGTCAAGCGTGTCCATTGGCTGCAAAAATACATTTTTTTTGGAAGATGGTATGAGGATTAATTGTTCACTCCAATTACCGGCTTTCCTATAAATAAGATCAAACTTTCTAGGAGCAACAAGATATATAGATCCTTTTTTGTACCTTACCTATCCAATTTTCACAAAATGTAATGATTCAGGCATGCAAAAGGAAAAAATCGAATTGAATTACAGTACGGGAGATTCTATATCGGAATTAAGTACTTCAATCCACGAACTAGCAAAAGAAACAATTTTATTTGCTCAGAATGCGTATGCTCCTTACTCAGAATTTAAAGTTAGTGCCGGTTTGTTACTTGAAAATGGTAAGATTTACAAAGGTGCCAACGTAGAAAATGCATCTTATCCTGTGTCCATTTGCGCGGAAAGAACATTAATTTCGTATGTAACGGCAAATTTTCCAAAAGAAAAGATAAAAGTGCTTTTGATATATGTAGATAAGGATTTAGAAAACCCTGTCCCTCCTTGTGGTGTTTGCCGACAAACTTTACTTGAACTTGAATTAAGGCAAGAAGAGAAAATACAACTTATTTTACTCGCTAAAAGTGGCGCATTCGTTCTCCTTGATCAAGCTTCAGATTTACTTCCACTAGCATTCACCACCATTTTTTTAGGTTAATTCATTCTTCTTCATCTGGGTCTACATCTGGCTCAGGAAGGTCTGATTTATTAAACGATTTTGATAAATAAGTTAATGGGATTCGGACGTTGAAATAGAGTTGTTTAATTCTATTTTTTCTCTTTTGCCCTTTTTTTGAAAAAGTAAGCAAATCACATTCATCAATCAATGCTTGTCTTAAGACATTCAATCCTAAATCACCAACGATTCGGTATTCGTCATCAACTGAAATAACAACAAAACCGTTGTCGCAATTCATTCCATTACCACTTGAATAAATAACCTCTAAATATGCTACATAAAACTTTGCGTAAATTGTAGCTTCTTCTTTTTTACCCTCCTTTGAGAAAAGAAGGATCATTTTTAAAAGCACTTCTAAGTTTACAGGATTCTCTTTAAGAACATCATTTCCAAGTTTTACAAGCGTATTAAAGTTCGTTTGCTTCCCAAAAGCATTCAAAAAATTCTTTTCTTTTTCAGTAGATCCATATGGATAATAATACGATTGAAATGCATTTCCATAATAAAGTCGTTTAAATTCTTCTGAGGATATTGTAGTATCAAGCTTGATTGCTTTCTGAAGTAAGTCAGGATAATAAAACACTGATGTTGAATCTGTTATTTCTTTTTTAATTTGATCAAAATCGATTTTCGAAACAATTTGAGCGTTTATCCAATTGGACAAAAAAAATAAGGAGCAAAATATAAAAGTACGAAGCATAGGATTTGTTGTGGCTGATATAATACAAATTTATATTAGCGGTTACACTTTTTTACATTAAAAATGTACAATCAAAATCAATTTGTTAAACAGTCAAAAATTCTGCACTATCAGTTGATATTTTCAAAAAAGAAAAACAAATCCAAATCGCACAAGAAAATTAGCATCTTTTTTTTCATTTTATTTCGTCATTTGAGTTCATTTTATTTAAAAATAAACATTTATATTTGTCATTGAATAAAGTAAATTTTGGCAATATGGCTACAAAGCGTGCAACAACGAAGAAAACGACTAAAACTACACGAAAGTCCAAAGCTACAAAGTTCTCCAAAGAGACTTATGTAAAGTGGTATAAAGACATGTTGTTAATCCGGAAATTTGAAGAAAAAATTTCTCAATTATATATCCAACAAAAATTTGGTGGTTTTTTACACGTTTATATTGGGCAAGAAGCTATTGCCGTTGGAACTGTTTCTGCCACTAAAGAAGGAGATAAGCACATTACAGCATATCGTGATCATGGGCATCCAATCGCATTGGGAACAGATCCACGTGTTTTAGCTGCTGAATTGTACGGTAAAATTACAGGATGTTCTAAGGGAAAAGGAGGATCAATGCACTTCTTTGACACTAAAAAAGGGTTTTACGGAGGGCACGGAATTGTAGGTGCTCAAATTCCTATGGGTGCTGGAATTGGTTTTGCTGAAAAATACAAAGGCACAGATAACGTAGCTTTTTGTTCTTTTGGTGATGGTGCTGCTCGTCAGGGCGCATTGCATGAAACATTTAACATGGCCATGATCTGGAAATTGCCTGTTGTTTTTATCATTGAAAACAACAATTACGCTATGGGTACATCTGTTGAACGTACAACAAACGTAACGGACATGTCAAAAATGGGAGCTTCTTACGAAATGCCTTCATTTATTGTTGATGGAATGCGTCCAGAAAGTGTTCACGAAGCGATTGAAGAGGCAGCTGCTAGAGCTAGGAGAGGTGATGGACCGACATTGTTGGACATTAGAACTTATCGCTACAAAGGACATTCAATGTCTGATCCTCAGAAATACAGAACGAAAGATGAAGTTGCTGAATGGCAAGAAAAAGACCCTATTGAACATGTTCTAAATGTAATCAAAACAAATAATTTCCTTTCTGAAAAGGAAATTTCTGAGATTCAAGATTGGGTAAAAAATGAGGTTGCTGAGTCAATTAAGTTTGCTGAAGAATCTCCT
>CAYPZN010000045.1:0-31688 GCA_964415335.1 uncultured Crocinitomix sp.
GGTTAATTGCCATTCTCCATTTTTGACGGAATAGTAGTAATACTGCGGAAATTAATGTTCCGGCGTGACCAATACCAACCCACCAAACGAAGTTTGTGATATCCCATGCCCATTGTACCGTTTTATTTAATCCCCATGTACCGATACCAGTTCCTAGCAAGTATAGGATACATCCTATTCCGTATAGCCCCAATAAAAGTGCAATACCAAACAAAATATACCAAGCTTTTGGAGCCTTTCCTTCAATCGATCTACAAACGTCTTCAGTAATGTCGTGATACGTTTTGTGACCTAAAATTAACGGTTCTCTTATTGCAGATTCCTTATGCATTCGTTTCGTTTTAGTTTTATCTAAAAAATTTTATTCTTAATGATGCGCCTCTTCGTGATTTGCTTCATCCATATGTCCGTGGTCATCTCCATGTTCCTCACCGTGCTCATCTCCGTGTCCTCCACCATGTCCGTGAGCTGTTTGAATTTCTGCTAGTTCAGCATTCTTTTCATTTCTCACTTTCACTTTATACCAAATATTTGGTTTAACTCCAATCTCTTCTAGTGCTTGGTATGAACGTTTATCTTCTGTTGATTTTCTTATTGATGATTCAGTATCATTCCAATCTCCAAATGTAATTGCATTAGAAGGACAAACATCAGAACAAGCTGTTGTTACATCACCATCAATAACTGGTCGATCTTCTTTTTTGGCAACTAATTTACCTGATTGAATTTTCTGTACACAGAAAGAACATTTTTCCATCACCCCTCTTGTTCTAACAACAACATCCGGATTAAGTACCATTCTTCCTAAATCATCTTGTGCAGGATTTACTTCTGTAAATTTTCTGTAAGATGGATAATTGAACCAGTTGAATCGACGTACTTTATATGGACAGTTGTTTCCACAATATCTTGTTCCAATACATCTGTTGTATGTCATCATGTTTAGTCCTTCATTTGAGTGCGTTGTCGCAGCTACTGGACAAACTGTCTCACAAGGAGCATGATTACAATGCTGACACATCATTGGCATATAAGCCACTTTTGGATTTTCTGCTGGTTCTTTTAAACCATCAAATCCTTCTTCGTTAAATTTTTCAGGGTTTCTTGTTCCAACTGTTGATTCAACATCTGAAGCATAATAACGATCTAATCTCAACCAGTGCATTTCTCTTCCTCTTCTTACTTCATCACGACCAACAACTGGAACGTTATTTTCGGAACCACAAGCTACAATACAAGATCCACATCCTACACAAAGGTTTAAGTCAATAGACATTCCCCACCTGTGTCCAACGTGTTTTACTGGATGCTCTTCCCACAAATCAAATTCTTCAGTCAAGGCTTCGTCATGATTCCATCCTGAATGTAATGTATGTCTGTGATTGTACGCTGAAGCATCTTCTGCTTTATAAATATCAAAAGTAGTTTCTTTTAATATTGAATTTCTCGCCATCACAGTAGCATGTGTTTGTGTACATGCTAAAATATAGGTACTTCCAGTATCTTCGATAGAAGCATTAAATGCTTCTGTTTCTTTATTTGCAAGGATAAAGGCATTTTGACCAATTGTTTCAGTTGAAGCCTCTCCGTATATTCCAGTCTGTTGATAAGCTGATTTTCCAATTTTCTCTCCGTTTGCTCCTCGTCCATAACCAAATGCTATCCCAATTGTTCCTCTTGTTTGGCCCGGTTGTGGGTAAACAGGTAAATCAATTGAAGAACCATCAACGGTTACTTTAACCACGTTTTGCTCTTGAACTTGACCAACACCAGTGTTATAACCTTTTGCTTCCATATCTAATGGAGACATAGTTACATAGTTGTCCCAAGTTACTTTTGAAACTGGATCAGGTAATTCCTGAAGCCAAGGGTTATTTGAATGGTTTCCTGAACCAATTCCAGCCTTTTGATAAAAAGCTATTTCCCATTCTCCTCCAGTAATACTTCCTTCCGTTTTTCCAGCAGCATTAAGATTTCCTCTGAACGCTGCATTACTTGCAGGAATTGTCTCGATTTCTCCACAACTATTATGAACCATTTCAGACCAGTATGAATGGAAGTCTAAATGTTTAGTCTGTGTAGGGAAACCATATTTTCTCCAAAGTTCTTGGATATAATTATACACAGTTTTACTGTCTTTTCCTTCATGAGAAGCTTTTCCGGACCAAATCAAGAACGTTTCTGCAACTGGTCTTGTATCGTGTAAAGGTCTAATTGTTGGCTGCGCCAATGAAAAATGACTTTGCTTAGGACTAAAATCTTCCCACTTCTCTAATGAATGACTATCTGGACAGATATAATCACATAATGAAGCTGTTTCGTCAGCATATTTAGAGAAAGATACTTTTACAGGAACATTTCCTAATGCATTTTTAAATTCTTCTGAGTTTCCTAAAGAGTATGCAGGGTTTGTATCCCACATTATTACTGCTCCAACTTTCTTTGCAGCCATATCTTTTATTAAAGTTGCCATATTAGCATCTTCAGATTGGTGTAAAGCAATTGGATTATTTAGGTTTATTGTTGAAGTATAATTATTTAAAGCACTGTTAATTGAATTAACAATTACTTGAATTGATTTTCTATTTGATCCTGCAACAACTAATGATTTTCCTTTAGCTGCTTTTAATTCAGCAGCAGCCATTTTAACATTACTCATTACATCTTCTGATAGCGAGCTTGAATCGATTCCTGAAACTGATTTTCCAGTAACCTCTTTATGCAATAAAGCAACAACTTTAGCTTGTTCAGAAGGCTTAATCATTGAACGAATATCAGCATTAGATCCTGTCATTGACATATTTGTCTCAAACTGGAAGTGACGTGACATCCAATCATTCTCAGGGTTTCTATTTTCTAGATAACTTCCTAAAAATTGTGTTGGTAATACCCAAGCATTCATGAAATCAGCAGCAATACTAACAATTGTTTTTGCTTTTGAGAAATCATAATCAGGTATAACTCTTTTTCCAAATGACTCAAGATTTGCCTCTCTTATTCCATTATAAGAAATAGCATCATATTGAATGTGTTGAATTTTATCATTTGACAAGTCTGCAGCTGGAGTTAAAGTTGCTTCATCTCCATTTTCTACAACTTCATCAATTATTTCTTCAGAAATTACAATTTCTTCTTCACCTGTAAGGCTTCTTTTGAAATCGTTGATAATTTCTAATGTTGACGGGCTAATAATAGTGTTTGAAAGGAGAACAACTTTCTTTCCTTTATCAACCGTACTTTTTAATTTTTTTGCGATTTCAGCATCAACAGTATTCCATGTTGAATCTGTTCCTGCAATTTGAGGAGCTTGAAGTCGTTGTCCATCATAAAGAGAAAGTACAGATCCAATAATTCTTGGATTTATACCACCCTTTGTAATTCCTTGATTCTTATTTCCTTTAATATGGATTGGCCTACCTTCTCTTGTTTTTACTAAGATACTTGCATAAGACTCTCCATCATAGTAAGATGAAGCATACCAGTTAGCAACACCAGGTGTTACATCTTCTGGCTTAACCGCATAAGGAACTGCCTTAATAACTGGCGATTCACAAGCTGCAACAGTTGCTGCAGCTACACTAAATCCTAGAAATTTCAGAAAATCTCTTCTTCCTGTAGACGATTCTTTTAGCTTATCTTCTGCTAAAAATTGGTCAACGCTTAATTCTTGAGGAAATTCACTTTTAGTCGAAGCAATAAACTCCGGCGTTTCGTTCAGTTCGTCAAGACCTTTCCAATATTTTTTATTTGTTCCCATATCTATATATAAGCCTCTTTATCCTATTAGTAATGACATTTTGCACATTCAAGTCCACCTAACTCGGCAACTGTAACAACATCATCTTCTAAATATCTTTGGTATGTTTTCTTATCTTTAAGTAATCGCTCGTGAATAGTATTGTAATACGTACCTTCTTCAGCGTTCGCAATATCAACGCTTGATTCTCTATGACATTCTATACACCATCCCATTGTTAATGTTGGCTTTGTGAATTTCACTCCATTTTCATCATAATCCTCATCCGTAACGCCAACATTATTTAGGTCTTCAGTGGACATCACTTTTGCAACCGTTTGTTTTTTCATGTTTCCGTGACATTGCTTACAATCAACTCCTCCTGCGACAACGTGTTGCGAGTGATTAAAATAAACATGATCTGGTAAATTATGTACTTTCACCCATTCAATTGGCTCTGTTTCGCCAGTATATTGCTTTAAATCAGCATCCCACCCGGCAGCTTTGTAAATTTTTGCGATTTCTGCTGTTCCATCAGCATCTCGACCTTCATTAACCACTTTATGACAGTTCATACAAACATTTACCGAAGGAATCGTTGCATGTTTTGACTTCGTTACTGCATTGTGGCAATATTTACAGTCAATCCCTAATTCTCCGGCATGAATTTCGTGTGAATAAGCAATTGGTTGTTCTGGCTTATAATCTTCATAAACTCCTAAATCTAACCATTTCACCATTCCAGAAGCGAGTAATAGGATAACTGATAAAAATACCGTTACACCAAACCATCCTCTATTGTTCCATGCCCAAGCTCTTGCAGATTGCGCTATAGACATTTGCTCTGGTTGTGCTACTCCGTCTTTTTCTCTTGAAAGTGCTGATAAATTCCCTTTAACTCCACCTAATACGGCTATAATTACAACTAATAAACCTCCTAGTAGCCACCAATATAACGTAGACGACTCTTCTTCTCCTCCCGCCGTAACACCGCCTCCATCAACAGTTGTTGCAACTGGTGGAATATAAGCCTCAACATATGCAAAGATATGGTCAATTTGATCATTTGAAACAGCTTGAGGTGTCATTACAGATCCCCACTGAGCATAAAGACCAGCTGCATATGCATCCCCTCCTTTAATGACTTTCTGAGAATTTTTTACCCAAGCGTAAAAATTCTCTTCAGAAGAGTTATCAATCCAACGTTGCCTTGCTCCTTGCAATGAAGGTCCTGTCATATCCTTATGCGGAAAGTGACAAGAAGCACAGTTCCCATTAAAGAGACCTTCGCCTATTGCAGGGTCACCTTCTTGGGCATGAAGATTGTATGTGAATGATAAAAAAGCAAAAGCAACGAAAGCTAAATGCTTGATTTTGTTAGAGATGAACAAACTTTTTATTTTCATTTGCAGAATTTTATTCTTTTTTGGTTGGCATACAGGATGCTCAATCACCGACAAAATTAGCAGATTGTCAGTTTATCCCTAGTGTTAACCCCTTTTTTTGAAGGGGGGAATGCTAATTTAAAATGATTCTAAATAGTCGGATAATCGCAAACTCTTATATAATAATAATTTGAGAGCATAGTTTAATAAAATCAACAAAAAGGATGAAGGATAAAAGACCGTTAAATCTGTATTTTTATACCTTTGCTAAGTAATAATTACTTTTAACATGAAAGCACTTTTAATATTATCCGTTTTACTTACATCTGGGAGCACCCTTTTTTCGCAAGAAAATTGGCTAAAATTTCCCAGTCAGGCGGCAGATTCAGCACGTGCAAAGCACATTGAGTTAAACTATAATGGTGAGCCAGGAAAAGTAACTGTTTATAAAGATCCGAGAATTGATAAACTAAGTGAGTTTGTAAGAACTGGTGAAGAGACCTTGGAAGGTGTAAAAATTGACGGATTTCGAATTGTTATTTTCTTTGATCAATCTAAATCTGATGTCGAGCGTCAAAAAGCTTCTTTTTTATCACGCTATAACGAACATAGAGCTTATATTGATTATGTTGCACCTAATTATCGCGTTCGTGTTGGAAATTTCAGAACACGATTGGAAGCTGAAAAATTTAAAGAAGATTTGTTAGGGAATTTTCCAACAGCTGTTGTTGTTGAAGATAAGATTCAATTACCGGTTTTACCTGAAGCTGAACCAAGACCTTGATATAAATTTTCGTGCTTGAAGCAAAGTCATTCAAGAAACAATTTTTTAACTCTTTAGATTTAATATAAAACAAAAAAGGCGTCTGAATATTCAGACGCCTTTTTTGTTTGTTTTATCTTTTTTAAAGTTTAGGCGCTACCTCAACTTCGTGATATGCCTCAACTTGGTCACCCACTTTGATGTCATTAAACTTATCAATGTTCAATCCACATTCATAATTGTTCTTCACTTCTTTAACGTCGTCTTTAAATCGCTTTAATGATCCTAATAATCCATCATAAATTACAACGCCGTCACGGATAACACGAACACTTGAGTTTCGTAAGATTTTCCCTTCTGTTACGAAGCAACCTGCAATCGTTCCGACTTTTGAAATTTTAAATGTCTCACGAATTTCAGCAATACCTGTAATTTCTTCTTTAAATTCAGGAGCAAGCATTCCTTTCATTGCCTCTTCGATCTCTTCGATCGCTTTATAGATTACTGAGTATAAACGGATGTCAATTCCATCCTTTTCAGCTGCTCTTCGCGCAATTGCAGAAGGACGAACTTGGAAACCAATGATAATTGCGTTTGAAGCAGAAGCTAATGTTACATCCGCTTCAGAGATTTGTCCAACTCCTTTGTGAATGATATTTACTTGGATTTTTTCCGTCGATAATTTCAATAATGAATCTGAAACGGCTTCAACAGAACCATCAACATCCCCTTTAATAATCAAGTTTAATTCTTGGAAATCTCCAATAGCGATACGTCTTCCGATTTCTACTAATGTCAATTTCTTTTGAGTACGTTGCGCTTGTTCGCGGTGCAATTGCTCACGTTTAGAAGCAATTTGTTTTACTTCTTTTTCATCTGCTAATGCGTTGAATTGATCACCTGCACTTGGTGCACCGTTAAATCCTAATATTGAAACGGGTGTAGAAGGTCCAGCAATTTTAACACTTTGACCTTTGTCATTGTGCATTGCTTTTACTTTACCGTAATTTTTACCAGCAATAATCGGGTCACCTACTTTTAGTGTTCCAGAAGAAACTAAGACCGTTGTCACATATCCTTTTCCTTTATCTAGTAAAGATTCAACAACCGTTCCGTTTGCACGTTTATCTGGATTTGCTTTTAATTCAAGCAATTCTGCTTCTAGTAAAACTTTCTCTAAAAGTTCATCAATATTTTGTCCTTTCTTCGCTGAAATTTCTTGCGATTGGTATTTTCCTCCCCAATCCTCAACAAGAATATTCATTGCAGAAAGTTGTTCTTTAATTTTGTCAGGGTTTGCGCCAGGTTTATCAATTTTATTGATTGCAAATACGATTGGAACTTCTGCCGCTTGTGCATGTGAAATAGCCTCTTTTGTTTGCGGCATAACGTCATCATCTGCTGCAACAATAATAATTGCTATATCTGTCACTTGAGCACCCCTTGCACGCATTGCCGTAAAGGCTTCGTGACCCGGTGTATCTAAAAATGTTACTCTTTTTCCTGTTTTCGTTTCTACTGAATAGGCTCCAATATGCTGTGTTATTCCTCCAGCTTCACCATCAATAACATTTGCCGAACGGATATGATCCAATAGGGATGTTTTACCATGATCGACATGTCCCATCACTGTTACAATAGGTGGTCTATCAGATAAATCCTCATCATTGTCTTCTTCAACTAAGATTGATTCTTGTACTTCGGCACTAATAAATTCAGTTTCAAAAGCAAATTCTGATGCAACAACTTCTATTGTTTCTCGATCTAGTCTTTGATTAATTGAGGCAAAAATACCTAAGTTCATACAAGAAGCGATAACCTCAGTAGGGCTAACATTCATCATGTTTGCTAACTCCGAAACACTTACAAACTCGGTAATCTTCAAGATGCTTTTTTCCAGCTCTTCTTGTTCGAGTTCTTCTGCTCTTTTATCTGCAACATTTTGTCTTTTTTCTCTTCTAAATTTTGCAGATTTCTTTTTATTTCCTCCTTGCAATCTTGCAAGTGTTTCTTTAATTTCTTTTTGGATTTCCTTATCCGTAACCTGAGGCTTTTCTTTTTTCTGGAATTTATTTCCTTTACCTCTATTTTGGTTGTTATTTGGTCTAGAAGATTGTTTTTCAACATTTACCTTCTTAATTCGCTTTCTTTTCTTTCTTGAGTTCGGATCAACTTTTGATTTTTCCTTTTCTACAGGTAATTCAATTTTCCCAACGACTCTTGGTCCAGTTAACTTTTGTGAAGTTGCTTTAATCGTTGTGATTTCTTCTTTTGCAGCAGGTGCTTCTTCTTTCTTTACCGTTTTTTCAGGAGCAGGTTTTTGAGCAGGTTTTTCTTCAGCTGGCGGAGCTGTTTTTTTCTTTTTATCCGGTCTTGTTTTTTGATTGATCGCATCTAGATCAATTTTTCCAACCACTGCAACTTTTTTAACAGGCTTTTCTGTAGATTCTTCCTCAGCGGCAACTTGAGGTTTTACATCTTCTTTAGGCTCTTCTTTTGCTACAGGCTCTTCAACTACTTTTTCCGGTTCAACTTTTTCCTCAACTTCAACCACAGGTTCTTCTACAACTTCCTCCACCGGAGTTGGCTCAATTACAACCTCTTCAGGTTCATTGTTTACTTCTGTTTCAGTTTCTTCTTCTTTTTTCGCCTCTTCCTCTTCTTTCTTGAAGTCCTTTAGAGAGATTGACTCTCTTTTTTCTCTAGTAATTCCAGCGCTTTCGGAGTTTTGTTTTGCTTCTTTATCGTCAGCAAATTCTTCATCCAGCACAGCTAAAATATCCCCTTCAATTTTAGTGTTTGGTTTAGAATCTATTTCGATTCCCTTTGTACCAAGGAATTCAACAATAGTAGAAATACTAATATTGAATTCTTTTGCTACTTTATTTACCCTTTTTGCCTTCCCTGCCATTATCTTTTTTCTTCTTTACCGCCTATATTATTAAAGAATATTACGACATATTCTTTTATTTGTTCCTTTTTCTCAAGGTTTATTCAAATTCTGCTTTTAAGACGTTGATCACATCTTCTACTGTTTCTAGTTCAAGATCTGTACGTCTTGTTAATTCTGTTGCGTCTAACTCAAGCACGGATTTCGCTGAATCCAAACCAATTGATTTCAATTCGTTAATTACCCATCCTTCTATTTCATCTGTGAACTCATCTAAATCTACATCTTCAATATCTTCTGCTCCTTCACGATAAACGTCAATTTCGTATCCACTAAGTTTTCCAGCGAGTTTAATGTTATGTCCTCCTTTACCTATTGCTAAAGAAACTTGATCTGTTTTCAAGTAAACATCAGCTCTACCACCTTCTTCATTCAACTCAATAGAGGTGATTTTAGCAGGAGATAGTGCTCTCTGAATGAATAGTTTATCATTAGATGTATAATTAATTACATCAATGTTTTCATTTTTCAATTCACGCACAATTCCATGAATTCTTGCTCCTTTCATTCCGACACATGCCCCAACTGGATCAATTCTATCATCATAAGATTCTACCGCTACTTTTGCTCTTTCTCCTGGTTCTCTTACAATTTTCTTGATGGTAATTAAGCCATCAAATACTTCTGGAACTTCCAATTCAAACAATCTTTCCAAAAACTCTGTTGCTGTTCTTGAAAGAACAATAATTGGACTGTTATTTCTTAAGTCTACTCGAGCTACAACAGCTCTAACAGATTCTCCTTTTTTAAAGTAATCAGAAGGGATTTGTTCTTGTTTCGGTAAAATTAATTCATTTCCTTCATCATCTAATACAAGGATTTCACGTTTCCACACTTGGTAAACTTCACCAGTAATGATTTCACCAATACGCTCTTTGTATTTTTTGTAAATATGATCTTTCTCTAATTCCAAAATTCGAGATATCAAATTTTGTCTTAGCGAGAGTACATTTCTTCTTCCGAAGTCATCTAATTTAACTTCCTCTGCAACTTCTTCTCCCACTTCAAAATCAGGTTCAATCTTAACTGCTTTAGATAAAGCAATTTCAATGTTTTCATCTTCTACTTCTCCATCTGGAACAATTTCTCTATTAATCCAGATTTCAACATCTCCTTTGTCTGGATTTATAATGACATCAATATGGTCATCTGTTCCATATTTTTTCTTGAGCATTGATCTAAAAACATCTTGTAAGATGTTCATCATTGTTTCTCTGTCAATATTTTTGAATTCCTTAAATTCCGAAAAGGATTCTATTAATTCCAACGCATTCATCTCTCTTTTTTTATCGTGTTATTATCAACAAATTGTTTCATTTCTTAGAAAGAAATAACCAATTTTGTTTCTTTAATTTCTGTATACTCTAGTGGGATCAATTCTGTAATCCACACTTTTTTCTTTTTTCCTTCCAGCCTCTTTTTTTCTTTGGTTTCAACAATGATTTTTTCTTCGTTTACTTCCTTTAAAACACCTTCAATCTTTTTTCCGTGTTCAAGGGTCAACACTTTTACTGTTTTCCCTATGTTTTTTTTATACTGCTTAAGTACTCTGAAAGGTTGATCTAATCCTGCAGAAGAAACCTCTAACGAAAAGTCTTCAATCTCTCTGTCTAAATTATGTTCAATATTTCTACTTACAGACATACATTCTTCTATAGAAATTGACCCTTGTTCTTTGTCCAGTTCAAGAAAAATTTGATTTCCCGTTCCTATTTTAAGGTCAACGACATAGATTCCCGCACCTAGCTCTTCAATTCTCTCTTCTGCAAGTTCCAGTATTGTATTTTTTCCAATCATTTCGAAGCACAAAAAGAGGGGACATCTGTCCCCTCTTTCGTATCTATATTAATGTTTATGCCGCAAATATATATATTATAAAGAAATAATCAAATGATTCTGTAAACATTTCCACGTATTTATCTGATCTTTTTATTGATTGTTGTAAATTCTATGTGCTATTATTTTACTAGGTGAGGCGTCGTTTTCAATACTCATGATTTGGATCTGAATTAAAACTGTTCCGTCTTCTAGATGGTTTGGGATATACAGTAGTTCTGAAATTGTTTTTTCCAAGATGGGGTTTTCAGGATAATTCCAGAACGTTTTATGGCTAATTAATTCTCCATGATCCACTTCCCTATCTACTGAGGGCAGATCAACCATTAAATGGATTACGCCCAATTCATTTATAAATTCAATTGCCTCTTGTGTAAAATAGGCTGGGTTTGTATTGGAATATTGCCGTTCTTTTTTTTGTTCAGAATTTTCTAGTGTTCTTATAACTAATACTTTTTCATTCTCCCAAAAGTCGAGTGCTTGTTCAATGAGCTCTTTATCTATGATTAAATCTTCTTCTTGAAATTCGTCATTCCAAAAAGGTTTTGGTTGAATTGAAATAATTTTCCCTAAATGATGGAAATCATTTAAGCATTGATTTATTGTGTACTTTTTTTCTGAAATATGACCTACACATTCTGTATGTGTTCCATTTCCGTGAGGATTAATTGTAATGTTTCGAAAATTAACGTCTCCTCCTAGAGACACTTCACCGACAAAATTATCAGAAACAACAGGTTCGATTTTAACAGGACTGCAATACCAAGCGTTTACATTTTCTTTTCCTGCTTTTATAGGAATAGATAAATCAACTCCTTGACCTGATTCAATATATTGTGATGAACTAATTGCTAACTTCATTTGCTGTTGAATTAATTCAAAGATACGATTTTGTATGTTTAAATACTGAAAATGGATTATTCCTTAAATTCAATACCTTTGTAATCGAATTTAAAGTATGGCTAAGTATAAATTATTACTTGAAGATGATTTTTCATTTGATTTGATCGGTATTTGTTCGAGTAATGCTGATTATAGGCTAACTTGGGGGATTAATCGTGCTTTAAATACTGGTTTGAGTAAAGTTTCTGATTTAAACATTCATGTAAAAAAAGAGGGAGAACACCTTTATTCGTTTTATGAATTTTATGATGAGACTGAGCACATAGAATATTATTTGATCAAAAACGTATCAAATAATTATAGGCGTTTGATTCCAGAAAAGGATCAGATAGACTATTTTTTACTAATTAAAAACAACTATACGCTTGAAATTAATGATATCTTAACTTCATTAAAAAATGTTGAGAGTATCTTGACGGCGTTTATCTTTGACCCAAATGAATTAAAATCTAAATCTAATTTAGTTTTTTGAGCCGTTTGACGGACAAATAATGGATTAAATAAATATGAAAAAGACAAAAATTGTAGCTACAATGGGGCCTGCATCTTCTTCAGATAAGGAAGTTTTGCGGAAAATGATTTTGGAAGGAGTAAATGTTTGTCGCTTAAACTTTTCACATGGTTCTCATGACGATCATCTCAAGACAATTGAAATGATCAGGTCTATCAATAAAGAAGAAGGGGTACACATTTCGATTTTAGCAGATTTGCAAGGTCCTAAAATTAGGATTGGGGAAGTGGAAGGTAATGCCGCTAAGTTAATTGAAGGAAAACAGTTGATAATTACAACTAATGAGTGCATTGGTACAAAGGATAAGGTATATCTTACTTATTCTGAATTTCCAAAAGATGTTTCTATTGGGGATAAAGTTTTAATGGATGATGGTAAACTCCAATTTGAGGTGATTTCTACGAATAAATTAGATGAAGTTGTTACTCGTGTTATCCATGGCGGTATTTTAAGTTCGAAAAAAGGAGTTAATTTACCCAACACGGCAATTTCTCTCCCTTGTATAACTGAAAAAGATTCAAAAGATTTAGATTTTGCTTTGAATCATAGTGTTGATTGGATTGGTTTATCGTTTGTGCGTTCGGCACGAGATATTATTGAGCTAAAGCATATCATTCAGAATAGAAATTGTCATGCAAAAGTTATTGCAAAAATTGAAAAGCCGGAAGCAATTGATGATATTGAAGATATTATTATCGCAACAGATGCTCTGATGGTTGCTCGTGGAGATTTAGGTGTAGAAGTTCCTATGGAAAAGGTGCCAAACCTTCAAAAAATGATGATCAAAAAGTGCAGAAAGTATGCTAAGCCGACAATTGTTGCTACACAGATGATGGAAAGTATGATCACAAATTTCACGCCTACTCGGGCTGAAGTGAATGATGTTGCAAATGCGGTTTTAGATGGTGCAGATGCTGTTATGTTATCTGGAGAAACTTCCGTAGGGAAATACCCTGTAGAGGTAATTCAGGCAATGAGTAAAATTGTTCGAGAGGTTGAAAAAAATGATACAATTTATCACAAAGAGGAACTTCCAGAAAAAAATCAAGATCGTTTTATTACAGACTCAATTTGTTTTAATGCAACACGATTGGCGCAACGTGTAGAAGCGAAAGGAATTATTACCATGACTTTCTCTGGGTATACTGCTTATAAAATTTCTTCTCAACGTCCTAAAAGTGATACGTTTGTTTTTACAGAGAATGAACAAATTCTTACTCAATTAAATTTGGTTTGGGGCGTAAAGGGATATTACTATGACAAAATGGTTAGTACTGATCATACAATTAGTGATAGTAAATACATTTTGAAGAAAAAAGGACTTCTTGGAGAAGGTGACATTGTAATTAACATTGCATCTGTTCCTATTGGAGAAAAAGGAAAGTCTAACATGGTTAAATTAAGTTACGTTTAACCCTTCAGGCTTCAATTAATTCTGTAGCAAAGGTTCGTTGATTTTTAGTTATTGAGTCAGTGCCAAAAGTCATTTGAATATACACCTTTACGCAAGTTTAATCGGTAGACAGTTTGTGGAAAGAATTTGTAACTTTAAGTTTATTGCAGTATTAAATCTGACCTCCAAGAACAGCTACAAGCTTAAACACGGTTTCGTCACCAACTGCGTTTTTGACAGAAACTAATACGATATACGTTCCAATAGGTGCTTTTCTTCCCTCGCTATTAATTCCATCCCAAGTCAATATTCCTTTTTGTCCTACAAAGAGGTTGTCATGTAATTCTCGAATTAGTCTTCCTTGGTTATCATGAATTGTAATGTCAACGAAATTATCATTCTCTACAAGGTCAAAATTAATTGTCATGACATCATTAAACCCATCATTATTTGGAGAAAATAATTGTGGATCAATGCTAACTTCACCAACTACATTGGGAGATATAAATTGTGAATTTTCGTACCCCGGAGTTCCAAATTCGGTTAATTCTGAAGCCGTATGCCAATTACTTGCATTGTTCATTCCACCTTCAAATGTAATTCTTTCAAGAGCGTTTCCATCTTCGTTATCTAATAAATCAAAATGAAAGCTTTCATCATAGCTGAAAAAATCAATGATTGTCGAATCTGATCTTGTTAGAAAAACTGTTCCGGAGTCATTTGGGTATGTTGGTAAATCTGTCTCTAAAAAGGCATTTGCATCAAATATCATAAAGTCGTTGATTATATCGCTCGTATCTTCTGTCAACAATACATACTCTCCTGGAAGGATCAGACGCTGGTCAATTATAACCTGTTCGTAATTGCCAATTGCATTTTCATCTTCATCCCAATTTGCTGTGAATAAATTTGAGAGGTCTAGAATTTTATCAGAATTATTGTAAATCTCAACATAATCCGACCCTCCGGTTAATGGATTAAACATAATTTCATTTAAAATTAAATCTTCTGGTTCTATTGTTCCAGGCACTCCAAATTCTATCAATTCGTTGATTTCATTTCCCCAACAATCACGACCATTTTCTACGGTTAATTGATACGTTATATTTTCCGACAAACTCAATACATCTACTTGATATTCAGTTAATGTCAAATACCCTCCAGACAATGAAACAACAGCTGGTTCTATTGACAAAGTTATTGGAAATAGGGTATCCAATGTCTCATCAAAAGAAAGAACAATTTCCTCGTTGTTATTCACAGCAAAGGAAGTAACACTTGGTGAGGTTACATCTGGCATATCAGTCCAAATGGAGTTTTGAATTCCTGGAGTTCCTCCACTCGGATGAATTGAAGCTCCCCAATTACTTGCATCACTGCACGGCGCATCTAAGTTTTTTCGTTCTAATGTCCATCCTCCATCATCTTTTTCCGAATCATTATACCAAGAAACTAGATAATGAATTGAATCGATTTGATTTCCCAAATCATTTTTTAACACTAAATCATCTTCTGAATTTGTTAATGTAGGGAGGCCATCTACTTCTAACACATTCGAAACGCTAAATAGACTTGCTTGTCCGGGAGAACAAATCACTAAGTATTCTTCTGGAGATAGGATATACGTTTCGAATATTGCTAAAGTACTATTGTCATTAATGGACCAGTTGGCAAGATCAATTATTTTATCCGATCGATTGTAAATCTCAAAGAATTCAACTTCTGGTAATCCAACCACCGGGTTAGGGTCGGCAATAAGTTCAGTAATTATTAAATCATTTTCCACGGCTATCGCGGGAACGAAATACAGAAAATTTTCGGTCCCTGGTTCTTCAATTATATTTCCATCAATATCCGTTACTCCGGTTAAGTCTAATTCATAAGTGGTTCCATTAACGAACATTGTTGTGAATGATAAATGAATCAATGCTGGGTTAACCATATCAATAGTAGCAGAAACTGGTATTCCTATTCCACCATCAACATTATAATTCGTGTTTTCTTCTGCTGTTAATGGATCAACGGATTCAGAAAATAACACATTTACCTCTGTAGAAGAAATCGCTGTAACATCTTCAATTATTGGTGGAACACCATCTACATATGGAGTTCCAAGTTCATCAAAAAAGAAAAGTTCGGAACGTGAGGATGTGTATTTACAAAAAACACCAAAATAACTTGTGGTTGTAAATGTATTATCTAAAATAGTTCCCTCAGAAATAAACGCTGTTCCTCCAGAAGTGTCTCGTAACAATTCCCAGTTTCCGGCATCATCTCTTGTTACTCGGATTCGAGTGATTACTTCACCTACATCAACAGCATCATCTATCCCATCTATGATTTCCGTTATTGTTGTTCCTGATTGTCTGTAAAGGCTAATTTCATCCGTAGTATTACCAATCAAAACAAAATAACCATTCAACGACCCTTTCAAATTTTCTTGATCTGAGACAAGATATACTCTTGCGTTATTTCCAGAAGATGGATTAAATTCCAATTTTATCCAGAAATCCCAAATCACGTTATCTATTTCAGTAGAGTTTACGGCAAGGTATGATGTATCTGCTACCGCAGGAGCTACAAGGTGTAATTGATTTTCACTGTTTATTTCAAAATTTGCCGTTTGGCCCATCCATACAGGGCTAGAAGTAAAATCTCCATCTGAAAAATCTTCTGAAAACTGTGCGCTCGTTATAAACGTCACAAACAAAAAAACTACTGTTAAATAAAATTTCATATCGCTGCGCAAAAGGAACTGTTAAATATACTATTTTTGCGTGTTTTAAAAAATTAATCATGAAACTAGCAGTTGTAGGAGCTACCGGAATGGTAGGAAAAGAGATTTTAGAAGTTTTAACGGCTCATGATCTCCCAGTTGATAATTATTTCTTTGTCGCGTCAGAGCGTTCGATTGGAAAGAAGATTTTATTTAAGGGGGAAGAACATACAGTAATTGGCTTGGACAAAGCGATTTCTATTGAACCAGACATTGCTATTTTTTCTGCTGGAGGTGATACTGCCTTGGAATGGGCTCCTAAATTTGAAGCTGTTGGAACTACTGTTGTAGACAATTCTAGTGCATTTAGAATGCATGAAAATCGCCGATTAATTGTTCCAGAAATTAACGCAAATTTAATTCAATCAACGGATAAAATTATTGCAAATCCTAATTGTTCTACAATTCAATTGGTAATGGTATTGGCTCCTCTTCATCAAAAATATGGTGTAAAACGTGCGGTGGTATCTACTTATCAATCTATTTCAGGATCAGGGAGTAAAGCTATGCGCCAACTGGATAATGAAAAAGCAGGTGTATCAGGGGAAATGGCTTATCCTTATCCGATTGAAGGGAATTGTCTTCCGCATTGTGATGTTTTTCTTGAAAACGGTTATACGAAAGAGGAAATGAAATTAACCAATGAGACGAAGAAAATTTTAGATCCATCAATCAATGTAACAGCAACAGCAGTTCGTGTACCTGTTTCAGGAGGGCATTCTGAAGCTGTTAATATCGAATTTGAAAATGATTTTGACATCAGTGAAGTAAGGCGTATTTTAAATGATACTGACGGTGTTACTTTAAAAGATAATGTTGATACAAATACGTACCCAATGCCATTATATGCCAGAGGAAAAGATGATGTATTTGTGGGGAGAATACGGCGAGATGCAAGTCAGTCGAACACACTAAATTTATGGATTGTGGCTGATAATCTCAGAAAAGGAGCTGCAACTAATGCTGTACAAATTGCTGCTTATTTATTGGAAAACGATATTGTAGCCTAAGTAAAATTTATATTAAAAAAAGGGGATTTGTTAATCAAATCCCCTTTTTTGTTTTTCTACTTCAGGTCTTTTTATTCTTCTTCTTCCAAGTTATCATAAACACGTACATTGCTTGTGTTTCTATTGTTATAGTACACCACAGAAAGATCTCTATACTCCATTTCGTTAATATCAAAATCTTTTATTGTAGGGTCAATTAATCGAATATCAATGTTAAAATAAAGTGGCATAATAACGGCATCATTCATCAAGATTTGATCTGCTTGCGCATATAGTTTCATCCGTTTTTCACTATCGATTTCCTTTAAAGCCGCCTCATATACAGCATCAAACTCAGGGTTTGAATACCTGAAATAGTTAATCGACGATTCCATTCCTTCTACTATGTTTTTTCCATGGAATAAGTACAAGAAGTTAGATGGATCTGGATAATCCGCAATCCATCCAAATCTCCAAAAGTCAAGTTCTCCTTTTTCTGCCATAGGATGTAATTCAGACATTGGAATTACATTGAGTGCGATATTAACTCCTAAGTTTTTGTTTAACATATAAGTCAATGCATCTGCTACTTTTTCGTTAATTCCACCACTTGCATTAAGGTTTAGCGTAATTTCAGGAAATCCTTTCCCTTGAGGAAATCCAGCTTCGCTGATTAGTTTTTTAGCTTTTTCCGGATCATAATCAAATCCAGAAACACTTTCACTTGGGTACCCTTTCATTTCAGGTACGAATCCGTTATGTGCTGCACTTCCTTCTCCTTGAAGGATGAAATCAATTAGTGAATCTCGATCAATTGCATAGTTAAATGCTTTTCTTACTCTAACGTCTCCAAAAGCTTCGCTGGTATATAGGAATCCGTAATACTGAACATTTAAACTGTTGATTGATTGTACTTCAAATTCTCTGTTTTTTCCATCCTTAGCTTCTTCCAAACTTCCCATAATGTTTGGAATTTCTTCTACTGGAATACCCCAAAGCAAATCTAATTCGTCATCTTGAAAAGCCTTAAGTTCTGCATTTTTATCCTTTATGAAAGAAATCTCTACTTCACTGAGAAATGGTAGTTGATTTCCAAATTCATCTTTTCTCCAGTAATTTTTGTTTTTAGTGAATTTAACTTTATTCCCATTTTCCACAGAAGTTGCGATAAAAGGTCCTGATCCAACAATATGGTTTTTCATTCCTTCATACCCATATTTATCAATTGCCTCTTTTGGATAAACCGTAGAAGCTAAAATTGCCAATAAATTCGGTAATCCAGCATAAGGATTTAATAATTCTAATTCTAGCGTATAATCATCCAATACACGAATTCCTTTTACATCATTTTCATCACCTTTTCCATAAGCATTGGCTCCTACTAAACGATCTCTAAATAAAGTAGACCATTTATTCTCGTCATGCGAAGAACATAAGAATTCAAAGCAATATTTAAAATCATTAGCTGTTATCTCTCTTCCTTTTCCACCTTCAAAACATTCATCATCATTATAATGTACTCCTTTTCTAAGATGAAAAGTGTACACCTTTTTAGAGTTATCAATATCAAAGCTTTCGGCTAAAGCTGGTTCAACTTCTAATGTTTTTTGATTTAATCGTAATAATCCTTCGTATCCCAGGCTTGCAATATGTGTTGAATAGATATCATTAATTGCAGCAGGAAATAAAGACGTATAATCTTCAATTGAATTTAGTCGCAAAATTCCTCCAGCATATTTTCCTCCTTCAGCTTTAGTTAATTCACTGGAATCATTTACTGATCCATCTTGCGGATTGTCAGAAGAATTTCCACAACCAGTGAGGAAAAGAGTCATTCCAAGTGCTGTAATTAAAATATTGTTTTTCATGATGTAGTTAATTCGAGCAGCAAATATATAAATTCTATCGAAATAGCACTAATTTAGATCGCTCTAAGCATCACGAAACGCAATTTTATAGGCAATAATTTAAGTTTGTAATTATCTCCAAAATTTAAATTGCTTGTCAGATTAGTTCTTTAGTTAACCTTAAAGTATCAAAGTAAAGTTAAAACTGACTGAAAGTTAATCGACAATCAAATTAATAATCTCGCAAAGTGCATTGTTTTTCATCTGCTTTAAGCGGATGTGATATTTAATTTTTTGGTGTAATATTCTTGCTTTTTTTGAACTTTAATAATTGGGTTATTGTACGACGAATCGCAATTTTCAATAAAAAAACCCGCATTTCTATGAAATGCAGGTCAAAATGGTTTTTAATTCTCTTTAGTATTTCTTGATTTCGAAATCGTCCATGAATTTTGTTGTAAAATCTCCTTTACGGAAATTCTCATCTTTCATTAATTGTTCATGAAAAGGAATTGTTGTTTTAACTCCATCTATGAAATATTCTTCGAGTGCTCTTTCCATCTTTGTAATTGCCTCTTCTCTTGTTTGAGCAACGGTAATTAATTTAGAAATCATAGAGTCATAATACGGAGGGATCACATATCCGGCATACACATGTGTGTCTATTCGAATTCCATGTCCTCCTGGCTCGTGGTAATCTGTTATTTTTCCTGGACTTGGTCTAAAATCATTTAACGGATCCTCGGCATTAATACGGCATTGAATCGCATGCATTTTAGGGATATATTCTTTCCCTGTAATTTTATCGCCTGCAGCCAATTTGATTTGTTCTTTTATTAAATCATAATTAATAACCTCTTCCGTAATGGTATGTTCTACTTGGATTCTTGTATTCATTTCCATGAAATAAAAATCTCTGTTTTTATCCACAAGAAACTCAACTGTTCCAACACCTTCGTATTTTACAGCCTTAGCAGCTTTAACAGCAGCTTTACCCATTTTAGCTCTTAACCTTGTCGTCATAAATGGAGAAGGAGTTTCTTCTACCAATTTTTGATGTCTTCTTTGGATAGAGCAATCTCTTTCGGACATATGGCACGCATTTCCGTGTCTATCTCCAGCAATTTGAATTTCGATATGTCTAGGCTCTTCAATGAACTTTTCCATATACATACCATCATTTCCAAACGCAGCCTTAGATTCCTGTCTTGCAGAATTCCAAGCTTCCTCTATTTCATCTTCAGACCAAACAACACGCATTCCTTTTCCTCCACCACCAGCGGTAGCTTTAAGCATGATTGGGTAAACTACTTTTTTTGCAGTTTCTTTGGCATCATCTAAATCTTTTAATAATCCATCAGATCCAGGAATACAAGGAACTCCAGCTTTAATCATTGTCGCTTTTGCAGAAGCTTTATCTCCCATTCCTTCAATCATCTCAGGAGAAGCTCCAATGAACTTAATTCCATTCTCATCACAAACTTTAGAAAAACTTGCGTTCTCTGACAAAAAGCCATATCCAGGATGAATTGCATCAGCATTTGTAATTTCTGCAGCAGCAATAATCCTTGCGATATCAAGGTAGGATTCTGAACTTTGAGCGGGACCAATACAAACAGCCTCATCTGCAAAGCGCACATGCAAGCTATCTCTATCTGCAGTAGAATACACAGCTACCGTTTTTATTCCCATTTCTTTACAGGTTCTGATTACACGAAGTGCAATTTCACCTCTATTTGCTATTAATATTTTATCAAACATTTTTGCGTTCCTTAATTATGCTTTATTTACGCAATAAAGCCTTGTGATTAATCATTTCCCCAAATCAAGTTTTGATTTGGTAATTAATTTATTACGAAGGATCAACTAAAAATAATGGCTGATCGTATTCAATTGGAGAATTATCATCAACCAATACTTTTACAATTTTTCCTGAAACTTCTGATTCTATTTCATTGAATAATTTCATTGCTTCAACAACGCATATTACGTCTCCAACAGCAACGCTATCACCAATATTTACAAACGAATCCTTATCTGGCGAAGGTTTTCTGTAGAATGTTCCGATCATTGGCGATTTAATTTCTACATAATTACTGTTTTCTTCAGATTTAGGAATTGCGTCAGTTGCAGCAGCAACAGGAGCGGCAGCAGCAACAGGAGCGGCAGCAGCCGGCGGTGCAACAGCGGGCACAGCAGCCTGAACAGGAGCAGCTTGAACAATATATTGTTGCTCCTGAGGTCCGTGATCTGTTTTGATTGTGATTTTAAAATCACCTTGTTCAATACTTACTTCATTGACTCCTGATTTAGATACGAATTTAATCAGGTTTTGAATTTCTTTACTATCCATGCTCATAATTTATTCAATGTGATTTTGGTTTTAGTTTTTATTTAGTAAGCCCATTTTAGATAAATCGATCCCCATGTGAATCCTCCTCCAAAAGAGGCTAAAACAAGATTATCTCCTTTTTTAAGTTTATCTTCCCACTCCCACAAGCACAATGGAATTGTTCCTGCAGTTGTGTTTCCGTATTTTTCTATGTTAATCATTACTTTCTCTTTTCCAACACCCATTCGGTTGGCAGTAGCGTCAATAATCCTTAAGTTTGCTTGATGTGGAACTAACCAAGTAACATCTTCACTTGTCAGGTTGTTTTTCTCCATTATCTCTGCAGCAACGTCAGCCATGTTTTTTACGGCATGTTTAAATACTGGTTGCCCTTCTTGATAGACATATTGTCCCGGTGTGCCAATATTTTCTGCAGTTAAAGGTTCTTTTGAGCCTCCTAATTCTTGAAACAAGTGTTTTCTTCCCGAACCATCAGATTTAAGAATACTGTCTTGAACTCCTAATCCTTCTTCATTCGCTTCAAGTAAGACTCCACCTCCGCCATCTCCGAAAATAATGCAAGTGGCGCGATCTTCGTAATTGATAATACTCGACATAACATCTGCGCCAATAACAATTACTTTCTGATGCGTTTGGTTTTCAATGTAAACACGTCCAACATCCAAAGCGTATAAGAAACCTGAACAAGCTGCACTAAGATCAAATCCCCAGGCATTTTTGCATCCAGCTTTGTCGCACATTACATTTGCGCTACTTGGAAAACGATAATCTCCGGTAATAGATCCAACCACCACCATATCAATTTCTAAAGGTGAGATTCCTCTTTTTTTACAAATTCCTTCGATTATTTTTACTCCAAAATCTGAAAGTGCTTCTTCAGGAGCCGCTAATCTTCTCTCTTTGATACCAGTTCTGGATGTAATCCATTCGTCATTTGTATCAACCATTTTCTCTAAATCAGCGTTTGACAAAATCCTTTCTGGAACATATCCTTGCACTGAAGTAATTGCTGCTGTAATCTTCGTCATAGGTCAGTTTGATTCTCAATTATATTTAATTGATTATCTCATTTTAAATGGGCAATAAATTTATCAAAAAAAGCTTAGAATTTGTCTAAATAAATCAATTCTATTCGAAAAAAGATTGTTTTTCGTTAAAAAACACCAGAATTTTGATTTTAAATATTGGATTAAAACAATTGTAATAGCCCAAAACTAAAAAAGGATAACAAAGTTTACACAACGTGTTACTCTATTATCCTAACTAATTTTTTTACGTTTTACTTACCTGAATAAAATCAGATTGCAACTTCTTTTTCCATTACAACTTTACCTTTGTAGTAAAGTTTTCCTTCGTGCCAATGTGCTCTATGGAATAAATGTGGCTGACCAGTTGTTGGGCAAGTTGAGATATTATCTGCAATAGCTTTTACGTGAGTTCTTCTCTTATCTCTTCTGGTCTTTGATATTTTTCTCTTAGGATGTGCCATTTTTACTTATTTACGTATTACTTTAATTTCTTTAGTTTTGCCCATCTTGGGTCAATTTCTTCCTCTTCTTCAGTCTCCATTTCAATTTCTTTTTCTTCGACAATTAAATAATTATCTATTTCTTTAAGCATTTCTTCATTGCATTTTCCTTCGGGATGAATCCTTCTTGAAGGAAGTAAAAGTGACGCAAATTCAAAAATTGGCATTGACAAATCAATTTCAATTTCGTTTGGAAGTACCGTAATTACTTTTTCATCATCCAGTTGCTCTTCACCGAATTTATAAATAACGTCGTCATTCCCTTTTACTGCATAATAAAAACTATCTGTGCATCTATCACACATTACCTTTATTTTCCCTTCAATATCAAAGTCGACTATCATCATGTTTGGCTTTTTTTCAAGCTTAACATCTAACTTTAAATCGGCTCCTTCGATATCTGCGTAATCAAATTGCTCAAAGAACGTTCCATCTATTTTAAACTCAAATTTGTGCGTGCCGTCTTGCAAGCTAACAAACTTAATCTCATATTCACTTTTCTTTCCCACAACAAAAATAGAGGCGCAAAGGTAGCAATAATAATTTATTTCAACAAAAGAATTTTAATTTCATCAATTCTTTCCCAAATATTATTCTCCAATTGCTTAACTACTATGCTATTTATCCTTTTTTGTTGTTTGTTTTTGCAATGGATTTTTATGTAATTCTTCGTATTTCAATCTCCTTTCATAAACATCACACGCTAAGAAATATGCATTTCTAAATGAACGTTCTGAAGCGACTCCTTTTCCAGCAATATCATAGGCTGTGCCATGATCAGGTGAAGTTCTAACAATTGGCAATCCTGCCGTAAAATTTACTCCTTCATCAAAAGAGATGGATTTAAACCCTGTTAATCCTTGATCGTGATACATGGAAAGAATTGCGTCGAAGTTTTTCAAATTAGAAGATCCGAAAAAGCCATCTGACGAGTAAGAACCATAAACTAATTCTCCTTGATCTCGAAATTTTTGGATTACTGGGTTGATAATTTCAAGCTCTTCAGCTCCTATTGTTCCTCTGTCTCCTGCATGCGGATTAAGTCCTAAAACGGCAATCTTTGGTTTTTGAATTAAAAAATCTCTTTTTAGGGATTTTATCATTAAATTCAATTTATTCTCAACAGCTTCTTTAGTAATTAGTTTAGTCACATCTTTTAATGGAACATGCCCTGTTACAACACCAACGCGCAATGCATCTGCAACCATAAACATGAGTACGTCTTCTGAATTAGAAATATTTGCCAAATACTCAGTATGTCCAGGAAATTCGAATCCAGCATCTCTAACACAATCTTTGTTTATAGGTGCAGTTACAAGCGTATCAATTTTATTTTGTTGAAGATCTGAAGTTGCCGCTTCTAACGACTTCAATGCATAATTTCCTCCATTTGCATTTTTCTCACCTAAAACAACTTTAACTTCTTCTGGCCAACAATTAATCAAATTCACTTTTTTTGGCTTAGCTTCTGAAGCATCTTTAATGACAAGGTATTTAAAGTCATTTTGGTCTAATGCTTTTTTATGAAAAGAAACAGCTTTAGATGACCCATAGATAATTGGAATTGAGTTTGCGTAGACATTGCTATCTGCAAGCGCTTTAATAATAACTTCGAGTCCAACTCCGTTTATATCTCCTATTGTTATTCCTACTTTTATAAACTTCTTTTTTTCCATTAGTTTACTTTGCTTTTAAGAAAAGTGGTTAATAATCTTACTCCTGCTCCTGTTCCTCCTTGCCCTCTATAATTATCTTTTTGATGCATAAATGCAGGACCTGCAATATCTAAATGCAAATAAGGATAATCTGTAAAATGCTCTAAAAACTTACCAGCAGTAATCATTCCGGCGTACGGTCCTCCGAGGTTTTTAAGGTCTGCAATCTTAGACTTCATTTCAGCCGCGTAATCATCCCAAAAAGGGAATCTAATCACACGGTCAAATGAATCCATCCCTGCTTTATCAAGTGCCTTAAATTCTTTTTCTGGTGCATTCCCCATTGCTATTGTGGCAAAAGTTCCAACTGCTCTTACTGCAGCTCCTGTCAATGTTGCGGCATCAATTACAAGTTCGGGATTAAACTTTTTAGCATAAGCTAAAGCATCCGCCAACACCATTCTCCCTTCTGCATCAGTATTGAGTACCTCAACTGTTGTTCCATCAAACATTGTTATAACATCTCCGGGCACATATGCATTAACACCAGGTCTGTTATCTGTCGAAGGAATTAAGGTAATGACATGAAGGGGTAGTTTTAGCTTTGCTACTGCTAGAGCTGTTCCGACCATTGCAGCTGCACCTCCCATATCACTTTTCATAAAATCCATTGAATTGGCTGTAGGTTTTAAACTTACTCCACCAGTATCATAAACAATTCCTTTTCCAACTAAAACAATTGGTTTTTTATTTTTTGCGTTCTTCGGTTTCCATTCAAGTATGTTAAATGTTGGTGGATCGATCGATCCACTATTTACCGCCAATAAACCGCCCATTTTTAAGCTTTCTATTTTCTGCTTGCCAAACACTTCAACTTTAATTCCTACTGGCGCGCATTTTTCTTTAATTTCTTTAGAAAATTGTTTTGCAGTTAAATAAGACAAAGGTTCATTGACTAAATCCCGTGCCCATGCAGTTGCTTCTACAATGCTCTTTACTGATTCAAGATCGACTGCCTGATTTGAAGTGCTCACTTTTTTCAGCTTTATCTTTTCCTTGCGTTCTTTTGATAAATATTTTTCAAATCGATAAGAAGAGAGTGAAAATCCTTCCGCAAATAATTCTATTGCTTTTGCATTTTCTCCGATTAAACCGCAACGTTCACATTGTGATTTGATGCATTCAAAAACATCATGCCCAAGTTTCCTCAATGCTTCCTTATTTCTATCATCTTGAAGTTTTTCGACTTTTACAATTACAGTAAAAATCCCAGCTTCATTCGTATATACTAGTGCATTTTTTTTGAGTTCCGTTGAAAAATAATTGATCTGCGTTTTATCTAGGTTTAGATTCTTAATTTCTTGATTTTTTTCAATCAAAAAAATTCTATTTTTAGCACGGATCTGTTTTGTTTTTTCAACGTGAATAAGCATATATTTAAATTTTCATGCAAAGTTATCATTTTTTAGTTGATCTTCTTTTCTTCGTTAAAATCCATTAAATCGAAACCGTTAAATTTGTTTCTCGCGCATTAGAAGTAATTTATATGAACTAAACAATGTCTTTTTGCGTTATTGACAATGACTGTACAGACCATTTTTCGTATATTGGTACTCTGTGATTTTTTGTCATGTTAGTTCGATTTTTAATATATGGTTTATTGTTGATACTTGTTCCAAGTGTTGGCTTCGCTACGCACAATAGGTCGGGTTCGATTACCTATGAACACCTTTTCGGTAACACCTATGAGTTTACAGTAACTACATGTACACAAACATCAAGTGATGCAGATAGACCGGAATTAGGAATTGACTGGGGAGATGGCACGTCTGACACTTTAGTTCGATTAAGTATTGATGCTGAGTCTATTTATGATATTCAAACAAATATCTACAAAGGGATTCATACGTTTACTGGGCCTGCCACCTACGTAATTCGAGTAGAAGATCCTAACCGAAATTTTGGCGTATTGAATATTACTAACTCCGTCGATAAGGTCTTTTGTATTCAAACAGAGCTTGTTATTTCTCCTTTTATTGGAAGTCCCAATAATTCTTTAATCATTGAAAATTGTCCTTGCCCTGAATTTGCTTGCGTTAATCAGGTTTACCGGTATAACATTTCAGCTTTTGATCCTGATGGAGACAGCTTAAGTTATGCTATTGTTCCATCTCGTGGAGAAGATTGTTTGGAAATGAGTATTCCAGAAGTTTTTCGTTTTCCTAATGATGTTGGAGGCGGTGATTTGTCTATTGATCCTATTTCAGGTACTCTGACTTGGGATTCCCCTGGGATTCAGGGGCCATACAACGTTGCTATAAAAATTTCTGAATTTAGAAATGGTCTATTTGTAGGTTCTGTTATACAAGATATGCAATTCGAAGTTATCTTTTGTACGCATGAACCTCCTTCTATTGAGGAAATTCCAGATACTTGTATTTTTGTAGGAACAGAGCTTAATATACCTGTTACAGGAACTGATCCTGTGGATGATGTTTTTGTTTTTGCAACAGGAGCAGTATTTAACCTTTCAACGAATCCAGCAACTTTTGACGACAGCTTAGGGTTGCAAACAGCAACCGGATTATTCAATTGGACTCCGGGTTGTAGTGAGGCTTCGAATTCATATTATACAGTAAACCTTCATGTTGAAGATATGCATCCGGGAATACAGTTAACGGATCTATCCTCTTTCCAAATAAAAGTAAATATACCGCCAGTAGAAAATTTAACTGTTATGCCTTTGGGGAATACAATGAATTTAGATTGGGACCCTATCACTGCTTGTGATAATATTGTTGGTTATAATGTTTATCGATCTACGGATAGTACTGCCTCTTTTGATGATTGTTGCGAAAAAGGAGCTCCTTTAGCTATGGGATTCACATTGATTGGAACCTCAGAAACAACAGATTATATTGATGAAGATAATCTGATTGTCGGAAACACATATTGTTATGTAGTAACTGCTATCACTGCTGAAGGTGTTGAAAGTTGTGTTTCAGATCAAGTTTGCGAACATCTAAACTTTGAAATTCCGGTGTTAACGAATGTTTCAATAAATTTGACAGATGTTAGTATGGGGGATGATACTATTTATTGGTCGTATCCAAAAGAATTAAATACAACTGTATTTCCAGGTCCATATCATTATCAACTATATCGAGGTATTGGTGTTGGTACAGTTGCAAATGAACTCATTTATACATCTCCTGATCAAGCTCTCATTGAAAATCCAGATACCGTATATAATGATTTAATGCTCAACACGCAGGATCAAGGATATACGTACCGTATAGAACTTTATAATGAAGATTTGTTGATTGGAAGCTCGATTTCGGCATCTTCGATCTATATTAATCTGATTCCAAATGATAATGAAATTGCAATAACTTGGGAAGAAAGTACACCTTGGGAAAATTCGACTTATGAAATTTATCGTGAAACACCTTTAGGAAGTGGTACGTTCAGTTTAATTGGAACAACAAATTCAATTGGCTATACGGACACAGCATTAATTAACGGAACGACCTATTGTTATCGTGTTAAGAGTATTGGTTCATACACATTAGAGGGGATTGTTACACCTATTGAAAATTGGTCGCAAGAAAATTGCGCAGAACCTATTGATTTAACCCCTCCATGTGCCCCCATATTGAGCATTGATGGGGATTGTGAATTGGAGGAAACTTATTTAACTTGGAATAATCCAAACAATAGCTGTGCAGATGACGTTACGCGATACAATCTTTACTTTGCATCTTTCCAAGGGGACAGCCTCGAATTCCTTACTCGTTTTGACAGCCCTCTTGATACAAGTTTCACGCATAAAGATAGAGGCAGTATTGCTGGCTGTTATTTTGTTACTGCTTTAGATTCTATTCAATACAACAATGAAAGTTTACCCTCTAATATCGTTTGTATTGATAATTGTGACGGTTTTTATGAATTACCGAATATATTTACTCCTGATGCTAGTGGAACAAATGATTTATTTCACCCTATTTTACCTTTCAAGTTTGTACAGAGTGTAGAATTTAAGGTGCAATCTCGTTGGGGTGAAACAGTTTTTGAAACAACAGATCCATTTATTTTCTGGGATGGAAAAAATCAGGTTTCGGGAGAGTTATGTTCTGATGGGGTTTATTTTTACACCATAATTATTAATGAAATAAAACTAGAAGGACTTATCCCAAGGTCACAACAAGGCACTATTCAAATTGTCAATGGACAACGATAGTTTTATTTTTTTAATTCTCAATTCGATCATAAGAAATAAATCATTTTAGATCACTTATCTTTGTCATATACCAAACTAGCAAAAAATGTTTACTGGAATTATTGAAACACTCGCTCGCGTAGAAAAAATAGAAAAAGAAGCTTCTAATGTTCATTTTACTTTTTCGTGCAATTTTACAAACGAATTGAAAATCGATCAAAGTGTAGCGCATAATGGAACCTGTCTTACCGTTATTGCAATTGATGGAAGTAATTACACGTTAACTGCAATTGATGAAACTATGCAACGTACTAACCTTGGAGTTTTGAATGTAGGGGATGTTGTAAATTTAGAGCGTTGTACGCAAGTTGGTGCACGTTTGGACGGGCATATAGTCCAAGGCCATGTCGACACAATTGGTACATGCGTTGACATCATAGAAATGGATGGAAGTACCGAATTTGTTTTTGAATACGACTATGATGATGTTACTGTTTCCAAAGGATCTATAACAATCAATGGGGTAAGTTTAACTGTTGTTCGCTCTGAAGAACGCTTATTTTCTGTTCACATTATTCCTTATACAATTGAGCATACTAATTTCCACACGTTGAGCGTAGGGAGTAAAGTAAATTTAGAGTTTGACATTATTGGTAAATATGTCAAAAAAATGATGAATCGCTAATTCAACATATGCTCTAATTGTTTTTTAATTGCAAAAGCTTCCATTAGTTTATAGATCACTTTCCTATCTTCTTGTTCTAGTGCTTCTATTTGCTTAAAAAGCCCTAGTAATTTTGCATCTGACAATGTTCCTTCAGCTTTTTCTTCTGTATCTCCGTTCACAAGGAAATCAATCGTAATACCAAAGACCATTGCCATTCTTCGCAATGCTTCAGCATTTGGTTGTACTCCTTGTGTTTCATAGCGTGTTAATTGTGCTACAGAAACACCAATATTGGAGGATAGTGCACTTTGGGTTAGCCGTTTTTCTTTGCGCAATTGTTGAATTCTTTCTCCTAACGTCATGTCAAAAAGGATTTTTTATTCGTGGTTTATATCTTCTAAGATAGTTATTTTCCTTTTAACTCTTCGAAAACGATCAAAACTTAATATTTTGTTTTTGGTTAGTTAAGGATAAAAAAATCCCCTTTCGAAATTCGAAAGGGGATTAAATATTGTCTAAAAATTCTTTTATTGCTTATCCATTCAATGCCTCAGCGCCTCCAACAATCTCAAGGATTTCATTTGTAATAGCTGCTTGACGAGCTTTATTGTATTCAAGTTTTAAGCTTTTATTAAGCTCAGTTGCATTATCAGTTGCTTTATGCATAGCTGTCATACGTGCGCCATGCTCTCCGGCGTATGATTCCAACAAAATACCATAAAGTTGAGTTTTTAACGTCTTTGGTAAAAGCTCTTGAACAATTTCTTCTTTAGAAGGTTCAAAGATATAATCTAATTCAGCTTGATTTTCTTCTTGCTCTGCCTGTACAACTGGTAATAACTGACTTGTTTTCACAATTTGAGTCGCAACGTTTTTAGAGAAATTGTAAATCAATACAACTTTGTCTATTTTTTTGTCTGCGTAAGCACTCATTAATTTTTCAGCGATTTCGTTTGAATTACCATAAGTTAGGTCATTCCAAATTTCATCTAAATCAGTTGGCAAAAAATCATCTTTTGCAAATAAAGGAGATTTTTTAAAGGCATCTGTTGATTTTTTTCCAATTGAAACAACCGACACATTTTTCCCTTTATAATCTTCATTAATTAAACGCAATGTTTCCTTAATAATGTAGTTATTAAATCCTCCACACAACCCCCTATTCGAAGTTATTGGAACAAGTACTACATTTTCAATTTCGCGTTCAGAAGCATAGATGTTTTCAGACGCATCTAATGAAGCTGATAAGCTTGAAAGAATTTCTTGCAATTTGTTTGAGTATGGCATCATGCGTGTAACAGCATCTTGCGCTCTTTTAAGCTTTGCTGCTGAAACCATTTTCATTGCAGATGTAATCTGCATTGTAGATGATACTGAAACAATTCTATTTCTTATTTCTTTTAAGTTAGCCATGCTATCTTTTTAATCGTCAACAATCTATTCGTTATTAGTATTTAGAAGCAAGTTCTAAAGCTACTTTCTCTAATACTGAAGTTTGTTCATCTGTATATTTACCTGAAGCCAAAGTATCCATAACAGCTTTATGATTTGCGTTTAAGTAATTAATATACTCGTTTTCAAAAGCTTTAATTTTATCTACAGGAACATTTCCTAATAGGCCTTTTGTTCCAGCAAAGATTATTGCAATTTGGTTTTCTACACGGTAAGGATCTCCTTCGTTTTGTTTTAAAATTTCAACGTTTCTTGCTCCTTTATCCAATACTGATTTCGTCGCAGCATCTAGGTCAGATCCGAATTTAGCAAATGCTTCAAGTTCTCTGTATTGTGCTTGATCCAGCTTTAATGTTCCGGATACTTTTTTCATTGACTTAATCTGTGCACTACCTCCTACACGAGATACAGAAATACCTACGTTAATCGCTGGACGAACTCCTGAGTTAAATAAATCCGACTCTAAGAAAATCTGTCCATCGGTAATGGAAATCACATTGGTGGGAATGTAGGCAGACACATCACCGGCCTGGGTCTCGATGACGGGAAGGGCGGTGAGGGAACCGGCTCCGTAGTCCTTGGACATCTTGGCGGCACGCTCGAGGAGACGAGAGTGAAGGTAGAAGACATCACCGGGGTAGGCCTCACGACCTGGGGGACGGCGGAGGAGCAGAGACATTTGACGGTAAGCAACAGCCTAAATTAAAAACGAAGTATACATTAAA
>CAYPZN010000046.1:0-30989 GCA_964415335.1 uncultured Crocinitomix sp.
TGGGGCCCTAAAGATGAGTTTTTCTACGTGGCTGAAGTTAATCGCGGTCAAAATCATATGAAATTGAATAAATACAATGCGGAAACAGGAGCACTTGTAAAAACGCTTTTTGAGGAAAAAAATGAAAAATGGGTTGAGCCAGAACATCCTGTTTATTTTGTGAATGAGAACGAGTTTATTTGGATGAGCGAGAGAGATGGGTTTATGAATTTGTATTTGTATGATTCAGATGGAAACTTGGTAAAACAATTGACGAATAATAAATGGGTTGCGCAAGAGGTTGTTGGGCATGATTTAAAAGGAAATGTTTTCTTTAAAGGAACCGGAGAAAGTTCAATGGAAGTGCATTATTATAAGTTAAACCTTAAATCAGGGAAACAAACTCAATTGACGCTAGAAGCAGGAACACATAATGTGTCTTTCTCTTCGGATTTTTCTTTAATGCATGATGCTGTATCTTCTCATGATGTTCCCAATAAAGAAACCATTGTTTCTACTGTTAAGGGAAAAGAATTAAGAACATTACTTTTAGCGAACAGCCCTTATAAAGGGTATACAATGGGAACAGCAGAAATTGGAAAAATTAAAGCTGGAGATGGTGTGATTGATTTAAATTATCGTTTAATAAAACCAAGTAATTTTGATCCAAATAAAAAGTATCCTGTACTAGTTTATGTTTACAATGGGCCTCATGCCCAGTTGATTACAAATTCTTGGCTGGATGGAGCAAGTTTGTGGATGTATTGGATGGCTGAGCAAGGTTATTTAGTTTATACGATAGATGGAAGAGGATCAGCGAATAGAGGTTTTGCTTTTGAAAGCGTGATTCACCGAAACCTAGGAAGAGCGGAAATGGATGATCAATTAGCTGGAGTAAAGCATTTAAAATCGCTGCCTTATGTTGATGGGGATAGGTTGGCCGTTCATGGCTGGAGTTATGGAGGATTTATGACAACATCCTTAATGCTTCGCGAAGCAGGAGTATTTAACGTTGGTGTTGCAGGAGGCCCTGTAACAGATTGGAAGTATTACGAAATAATGTACGGTGAACGTTATATGGATCGCCCCGAAGAGAACGAAGAAGGATATGCTACAAACAGTCTATTGAATCATGTAGAAAAATTAGAAGGAGATCTTTTATTGATTCACGGAACATCAGATGATGTTGTAGTTATGCAACATAATTTTGCATTAGTTCGTGCTTTTATTGAAGCCGGTGTACAAATGGATTTCTTTCCTTATCCTATGCATAAGCATAATGTTAGAGGTAAAGATAGGGTACATTTAATGCAAAAAGTATTGGATTACGTTATAGAAAACAATCAATAAAAAAAGATAGTTTTAGAAAGCCCATCCGTCTTATTCGGGTGGGCTTTTTTTTGAATGAAAATTGAAAATACAACCCAAAAAAATGAAGGTAACTACGTTAATTCTATTTTTTATTGGATTATGCAATGTTCCAATTGCGAAGGCAGCTAAATTAGATTCTCTTTTGACCGAATTAAATAGTTTTGCCGATTCTTCTTCTTCTAATGCGCTAGACATTAAATCCATATTATGCAATAGTATTGGGGTTCAATACCAAGGAATAGATGATAATAAGGCACGTGTCTTTTTTCTACAATCAATCAAATTCGCAAAAGAACGCATAGATAAAGAGAATGATTGGAATATTCAGAATAATTATGACATGGCATATCTCTATAAGAATATGGCAACGTTTGAATCAACACTTGGCAATAATGTTCAAGCAAGCAGTTATATGGGAATTGCTGAAAATCACTATAAGCAATTAAAATCAGGTTTATCAGAAGAAGAATTTAGTCAAATTATGATAAGTTTTTATTCGAGTAATACAGGTCTGTTTTATCATCAGAAAGAATGGGAATTAGCAGAAGAAGCCATTTTAAAAGCTGAAAGACTTGCCGAGGAAACTAATATGATTGCTGAACAAACTAATAACTATCGATTGCACGGAGAAATTTATGCAGCACAAAAAAAATATGAAATTGCCAAAACGTATTTTTTTAAATCAATAGATTTAATAGATGACTTAGAAGAACCTTCAGGCATTGATATTGATTATCATATCTATTCCTTAGTCGTAGCTTTCTATAAAAATGAAAATTATAAAGAGTTAATTGCTTTTTTAGAAAATCGTTACCCTTATAGAACCATAGAGGAAAGAGATGAATATACTTCAATAAAGAATCCAATTGGAATTCCATCCTTTATAGAAAACCTATTCATTTTGTCATTTGCAAAAGATAAGTTGTATAAAAAAAATCAGGACAAACATTTACTAAATGAATCCTTGCGAAATAAATTCGAAGCATTTAAGATTGCTGAGAATTATATATTGAATAATAATTTTGAAGAAATCGCAGCAGCAATTAGAAACCCAAAAAACAGAATACTTTCATTATTTTTAAATATCGCTTTACGCAAAGAACAAGGGATTAATTCTATTGAAAACACGTTTGATTTACTGCGAATTATTGATGTGTATCACGCCAATCGATTGCACCTAGAAAGGTCTTCTTTTGCGTTAAATAAGACACTTTGGGAACAGCAAAAAACAGTGAAAAATGACCTTAATTTTGTTACGCTAAAGCTCAATGAATTGACAAAAAAAGATAGTGCTGACAATGCGGAAATGGATGAATTACAGCAACGTGCATTCGAATTAAATGCTGAATTGCAATCATTAGAAAACAAAACCAAAAAAGAAAAATTAGCAGCACAATATAAGGTAGAACAAAGTGATTTTAAAGAAAAAATAAAAGCATTTGTTTCTACAAATAACAAAACACTTTTGACCTATTTTTACACAGAAAGTAGAGATTCAATTTTTATCATAGGAGTTAACGCGGATACCAGTTTTATTGTTTCAAAAGTTGTACCAATAGATTTTAAAACTGAAATCAATGAATTGTACCAATTAAATTCAATGTTATTGATTGATCCGGAAAAGATAGAGCGTCAACGTGCACTGAATATGCAATTTTATGAGTACTTGATTCAACCCATTGAAGGTTACTTTAATTCAACTGAATTAACAGTTTATCCATTAAATGAAATTAGTTATATCAGTTTTGATGCATTAATTAATTCTTCGGACGAATACCTGGTCAAAAACTATTCTGTACACTACATTAGTTCATTATTTTCCGTTATTAATTCAAACCCTGTCTTTACTGACAGTGAAAAACCATTTTCATTATTTTCTCCATCAGATTATGGCGTAGATTCTTTGAATGAATTGTTTTATGCTGACGCTGAAGTCAGAACAATTGAAACATACCTTGAAGGAGAAATTTATGATCAAAACCAAGCTACTAAAGGAAATTTTTTAAGCCGTGCAAAAAAAGATAAAATCATTCATTTAGCATCACATTCAATTTTAGATTTAAAACACCCTTACGAATCATATTTGTTATTTGATGATAATGGAGATAATGAGAATAAACTTTTTGCGTACGAAATTTTTTCATTAACGCTAAGTGCAGATTTATTAACATTGAGTACGTGTAATTCAGGAAATGGCGAAATAGAAGAAGGGATAGGTTCGATTAGTTTGTCAAATGCGTTTTATTTTGCAGGTGTTCCTTCTATTATAAGTAGTTTGTGGAATACACAGGATAAAAGTTCATCTGAAATTATGATTCGTTTTTATCAAAACCTAAAAAATGGTGATTCGAAATCGGAGAGTTTACGTCAGGCAAAATTACATTTTCTGGAAAATGCGGATAAAATCCAACAGCAACCTTTCTTTTGGGCTAACTATTTTTTATACGGAGATGATCAGAAGTTGTATGAGAAAAAGAGCAACTGGAATTATTATGTGTTTGGCGGAATCATAACCTTAGGGCTATTCGGAATAATCTTTGGTTATTGGAGGTCACGTAAAACACGTTTAGCCTCTTCATAATAGTCGCTACTTGATTGAATTCTCTTTAAAGTATTTATTGCAAGATCATTTTCTTTTGTACCAATATAGGCTAAGGCTAAATGAAACATGCTAATGTCATTAAAAATGGTTTCTTCTGAAGATAATTTTTTAAACGTTATAATGGCATTTTCGTAGCGCATTAAACTCATCTGGGATTCACCTAAATAAAGTAATGCAATAGGATCATTCGGAAAAGATTCAAATACTTTAATTGCTTTAGTGTAATTATTCGAATCATAATAAGTAAGCCCCTTCGATATGTTATTTTCAACGTCACTTCGTGTTGTTATAATATTTTCATATGGAATAAAATGATCGGCTAAAATTTGATTTTCTGACGATTTAGAAAAGAAATACATAGCACTAATGCCAAAAATAATTGCTAAACCGGCTGCAATAGAAAATAACTTTAATCTAGAAGTGCTATTATTTTTCTCGATCGCTTGATCCCATTCTTTTAATTTGTTTTGAAATGAAATTACTTCCGTATCTCGAATCTCATTTTCAAGTTGTTTAAACTCTTCAAATGCTGCATTGAAGCCAGGATCCGATTCTAATCTTTCCTCGAAATTTAGGCGTTCCGTTTCACTCAATTCTTTATTGAGAAAAGCATCAAAGAGAGATATGTTTTCAGCATTAAAGTTCATTCTTTTTTTTCATTATTTTCCTTAATTTTTCTAAACAAAGGTATTTTTTCTTTTTTGCCCCAGCCTCATTTTTGTATCCTGTCTTTCGAGCAATAGCCTCCATGCTATTTTGCTCCCAGTAAAACAACTTCAGAATACTTTTACAAGGGTCTCCAAGTTGATTTAAAGCTAAAAGTAATTGTTCTTTTAATTCATCTTGTTTATTCCCTTTAAAAACGGAGGAAAACAGATCAATTTTTTCAAGATTTTTACCATCAATTGCTTGTAAAGTATTTTGAACACTACTTTTCTCTCTCCACCACTCATGCATTACCATTTTACCTATTCCAAAAAGGTAAGTTTGAATACTTGCATCCAATTGATCTAACTTTCCCTTTTTTGTGTTTAAATAAAGAATCGTAAAACTACGTTGATAAATTTCATTTCGATCTTCCCGATTCGTAACTTTATAACTTCCTTTAAGCCAATGATCAAATTTTGGTTTAAAAGAAACATACACCGAATGAATCACTTTTTCATCTTGATCCTTTATCGCCGCTATCGTTTCTTTTTTTTTCAATTGGTGTTTCTATAAGTTAAAAAGTAACCTTGGCTACGATTTTTTTACGAAAATAAAAAAAAGTAACATTGCTTGGTAACCTTTCACTTTTTTCAATCACTAAAGACATAATAAAACTTAAATAATGAGAAAAATGAGATTGGTAAATAATACGGTTTTAATTGCACTTTGTGCTTTTGTGGTTAGTTCTTGTAATAAAGAAGGATGTACTGACCCGCTGGCAAATAATTTCAAGAAAAAAGCTGAGATTGATGATGGTTCGTGTACTTATGACATTCCAGAAGTCTTTGTTGTGAGTGAAGATATAACTGTTCCAACTACTTGGAATGCGCAAACTGTTCAAGTTTGCGAAGATATTGACGTTTCTGCTGCATTAACAATTGCACCTGGTACAACAGTTATTATGTGCGCAAATGGAGCCATTAGTGTTCGAGAGACAGGATCTCTTAATGCGGTAGGAACTGCAATTGATCCAATTGTATTTAAGGGAGAAACAGCTTCGCCAGGTTATTGGGAAGGTATCGAAATACGATCAAATAATCCGAATAATCAATTTAATTATGTAACAATATCTGATGCAGGAAGTTATTGGTTTTGGGAATTTTCAAGTGTTTATTTAAATGATTTGGCAAAACTAGGTATCCAAAATTCGACGATTTCTAATAGTGAACAATATGGATTGTTTGCTGTTGATAATGCTTCGTTCACAAGTTTTTCAAACAATACATTTAGCAATAATGCAATTGCTGGGTTGAATATTACGGTGAACCAATTAAAATCACTCGATACAGAAACAAATTACAACAACGGAAATGGTGAAAATTTTATTAATGTAAGGGGAGGTGAAATTGGAACAAATCAAACATGGAAAAAAACAAATACACCAATCCTAATTGTAGGAAATGCAATAATTAGTGCTGGACTAACGATTGAATCTGGGTCAACATTTTTAATGGAGGCCGAAGCAGATATTACAGTTAGAGAAAGTGGGTTCTTAACAGCAATTGGAACTGCGACAGAACAAATTAATATTCAAGGAAGGTTTGCTTCGGCTGGTTATTGGCAGGGAATTTACTTTAGGTCAAATAATCCAAATAATAAACTTAATTATGTGAATATTAAAGATGCAGGATCATATTGGTTTTATGAGTTTGCATCAATAAATGTTGAAGGAAGATTAGAAATTGATAATTGTACTGTTTCTAATTCAAATAGCTGGGCAATGCGCGCTGAAACTTCAACTACGATAATGAGTAATGGAGCAGTTCAAACAGATGCCTCAGGAGTAACCGTGACAAATACACTTACAGGTAATGGAGTAGGACCTGATGCGGATTGTATTGGTGGAGGATGTACGATCCTATTTGAGTAGATTTTTATATTGTAAATCGTAAAAAGCTGTTCATTTTTTAATGAGCAGCTTTTTTTTATGCCCAGATTTCTGGCTGAGGTATTCGAAACGTCAAATTCTTCATTAAATTTTAATTACCTTTACATAAGTGATTAAGGCCCTCAAAATACTACTGTTAATATTCGTTTGCAATTTCTCTTTGGCGCAAAAGCAAAATGAAATTATTTTATCGAATGAAAACTTAGGGAAGTCATTTTCTCAGAGTACCTTCATTATAGAAGATGCTGATCGCATATTTTCCGCAGAAGATGTACTTAAATTGCCCGATTCAATGTTTTATCAACCAGATAGACCAAACCCAATTTTACAATTTAGCACGTCACGATTTTGGATTAAATTTTTGGTCACAAATAACTCAGATCATACTGAGTTTTTTCTTGAAACAGCAAGGCCAATTACAGATACAATCATTTTTTATGAAATTGCCAAAAATGGCTCCGTATTGCAGGAATTGAGAAGTGGAGATGATTTTTGTTATCACAGTAAAAGTATTCAACACCGAAAGAACTTGTTTGGAATCGAATTGTGTAAAGGAGAAACGCGAGAATTTATTTTTCAAGTTGGAAGTGGAGGAGAAGGAATAACATTGCCTGTTTTAATCCATGAGGAATTATCCTTTTTTGCGCAAGATTTTAAAGAAGAATTTCAAAATGGGTTCTATTACGGGATAATAGTTTTAGTGATTATTATCTATTTCTTCTTTTTCCTTTTGTTAAAAGACAGAACCTTTTTATACTACATTTTATATGTATTCTTTCAAGGGCTATTGCAATTTTCATTAGATGGATATACATTTCATCATTTCTTCCCTTCAGGAGGATATTGGGCAAATCGTTTCCCTCCATTTGCGGGAGCGTTTGCAATTATTTTCATGCTTATCTATGTCAACAAATTTTTAAATCTTAACGAAAAAGGACCTCGATTTAGAAAGTCGTTTTATATTGCAGGTGGACTTATTGGAGTAAGCTTAATTTTTATCTTTTTACCAAATGGATTACATGTCCATTCTTACCCACTTATTAACGGAATAAGCTTGATTAGTATTCTATTGGCTGTAGCGTCCATTTTCTATTTGCATTTTAAAAGAGTTTCAGTAGATATTTATTTTACAATTGCATTTGTATCGCTTATTTCGGGGGCTGTTATTTTTATTTTAGGGAATTTCAATGTGATAGAAAATTCAAGTATTTCCCTAAATGCATTAAAAATTAGTTCTGTAGTAGAGATTGTTGTTTTAAGTATCTCTATGTCATATAAATACCGAGAACTTCAAAAAGACAAAGAAGAAGCTCATAATATTGCCTTAAAAAACCTGCAAGAGAAGAACGAATTGATGGATCAGAGCAATGTTTTGCTTGAGGAGCAGGTTAAAGAGAGAACGCAAGAAATTGAACGCCAAAAAGAAGAATTAGCGGTTAACAATAAAGAAATTGTTAGTAGTATTCGCTATGCAAAACGAATTCAAGAGGCTATTCTTCCCTCAAAAAGAAAAGTAGACAGTTTATTGTCAAATTCCTTTATTTTTTATCGCCCAAAAGATGTGGTAAGTGGAGATTTCTATTTCGTTGAACCTGCTCCCGGAGAAAGAAACATAGAAATACGAGGGTATTCAATTTTTGCTGTTGTAGATTGCACAGGTCATGGTGTTCCAGGTGCATTTATGAGTATTGTAGGAAATAGTATTTTAACGCAATCCTTGACAGAACCTTCTGTTGATTCTCCGGCAAAGGCATTGGATTATTTGAACCATGAAGTTTTAAAACGCTTAAGTCAAAAAGTTGATGGTACTGCGGTGCGTGATGGAATGGATATTGCCATGGGTCTTTTAAATAAAGAGCGGAATCAGCTTACATTTTCTGGAGCTAAAAGCCCGCTGTATTTGATTCGTAGCAAAACAATTGCTGACACATACGAAGCAGAAGATTCATTAGAGGTTAAGGTAGAGATGGAGAATTGTATTTTGTATCAAATTACAGCCGATAAACAACCAATTGGAAATTCAGCAGTCGAAGATTCTACACCATACAAAAATCATACAATAAACTTGCATCCAACAGATCAAATTTACCTTTTTACGGATGGTTATGCCGATCAATTTGGTGGTCCTAATGGAAAGAAATATAATTATAGACGCTTTAGAGAATTACTATTATCGTGCTATGGAAAATCAATGGAAGAACAAGAAAAGCGAATAAAAAATGAATTTGATAATTGGCTTGTTGATTGGGAACAAATTGACGACGTACTTGTATTGAGTGTTTTAATTTAAAACATCAATAAGTAAAAACTATTCTTGAGGAAAGGTATCTGACCGATAAATCTTAAATGCAATCATTCCGGTAGATTCATTCATTTCAGGATATTCAAGACGAACATTTGGCCCCCAATTTGTTTCGCTGCCAAGGTATTCAAGTGTCAATGCATTATAAAAATCTACTGTGTATTTTCCTCGAGTTAAACCATAAATACGTAGTCTATAATTTTCACTTTTCAGATGATCAAATGATTCAAAAGGATAGTAGACAACAGCTTCGTTCATTTGCGAATTTTTAGAAACGCGATCAATGTAACTTTTAGGATTTTCATTGTAAGTTTTTTCCCAAACTCCTTTTTTATCTACTGTTCGTGTAGGGTTGAATCCAGGATCAGTTGGAATTCGATTCGAGCAAATTGGTTTAGATAATGTATCCGCCGTTTCATACCAATTATAATAACGATTAGAAATGACACCTACAGCTGCTTTTTTATCAGGAGAAAGCAGGAAGATTGTTTCAGCCTTTCTATTGTCAGAAATAACTCTATTTGATTCCCAAGGATCACCATTACCATCAAAATTTATCCCTTTCATAAACTGATTAATATTTCCCAAATGAATTCGTAATTCATCATCAAAAGGTTCGTCCCAATTCATTCCTACGCCAGCATTTCCTGAGAAAGCACTCATCCAGCTGTCTCGAATCCATTCAATACGAGCTGTGTCACAATTGTATAAATTCGCATTTCCAATTTCTCCATAAAAGAAGGGTTTTTGAAAACCAGTATTAAAGTCACGAATTATTCTCCCAGTGGATTGATGTTTACTCGGCGAAGCTGAATACCAATTGTAGGCAGACATATCGTAGTCCTTTAATGCGATAATTTTATTTTCATAATTTTCCGAATCATGAAAAATCCCAAGAAAAGAAGGAGTTAATAATTGATCAATTTTTAGTTCGTTTTTTAAGTAGTTTCCCATTTCTTCACTCCAACTAACACAAACTGAGGGGTCTGTACAAGGTGTTTGAATTTCGCTAGCCATTCCGTAAATTGCAAGACTCGTTGAATAACCCCATCTCGAATGGATATAACGCAATTTTTGTTTAAAAAACTTCTTTGCTGTTTCATCAGAAAAAAAAGTATTTGGATCCCCATTTTTTGTTGTGCTAATCTGTCTGTTGTATGGATTTGAGCATGGGTTTTCAGCCGTTTTGTGTCGCTTATCGTTTGGATCAGCAGACCAATTCCAAAAAATTCTGTTACGGTCTGCTTCTAAAGCAAATTGAATTTGCAAATTGAGCTGCATTTTCAAATCCAATTGCTCCGCTAAAAAAAATTGTTCGTCTAATTCCCAAGCGCAATTCATACGGTCATAATAGTTTCCTAATTTCGCCCATTCAATATCTTGATTCTGAGGCATTAGAAGCTCTCTGAAATAATTCCCACCACTTGCAGCCAGGTTTTTCATATGATCCTGGAACATTAAAAAACCTTTGACAACAGTAGGTCTTAACATCCAACTTTCTAGTGATTGAGCTGCTGGACCATTTTTTTCGCTTGGAAGAACTTTAGCTGTATTAACAAAGCAAAATTCGCATCTTGGAGAGACTAAATTTTGACCTGAAGGAAAATAAGTTTCATCTCCTAATGTAAAGAAGCGTTTACTTAATCCAACCTCTATAAATCCTTTGTTATCAGAAGACTCTACAGAAAAATTAAAAGGGATAAAACTAATTAGTGTGTCTTTTGTTTTGATTGTAACTGCGCATCCCCATTCTCCAGTTTCAGGAGGAGCAAACCGAACACGCATAAAATTAGGTGTTTCTTCACGGTTCCATTTCCAATTTCTAAAATCACTATGACTGGTGTCTCTCGAGTAGTTATTATAGTAGAAAGCATCAACTACTTTTTTGGTTTGACTTTCGTAGTGAAAAAAAGCTGCTGTAACATCTAATTGCCATTCCAAAAAAGGATTAATCCCTTTGGTACTATCATCCGTTTCAAGAAAATAATTAATTCTTTTTTCAATTTCTTGTGGTAAATCAACGGCAAGTTCTACACGATTAAATAGTTCTGCCTTAAGAAACGAATTGGGCTTAAGCCAAGTAATATCTTTATTCCGTAATTCAGAAATGTTTTTTGGATCGTCTGCTTGTCGGTATACACTTTGAGCACTTGTAATTGTAATCAAAAAGACGAGTTGAAGGGATAAAATCAATCTAAACATAAGGAGTTATTATATTCATCCAAAAATACATTTTTAAAAATAAATTATTCTGGGATATCGGTGAAAGGATAAAAAAAATCTCCTACTTGATTGAACAAGTAAGAGATTTACATAGATAGGTTATTGTTTAGTTAGGTATTAATTTCCTGTAATTTCAAATTCTGTACGTCTATTGTTTTGTCTTCCAGCCGCAGTATTATTCGAATCAATTGGCTTGTCAGAACCATAACCTTTTGCAACCATCCGACTTTTTGCTATTCCTTTATTGGCAAGGTAAGATACAACAGCATCTGCACGACTTTGAGATAATTTTAAATTGTTTTGAGCCGATCCTGTATTATCAGTATGTCCTGAAAGTTCTATTTTTAATCCAGGGACATCTTTTAAAAGCTGCACTAAGCGATCTAACTCCGCATTTGATTCAGAACGAATATCTGATTTTCCAGTATCAAAAAATACATTTCTCAAAGCAATTTTGCTTCCTATTTTGATGTTTTTCAACTCTATGGTTTTATTAACTAAATTATAGGCACTCCCATCAGGAATATCAAAATTTTCTGAATGGAAAAGATATCCGTCTGCTTTAACAGCAATACCATAATTGCCTCCAGATTCTAGGGATAAAAGGAATTTTCCTGAAGCACTATTTGTAGTAAATGATTCTACAATTTTTCCTGTTTCGTTATTCGTTATTTCGATAACAGCTTCAACGGCTTTTTTTGTGATTGCGTCAAGTGTTTTACCTTTGAAAACAGTCAAATTAGCCTGACTTGTTACCTTCACTTCTCCTACAAGTTCAGGGTCTTGAATTGGTTTCGCAACCGAAGCAAGTAAGTAATCTTCTGTTGTAAGAGATGGTGTTTTTGGTTCTCCCCAAAAAATAACTTTATAAATATCAAATCCTCCTTTTCCACCGTCACGGTTTGATGCAATGTATGCGAATTTACCGTTTGCTGTTGCCGCAAAGAAGAAATCATCATAAGGCGTGTTTATTGGTGCTCCCATATTAACTGGTTTTCCCCAGCCTCCACCTTTAATTTTTTTAGAATAGAAAATATCATATCCTCCCATAGAATTAAACCCTTCAGAAGCAAAATACATAGTTCTACCATCCGGGTGAAGGTAAACAGGCCCATCATTAAAAGTAGAACTCACATCTTGTTCTTGAACAGGAAGACCGTATGAACGATCACGCTTAACTTTTACACCAGATACCATGATATCATATCCATTTTTTCCAGTGGCTTTATCTTTTGCAAAATAAATTGCTCTGTCATTAAAATTGTATGAAGCATATCGTTCATTAGATTTCAGATTAATATCCTTCGAAAAACTAACTGGATCAGACCAAACGTCACCTTTTAGAAAAGACTCGTAGATATCCGAATTTCCCTGAGCGTTTAATTTGCTCATTAACATTTTTGTACCGTCATAAGATAAATTGTTTGAAATGTCATCAGCAGGCGTATTGATTTTACCTTTTAAAGCTTTTGGTTTTTGCCATTTACCATTTTCAAAAGTTGCAGAATAAATATCTGCATCATAAACACCAACTTCATTGGGTTGATGCGAATTTGGTCTGTTGGATGTTAAAATAATCTCTTCTCCGTCGATTGTTACAGAAGGAGCATAGTCGTCAAATTCTGAAGAAAGTTCAGGAACATGATCAATCCATGCTCTAATTGGATTTCCAATTAATTTGATTGCAGCAGTGCATTCTTTTTTTCGTTGTTTTACAAATTTGCCAAAATCATCTGCTTTTCTATATTCAGTTTCAAATGTTGTATAAAAAGTGATTGCTTTTTTGAAATTACCCTCCAATTGATTAACAAGTCCCATATAATAATTAATAAATGGGTCCACAGTTGGGTTTAGTTTATAAGCCTCCTTAATGAATGGAATACTTTTTACCTTATAGTTTGAATGCACATGACAAACACCGATTTTAAAATTTAATTCGGCACTTTTTGGATTGAAAGCATAGGCTTTGTCAAAATGCTCTAAAGCTTTTAAATAGAAAAGCTTGGGGCTTTTAACAACAAAGACTTGCTCATTTCCTAATATCCATTGTTCAGACCCAAGTTCAAATTGTTCTTTTGCCTTTTTGAACCCTTCTTTATCCGATTTGAAATTTCCTGCTTTAAATTCCACGTCTTGCGCAAAAATTGCGGTAGAGAATAATAAAGCAAATACAATAATATAATTTTTCATTGGTAACTTTTTTGTCAATTTCTTAAAAGCTTGTATCGATTAATTTGCGCAATTTCCCGAATGGTATTGCTTTGCTAGGTCTGAACCTAATTCTCTGGCCATTTGCCAATCCGAACAAGCTCCGTCAAGATCTCTTAACATTTCCTTAGCCATTCCTCTATTTAAGTATGCATCAGCTAATTTTGAATTTAACTTAATTGCTTTATCAGCATCTTTTTTTGCTTTTTCGTATTCCTTTTGCAAAAAATAAGCACCAGCTCTATTGCTATAAGCTGGGGCATAAGTTGGGTTTAATTCAATTGCTTTAGTAAAATCCTTTACAGCATCATCTATGCGTTCCATTTTCATGTGTGTTACGCCTCTATTATTATATGCTAAGAAAAATTTTGCGTCTATACTAAGTGCTCTATTGAATGCTTTTAGTGCATCAGGATATTGTTTTAGTTTTGTTTTTGTTGTCCCAATATTATTTAAGACAAAGGCTAAATTTTCATTTTTTCGTGCAGCTTCTTCATAATCTTTTACTGCTTCAACATATTTTTCAACCATTCTATAGCATGATCCTCTGTCATTAAAAGCATATGCGTCATCTGGTTTCAATAAAATAACTTTCGAAAACTGAGCAATGGCTTGATAGTAGTCTTTTTGAATAAATTTTAAAGTTCCAAAATTGTAGTAAGCCTTTGCATTTTCTGGATCTAAATCAATTGACTTTTGATAGTCTTTTTCAGCATTTAAGAAGTCATTTAACCCTTGGTAAGCTTTAGCTCGTTGAAAATAGGCTTTAGCATAACCCTCTTTTTTCTCGAGGAGTTTCCCGACTGTTTTAATTACAGCTTTATAATTTCCTAGACTATTTTCAGCAACGGCTTTATTATAATAGGCTGGTGTGAACTTAGGGTCGTTTGTTATTGAAACTTCAAATTTTGCAACTGCTGCTTTATATTTTTCTTGTTTGAATAATTCTATCCCTTCGTTGTAGGCTGTTTGTGATAACTCTATTGCGGCATTTGTTTCATTTAAATGCGTAATTGAGTCACGATAAAATTTTTCTTCTGGAGTAAGTTCTTCAATTTGAGCAGAAGCTGCAAATGCAAAGATGAATACAAATAAAAATGATGTAATGTTTTTCACGTAGCTATTATTTAAATTGGAGCATTAAAGTAATGAAATTCGCATACAGAGCTATATTTCGAACCCTTATAGTTTTCAACACCTGTTGAAAACATTTGAGTAATTTTAGCTAAAAGCTTGTAAGTAAATGTCATCTTCTCTTTTCAAGAATGAGTCTTTGCAAGGATGATGCCATTCCTTTTTTTTGAATAGAAAGAAAATTAAAAGGACTGTTTAATCAAGTCAGTGCCTTAATTTCATCCATGATTGAGTAGGCAAGTTGATTTGCCTTCTCTTCTGAAGCGCTTTCAGAATATATACGAATAATTGGTTCGGTGTTACTTTTTCTTAAATGAACCCACTCAGAGCCTAAATAAATTTTAACGCCATCTGTAGTATCAATTTCATTTTCTGAATGTGCCAAAGCAATTGAAGAAAGTATTGCGTCAACGTCCATTTTAGCATCCAATTGGATTTTATTTTTAGAAATGAAATAAGAAGGATATGTTGCTCTTAATGCTGAAACACTTAATTTAGATTGAGCCAATTGTGTAAGAAATAGGCCAATTCCAACCAATGCATCCCGTCCATAATGTAATTCAGGATATATAATTCCGCCATTGCCTTCGCCACCAATTACGGCATTAACTTCTTTCATTTTATGAACAACATTAACTTCACCAACAGCAGCAGCGTAATAATTTGCACCTTGATATTTTTCTGTGATTTCTCGCAATGAAATTGTAGAAGATAGATTGGAAACTGTATTCCCGGGTGTATTTTGAAGAATGTAATCAGAAATGGCAACGAGTGTATATTCCTCGCCAAACATGCTCCCATCTTCACAAACAAATGCAAGGCGATCTACATCTGGATCAACCACAATACCCAAATCGGAACCTGTTGTTTTTATAGTCTTTGCTATTTCAGTTAAATTTTCCGGTAAAGGTTCTGGATTATGTGGAAAATGCCCAGTTGGGTCACAATACAATTGATGAACTGTGTTTACACCTAAAGCCTTCAATAATTCAGGAATAAAAATCCCACCAGTTGAGTTTACAGCATCAACAGCAACTGAAAAATTTGCGCGTTTAATTAATGCAGAGTCAACCAAATCTAAGTTTAGTACCGTGTCAATATGTTTTTTAAGGTATGAATCATCCTTTGTTCTAGATCCCAGATCGTCAACTTCAGCAAAATTAAAGTTTTCGTCTTCAGCTATTTTCAAGATTGTTTTTCCCTCTATATCTGAAATAAATTCCCCCTTTTGATTTAATAATTTAAGTGCGTTCCATTGTTTTGGATTGTGACTAGCAGTTATAATAATGCCTCCCTGTGCTTTTTCCATGGGTACAGCAATTTCCACTGTAGGAGTAGTTGATAACCCTAAATCGATAACATCAATTCCTAAACCGATCAGCGTCTGAATTACTATTTCCGAAATCATTTCGCCAGAAATTCGAGCATCTCTGCCAATTACAATTTTGCTTTTTGAAGAGTTATTTTGAAGAATCCATGAACCATAAGCGGATGCAAACTTTACGGCATCTAATGGAGTTAACCCTTGTCCTGAAACACCTCCAATTGTTCCTCTAATTCCTGATATTGATTTAATTAATGTCACGTCTTTACTTTTGTTTAAAACAAATATAACAGCTTTTGAGGTGATAAGTATAAGACTAGTATGACTTAACAAACAAGGTAGCGTTAGTAACTATTTTTAGTTAAAATTGAAATGAATTGCAACTTTTATTGATTTATATTCGTATAATTGCAGTAATTCTAGAGAGGAATTCAAAACCTCAAATCAGATTTAATTCAAAAAGAATTTCATTTTACAAGACTAAAATCGCATCAAAATATTTTTATGACTGATATTTCAGAGCTAAACTCCAAAAAAGTAGCTGAGTTAAGAGCAATTGCCAAGGAACTTGGTTTAAAAGGAGCTGAATCCCTTCGAAAAAAAGAAATTGTTGAACTTATTGCGGATAATGCAGGAAGTAATGCTGAAACTACTCCTGAAGATAATAATTCTAAGGAGGAGCCTAAGAAAAAAAGAAGAAGGCGTAAAGCAGTCAATGAAGAAGAAAAAGCGGAGGATTTATTTTCAACTGAAATAAAAGAAGCAGTTACAACTTCAAAGTCTGAAAACAAAGAAGAACAAGTTAAATCGCAAGAGCATAATAATAAAGCGAATAAATCAAAAAATGAAGGGAGACCTGGAAACGATCGAAAAGAAAATGATCGCGAAGGAAGGCCACATAGAAATAAACAGAATCCACAAGAACAATCTGCTAGAGACAAAGAGCAGAATAAGCACAATAAAAGAAACAACAATCATAACAACCATAAAAAATCAGTTGAAGATTTTTACGGCTATAATTTTGATGGTTTAATCATTAGTGAAGGAGTGCTTGATATGATGCAAGACGGTTACGGATTTTTGAGGTCTTCAGATTATAATTATTTACCATCACCAGATGATATCTATGTATCACAAAGCCAAGTAAAAAGGTATGGATTAAAAAGAGGGGATACGGTTAAGGGAGCAATTCGACCACCTAAAAGCGGTGAAAAATATTTCCCATTGATTAGTGTAGAAAGTGTTAATGGAAGAGATCCAAGTTATGTAAGGGATCGTGTTCCTTTTGAATATTTGACACCTCTTTTTCCGAAAGATAAATTTAAGATTACAGGACATAAAAATGATTCGCTTTCAACTCGAATTATGGATTTGTTTGCTCCGATAGGGAAAGGGCAAAGGGGTATGATTGTAGCACAACCAAAAACGGGTAAAACAGTTTTATTAAAGGATGTTGCAAACGCTATTGCTGCAAATCACCCAGAAGCTTATTTGATCGTGCTGTTAGTTGATGAAAGACCAGAAGAGGTTACAGATATGGCACGTTCTGTTAATGCAGAGGTTGTTGCTTCTACGTTTGATGAACCAGCTGATAAGCATGTTAAACTTGCAAATATTGTTTTGGAAAAAGCAAAACGAATGGTAGAGTGTGGGCATGATGTAGTTATTTTATTAGATTCAATTACGCGTTTAGCCAGAGCTTATAATACGGTACAGCCTGCTTCAGGTAAGGTGCTTTCTGGAGGTGTTGATGCAAATGCACTTCATAAACCAAAACGTTTCTTCGGAGCTGCGAGAAAGATTGAAAATGGAGGTTCATTAACAATTTTAGCAACTGCGTTAACAGAAACTGGTTCTAAAATGGATGAAGTAATTTTTGAAGAATTTAAAGGAACAGGTAACATGGAACTTCAATTGGATCGCAAGATCGCGAATAGAAGAATTTACCCTGCAATTGATATTACTGGATCGGGAACAAGAAGAGAAGATTTATTGATGAGCAAAGAAGCTTTACAACGAATTTGGATTTTAAGAAAGTACTTAGCAGATATGAACCCTGTGGAAGCAATGGAATTCATAAAAGAAAGAATGCAAGGAACATTATCGAATGAAGAATTTTTAATTTCAATGAATGGATAGTTCAAATTGAAATAAATAAAGAATATTGATAGCCATTTGCTTTAAGCAGGTGGCTATTTTTATTTTGTTACCCCCCTGTGAAGTGGTTTCAATAAGTCTAAAACTGTTTTAACAGGACTGAAACAACTGTTATCAATTTCATAAAACAATGTATTCCAATTGGCCATTCCACCATTCCATAACCCCGGTTGCTCTATAAAGTTAACAGGCTTTCCTTTTTGTGATTTTTGAACGATAAAATACTGGGAATCATCCTTAAATTCAGACAAATCAAATTTTTCTCCTCTATAGTTAAATGGTGCGCAAATAATCTCTACTGGGTTAAAATGAGTTGATTTAATCAATAAATTGATTTGTCCAGATTCAGCAGAAATTTGTGATTTTTCAATGATTTGTCGCGTTGCCGTTCCCATTTCATTCTTTACCCAAAACGGGCCACCTCCAGGTTGTCCTTCATTCCGAACCATTCCACAGATTCGAACGGGACGATTTAAAATACGACGAACAATGATTGGATCTTTAAGATCAGTTTCTGTTAATTTTAAATCGTATTTTGAGTTAAGTAAGGCGACCTTTTCGCTCGGCAGTGTACCTTGATCTAATTCCTGTAGAATTTCAAAAATAGCTTTTTGAAATTCGAGTAAAATACCAGCTAAAGCTTTACGTGACTCAATTGAATGCGAAGAATGATCTTGATGTTGAATATTATCAATGTTTCGAATAAAAATTAAATCAGCATCAATTTTATTTAAATTTTCGAGCAAAGCTCCATGTCCTGATGGTCTAGTAATTAGGTCTTTACTTTCGTTATAACAAGGATTTCCTTCTTGATCAAACGCAATTGAATTTGTTTGCTCATCTTGAACCGAAAAATCAAACGAAAAATCAATTCCTGTTATTTCTCGTAGAATCTTTATGCTATGCATGATTTCATCCTTGAAAATGGCATTTATTGTAAAATGGAAACGAGCCTTCTCTCCACCAATCTTTGTGCCTTGCAAAATATGCTCTTGAAAAGGATTGATAATGAAATTACCATATCGGTGAAATGGAATAAGTCCTTTAGGTCGGTTTCCAAAATTAAAACCTTCTTCGAGTAAGATTAGTTTTACAAAGGCTTCAATGTCTATTGCTCCTGTCTTTAAATCATCTTTTGTGCGTTGTGGAAGTTTATTGTAAAATGCAAAATCCTCAATACTATTAATAAGATGCTCAATAAATTCTATGGTAGTTTCAGTTGGGTTTTTTGCGTTTAAAAAGTCATACAACGATCCAAACATACGAGAGCCAGAGCCACTTGAAGGAATGAAAAAAACAACGTTTAAGTTGCTAATTGACTGCTTGTACTTTTCAGAAGCACCTGTAATTTCTTCTTTTGAAAGTGAGCTTATCCCATTTTCAATTCTACAAGAACTGAGTAGTTTGATTTTAGGGTTTCCATTTTCAATTTTCTTTCGTTGCAGGGCAATCTTCTCTTCCAAGGTCATACATTAAATTATCGTATCTCTAATTACGTAAAATAAAAAGATAAGTTTGTTTGGAATCAATTTTTGTCGTGAAATAATAAAAATTAAACACGCAATTTGGATGGAAACGAGTCGTAAGAAGACTCATTTCTTTGTCGTATTTTTGCATAAATAATGGTAAAAGCGTATTTCAAATATTTTTTTAAAAAACAAAATGCACATGGTTTGCATTCACCGTTTTTGTTCTCATTTTACAATGATGTAATAAAAAAAAGAAAAAGTGTTAAAAACGAGGATATAGAAAAATTGCGTAAAGCCCTTAAAAAAGATAAGCGGTTAATTAAAATTACCGATTTAGGAGCAGGGTCGCGCGTTTCAAATCAATCTACACGAAATGTTTCAGCAATCGTAAAGCATACTGCTACACGAAAAAAATATGGTCAGTTAATCAGTCAAATAATAGCAAATTACAAAAATTATAAATGTTTGGAGCTTGGAACCTCACTAGGTATTTGCACGGCTTATATGGCAAAAACGCATCAATCGGTTCACGTAACAACAATTGAAGGTTGTCCTGAAACAGCAAAAATTGCAAAAGAGAATTTTCTTAAACTTCAATTAACTAATGTTGATTTAAGGGTAGGAGAGTTTACAGAAGAGCTGAAAAAAATAAGCAAAAGTCAAACACAGTTTGATCTAATTTTTATTGACGGAAATCACCAATACGAGGCTACCTTGGCTTATTTTGAATTTGCACTTAACCACACGAGTGATGATGCATTTATTATTTTTGATGACATTCATTGGAATGAATCAATGGAAAAAGCTTGGAAAGAAATAAGAGAAAATAAGGCAATAAATGTGAGTATGGATTTGTTCCAATTTGGAATTATCTGCAAACGAAAAGGACAACGAAAACAACATTTTGTGCTTAAAATGGGTTAAAATGAAAAAAAAATAAGAACGAATGAAAGTATATACAAAGAAGGGCGACAAAGGCAAAACAGGTTTGATTGGAGGCACGCGAGTTCCCAAGTATAACCTTAGAATCGATTCTTACGGAACGGTGGATGAGTTAAATTCTTATCTCGGTTTGTTGCGAGATAGAGCGATAAATGAACAATTTAAAAATGAAATCATTTATATACAAGATCGATTGTTTACAATTGGCTCTTGGTTAGCTTCAGACCCTGAAAAAGGAAAGATGAAATTGCCGGAAATAGTAGAAGAGGATATAACACGATTGGAAGATGGAATTGATAAGATGGAGACAAAACTAGAACCAATGCGGTTTTTTGTTTTACCTGGAGGTCATGAAACCGTTTCATTTTGTCACATAGCACGTTGTGTTTGTAGAAGAGCTGAACGAATAGTAACGGAATTAAATGATGAATCAGAATTAAATCCATTAATTATGGCTTTTCTGAATCGCTTGAGTGATTATTTATTTGTTTATGGGCGTTTTGTTACTGCCGAATTAGGAGCGGAAGAGATACCATGGAAACCGAAGATTTGAATTGATAAAAGAAATTTAGTATAAAAAAATTTGCACGAAAGATTAAAAAAATTACTTTTGCGCAAAAATGAAAATGGAAAGCGTATGTATTGGACATTGGAATTAGCTTCTTATTTAGAAGATGCACCTTGGCCGGCAGCAAAAGATGAATTAATCGATTTTGCAATGCGGACTGGGGCGCCTTTAGAAGTTGTAGAGAATTTACAAGAGATTGAGGACGAAGGTGAATCTTATGAGAGTATAGAAGAAATTTGGCCGGATTATCCGACAAAAGACGACTTCTTCTTCAATGAAGATGAATATTAACAAAAAGGCTGATAATTATCAGCCTTTTTTATTTCTAACTATTTTTAAACTGCATCTCTTATTGGTATTTTAAATAGTATACTGGTTTAATTTGAAAACAATTGAGTTACTTCAGAATAGAAAATATCCGACTAACTCAAAAGCATGGATATGTCATAAGGACGTGTTTTTTAACTTTTTTTCGCAAACTCTTTCTGAAAATCGGACAAGAATCGAAATGTTTGATTTAAAAACAGACACTTTGTCCGAAGGAATATGAATGGAACGGTTTATGACTCTAGACTAAAAATAAAAGCCCAATTTTTAAACGAAAATTGGCATAAATCAGGAGAACTCGTTATTTTTAACGATTCATAAATTTAGAAGCAGAAAATGTTTGGAATTTTAAAGAAATTAGCCGGAAGTAAAGAGAAGAAGGATAACCAAAAATATCAACCTTATGTTGATCGTGTTAAGCAAGCGGAAGGAGCGATTAAGAATTTGTCGAATGATGAATTACGTGCTAAAACGGCAGAGTTTAAAGAAAAAATCAAAGCAGCAACACAAGCATCAGAAGATGAAATTGTTCGTTTAAATCAGAGCGTAGAAGAAAACCCTAGAATGGATTTTCAAGAAAAGGATGCGATTTATACAAAAATCGATAAGTTAAAACTTGAAATCGATAAACAAATTGAAGCTGTTTTAGAAGAAATTTTACCAGAGGCGTTTGCTGTAATAAAAGATACGGCAAGACGTTTTTCAGAAAGTGATCAAGTAATAGTAACTGCTTCAGAATACGATCAAGTATTGGCAAATGCAAAACCAAGTATTAATATAGACGGAGACAAAGCTGTCTGGGATACAACATGGGATGCTTTTGGTACAGAAGTAACATGGAATATGATTCATTATGATGTGCAATTGTATGGTGGAGCTGTTTTGCACAAAGGAAACATTGCAGAAATGCAAACGGGAGAAGGGAAAACGCTAGTAGCTACATTGCCCGTATACCTTAATGCGCTTGCAGGAAAAGGAGTTCATTTGATTACGGTGAATGATTACTTGGCAAAACGTGATTCCGAGTGGATGGGGCCGTTATACCAATTTCATGGTCTAGTTGTAGACTGTATTGACAGACATAAACCAAATTCCCCAGAAAGAAAAGCAGCTTACCGCGCAGACATTACATTTGGAACAAATAACGAGTTTGGATTCGATTACCTTAGGGATAATATGGCTTCCAATCCAAATGAAATTGTACAGCAAAAGCACCATTATGCAATTATTGATGAGGTAGATTCAGTTTTAATTGATGATGCTAGAACTCCATTGATTATCTCAGGACCAATGTCTGGCGGAGATAAACATGAATTCAACGAGCTAAAACCAAAAATTGAAAAAATTGTTTCTGCACAACGAAAATTGGTAAATGATTTATTAATTGAAGCGAAATCAAAATTAAAAGGAATTGAAACTGGAGATATCGATAGAGATACACTTTTTGATGGAGGTGTAGCTTTATTAAGAGCACACCGTGGTTTCCCTAAAAATAAAGCATTAATTAAGTACTTAAGTGAAGACGGGATTAAATCACAACTTCAGAAGACGGAAAATTATCACTTGCAAGATCGTGAGCGTGAAATGCCTAAAGTAGATAAAGAATTATATTTTGTAATTAATGAAAAACAAAATACGATTGAGTTAACTGAAAAGGGAATTGACTTACTTTCTGAAGGTGAAGATCGCGATTATTTTGTTATGCCAGATATTGGTACGCGAATGAATGATCTTGAAAATCACAATTTTGGACGTGAAGAACTACTTGAGAAGAAAGAAGTTTTAATTCAAGATTTTACCGTAAAATCTGAACGAATTCATACAATTAATCAATTACTTAAAGCTTATTCACTTTTTGAAAAAGAAGTAGAGTATGTAATCATGGATGGTAAAGTAATGATTGTAGATGAACAAACAGGTCGTATAATGGACGGTCGTCGTTATTCTGATGGATTACACCAGGCAATTGAAGCAAAAGAAAATGTAAAGATTGAAGCGGCAACGCAAACGTACGCTACAATTACATTGCAAAATTTCTTCAGAATGTACCATAAATTGTCAGGAATGACTGGTACTGCAGAAACTGAAGCACAAGAACTTTGGGATATTTATGTTTTAGATGTTGTAGTGATTCCAACCAATAAACCAATTCAGCGAAAGGATGAGCAAGATATGGTTTATAAGACTCAACGTGAGAAATTTAATGCCGTTATTGATGAAATACAAGGACTTGTTGAGGGAGGAAGACCTGTTTTAGTTGGTACGACGACAGTTGAAATTTCTGAGCTATTAAGTCGAATGCTTACTATGCGTAAGATTCAACACAATGTACTAAATGCAAAATATCACAAGCGAGAATCAGAAATTGTAGCAGAGGCTGGACAAGCAAGTAAAGTAACAATTGCTACAAATATGGCTGGGCGTGGGACAGATATTAAATTATCGCCAGAAGTTTTAGCAGCAGGAGGGTTAGCGATTATTGGTACAGAAAGACATGATTCAAGACGTGTTGACAGACAGTTAAGAGGTCGTGCAGGACGTCAAGGAGATCCTGGATCATCTCAATTTTTTGTATCATTAGAAGACGGATTAATGCGGAAGTTTGGATCTGAACGAATTGCCAAAGTAATGGATAATAAAATGTTCGGATTAAAAGATGGTGAGGTAATTCAACATTCAATGATTACTAAATCAATCGAACGTTCGCAACGTAAAGTTGAAGAAAATGCTTTTGGTGTACGTAAGCGATTATTAGAGTATGATGACGTGATGAATGCACAACGTAATGCAATTTATCGAAAAAGAAGAAATGCATTGTATGGAGAGCGCTTAGAATTGGATATATCAAATATGTTCTATGATGTTGCAGAAGAAGTAGTAAATATTCATTTCCCGTCAAAAGATTTTGATGCCTTTGAATTAGACTTAGTTCGTTTACTTAAAATTCAATCTCCAGTTACTAGAGAAAACTTTGAATCAGTAGATCCAGGACAATTAATTGATACGGTTTTTGATAACGCAATGACAGCCTATGAACAGAAGGCTGATAAGATTGCGGGAATGGCAAAGCCAGTTATTGAACAAGTATTGACAAACGAAGGCGATCGTTATCAAAACATGATGTTGCCAATGAGTGATGGAACAAAATCACTTCAGGTTGTTGTTAATTTAGAAGAAGGGAAAAAGACAGAAGGGAAAATTGTAAAAAAACAAACAGAAAAAATAATCACATTAGGATATATTGATAATGAATGGAAAGAACACCTTCGTCAAATGGATGATTTGAGAACGGCCGTTCAACACGCATCTATTGAGCAGAAAGATCCTTTGGTTATTTATAAAAAAGAGTCGTATAACCTGTTTCAATCTATGATGGGAAAAATGAGTAAGGAAGTTGTTTCATTCCTTGCAAAAGCAAATTTGCCAAATCAAATTAGTGCCGATAAACAAAGAGCAACAACTCAAAGTGAATTTTCTAATTCGAATGGAGCATTTAAAAATGCTCAAGAGCAACAACGTCAACCTGAAGAGTTTAAAGGGAGTGAAGGATATGATGAAGCAATGCGATCTTCTGGAGGTCAAGCACGACCAAAACGGAAACCAATTGTTGTTGAACCAAAAATAGGTCGAAACGATAGAGTAGAGGTCAGAAATATGCAAACAGGTGAAACAAAAACACTAAAATATAAACAAGCAGAACCATTATTGAAAAGTGGTGGTTGGGCAATTACGAAAAAAGTGTAATCCGCCGCAAATAATAATTTTTTTTAAAAGAGATGTGTTATCTAGCACATCTCTTTTTCTTTTCCACTAATTTGAATGACAAATGAGATGGAATTGGAAATATGCAGCAATTAGCATAGCGCTTTTTTGCGTTGAGATTTTGATCTGGTGGGTTTTTAACGATACCTTTATAAGGCCATTTGTTGGAGATTTACTGATTGTAATTTTAATGTATACCTCTTTAAAAACTGTTTTAAAATCTTCTCCAAAAAAAATTCTTGCGGGTGTTTTAGTTTTTGCATTTCTCGTAGAGGGTGCACAATATATTCATTTGATCGATAAATTAAATTGGTCAGGATATAGTGTTCCTAATATTATTTTGGGAAATACATTTGATCGATTCGATCTGTTGGCATATTTACTTGGAGGGGGAATTACGTATTATATGGACATATCCAGTACAAATAAAGAAAGAGCAATCCTAGTTGTTACATTAGTTTCAACAGGTTTCCTTTTAGGGTATTCTCTTGCTGTTAATTTTTAATATAGATTAAATTGAAGATAAGGTTGTCTATTCCCAAATTTTCCCAGTTCGATAGACAGTCCCTTTAAAAGAAGCAACATGTTCGATATCATCATTAAAAAGATCTACTTGGTAGACACCAATTTTATTGGATAGTGAAAGTTGTTTCGTTTCTGTCCGCAATAAATTTCCAACAAAAATGGGCTTTAAATGTGAGATTGAAGTTTCAATAGAAACAGCATGAATCCCATTTGAATTAACCGAAAAAGCGAGTGTACTATCAGCAAAAGAATAACTGATCCCTCCATGCGCAATATTAAAACCGTTTACCATATCAGGACGCACTTCCATTTCGCAGACAATGTTCCCTTTTTCAGCACGCTTAATTTTAATTCCAAGCCACTGACTCATGGCATCAGTTGCCATCATTTTTTCTACAATTTGATCAGGATTTAGCATCAATTGCTCCGTTAAGTAATGCGATCATTCCTGAGCTTACAATAAACAATTGTGTTTTCGTATCATCTGGTAAAGTTTCTCCATCCTCATCTTGAGCTTCAATCTCATTCATCATGAATTGAGCTAAATGGTGTTGCTGCATTAAGTCTTGCATTGCAGCATAGTCTTCATCTTTATAGATTGCATCTAAAGCTAAAACAAAAGGATCTTGAAAAGCTTCGATAGCATCTTCTGTAATTTCATTTAAAGTAAGCCCTTGCTGAATGAAAGCTTCAAACACAATTGCGAAATAATAAATAGAAAAGACATTTAAATCTTCATTTTCATATTCTAGTCCAGCTTGTAAAAGGTAATTAACCAAATGCTGTTGCTTTAAAGTAAAAGTTTCAATTAATTTATCCAAAGCTTCCTCATCAAGCCCATCAATTTTTGCAATTGCAGCTTCTATATTTTCAATACTAATTTGACTCATTTCTTTAATTTTAATACGCTGAGCAATACGTTAGACTTAGCGTGAATATGACTATGCAACAAATGTAAAAACATTTAAAGGGAAACGAGAATAATCCCAATAAATTTTCTAGCTTTAAAGGTAAAATCAATGATTAATTAAAACGATCTAAATGACTTATTTTTCAGAAGATTATTTAAACTTTTTCAAAGAACTAGCCCCAAACAATAATAAAGAATGGTTTGATGAAAATCGGAAAAGATATGAAACGAACATTAAAAAACCGTTTGAAGTTTTTATAACTGCGCTTATTGGTGAAATACAAAAGCACGATAAGAAAATAGAGATTACATATAAAGAGGCTATTTTTCGAATTAATAGGGACATTCGTTTTTCAAAAGATAAGTCACCGTATAAATTAAATCGCTCAGCAATTATTTCACCAAAAGGAAGAAAAGACAAGGCTTATCCTGGACTTTACATAGAAATGGGACCAGAGCATTTTAGAATTTATGGTGGAGTTTATATGCCCAGTAAAGATCAATTATATTCGATTCGTGAAACGATTGCAAATAATCCAGCGAAATTTAAAAAATTGATATCCAATAAAAACTTTGTGGATACATTTGGTGAAATTAAAGGAGAGCAGAATAAAATGTTACCCAAAGAACTTAAAGAAGAAGGAGCTAAGACAAAAATCCTTTTTAATAAGCAATTTTATTGGTTTACAAGTTTCGAACCTGAAGCGATTCTTTCGGATGAATTATTGGAGACAACAATGAAAGTTTATTTAGCAAACAAAAAAGTTATGGATTATTTTGCTGAAGCAATGAGTCACTAACACTATGGTGTAACCCATTGAATCTGATTCTGATAAACCGGAAGTTTTGAAAGTTCAATTTTCTGTAAATGCCAATTAACGACTTCTCCGAAAAAACTTCCTTCAAGGATGTAATTGTTAGATTTTAATGAAGAAACAATGAGTTTAGTAGTTTCACTTTTTTCATTGCTTATTTGAAGTGGATACCATGTATCAATGGTATAATCAATAAAAATGTCACCTTCGTTTTGTACAATGAAATACCCTTTTTGATGAAAAAATACGCGTTTGATGTGCTGTGGATTATCTTTCACTGTATACGCACCATGAAGGCTATTTTTTTCTATTCTATCTCCATTAAATTGATTAGACTTAAAATAAGGACCTAAAACTTCCAGTAAAATAAGGACAATAATCAAGGCTTTAAGGAAAGGGTAAGCTTTAGAATACCATTTCCCTTGAGGAATATAATTTTCTTTATGAGGAGGGACTGTTTCGGATTTCAGGAAAAATGAGGTCATCCGATTAAAATGAGGGTATAGTAAAATTAATGTCAGTGATATTAAGAAAAGACTGTAGATTTTTACAGAAATATTAAATCCAAAATTGATCATGAAAACATTGGAAAGAACGCCTAAAGCAATTAACGCTCCCAGCACACGTGTGCGATTAAAGAAAAGCAACAAAGCTGGTATGATTTCAATAAGTCCGGCAAAAATAGAATAGGAATAAGAAGTACCCATTGTACTCCAATAGAGAATATCGGGAGATAATTGCCCAAGTGGGGTGAAAATAGTATTTGATTCCGGAAAGAAAAACTGATGCTTAAAAACCTTGTTAAAACCGTAAATTAATAATGTTAATGCCAAATAGTAGGCGCAAAAACGATAAAACCAGTAATTCACTCTTTCGAATGACCGTGTTCTTCTAAAGAATAGAAATAACGTACTAATGAATAAACTACCAATGGTTAAGAGAAATACCCAATAATACATTCCAATAGAATCAGAATAGATGGTTTCTAAATTCAAACCAAACAAAGGATTGATTATACCGCAAACACCAGAGATTAAGAAATTACCAGTCTCAAAAAAAATGAAATAATTAGTTGGCAAAGTCACTATAAACCCAATGACAAAACATATAGAAAAACAATTCAGAAAAGAAATGACTCTTCTATGCATTTAAACGGCGTTGCTTAAATCTTATGCCAAGAGCCAAAATGAAAAATAGAGGTATTAGTCCTAAGATTAAGTATGAGATATTGGAATTACTTTTGGTTGCTTTTGTAATTGGAATAAACTCATTTTTTTTCTGCTTTCTATTTCCTTTTCCATTTTTTATTTGTTGAATAGGAGCTAAACCTGTTTTATCTTGTTTTTTGAAACCAATTAATTCAACATCTTGACCATAGAGCTGCTTTAAGCTATCTAAGTTTGGGTTTTCCCAGTTTGGAAAATTACGAATAGTGTCTTGATGCATTTGTTGTGCCCCATTTCCTCTTCCTAAATGAAAAACAATTATAGAGTCATTTATTTTTTCAATCTTTTGCATCCTCATCATCATTTCAGGTTCAATAACGCCTAAATTTCCGTCCTCTTGGGGTATGTTTGATAAAATTGAATTACCACTATGACTTTTTAATGCAATGCTTTTTGTTTGTCCAAAAGAAAGAAAAGGTGTAAAAAAAACGAATAAAAAAAAACATGATTTGTTCATGTGATGCGAGTTTGAATTTAAACCTATAAGATAAGGAGAATAAATTTGTTACAAAAATGAAGTCGATTTAACATCAAAGGCTTGTTGTAGATAAATTCCGTTTTATAGAGATACTATTAACTATTACAATGAGTTGACCTAAAATGACTACCAAAATTGTAGATAAGTTATCAGGGGGAGTAAAGAAGTATGCAAAAAAGAATACGAAAACCTCTAGAGAAATTATAATTTTCCAAAGGTCTTTTTGTTTTGCACCGCTCCACAATATGAGTACTTTTGATAGAAAGGGTAAACCAATTAAACTAAAATAATAGATAAACCAAACCAGATAATTCTTTATAATCTGTATTTGACTAAAAGAGAGTTCAAAATTTGAATCTACCATTTGATTATTGAACCATGTAAAGTAAAAATAAAAAGATAATATGCTCAATACCAAAGCAACTGCTGTAGCAGAAAGAAATTTTTTTAAATTTAATTTATCCATTGCGTAGATAAGTTAAATGATATTCACTTCACGTTCTAATTGAACGCCATAAATTGTTTTAACTGATTGCAAAATTTCTGTAGAGAGGTTGAAAATAGCTTGACCACTTGCTCCTCCATAATTAACCAAAACCAATGCTTGATTTTTATGAACGCCATAATTTTCAATGGTCTTTCCTTTCCATCCAGCTTGATCAATTAACCATCCAGCGGCTAATTTAACGTGATTCTCGTCAACAATGTAATGTGCAATATTTGGGAATTTCTGATGCAACACATCAAACTGTTTTCGAGAAATAACAGGATTTTTGAAAAAACTTCCTGCATTACCAATTTTTGAAGGATCAGGAAGTTTACTTTGGCGGATAGCAATCACCGCATCACTTACATTTTTTATCGTTGGAGTTGAAATCTCCATTAATTTTAATTGATTTTCAATGGCTCCGTAAGATGTGTTTAATTCATGGTTTTTAGTCAATTTTAATGTCATGCTAAGGATGATGTATTTTCCTTTTAGCGAACGTTTAAAGATACTCTCTCGATATCCAAATTGACATTGTTCTTTATTGAATTGCTCAATTTCTAAGGTTTCAATATTTAATGCTTCTAATTCATGAAAAACATCCTTAATTTCGACACCATATGCGCCAATATTTTGCATTGGGGCAGCACCTACGCTTCCTGGAATAAGCGATAAATTTTCTATTCCCCCAAGATTGTTTTCAATGGAATAACGTACGAAATCATGCCATACTTCACCACCTGCAGCCTTTACAAAAACATCATTTCCATCTGTTTTAATTACCTCAATTCCTCTCAGATTGTTTTTAAGTACAAGTCCTTTGATAGGCTTTGTGATCAATATATTACTGCCTCCTCCTAAAATTAGAAGCGACTCATCATTTTCTTTTTGTTTAAGTAATTGCTGTAAATCAGTAACAGAAGAAAACGAAGAAAACTTTTCTGCTTCCCCTGAAATACCAAAAGTATTGTATGATTTTAAATTGACATTATATTCAACCATGCACTGCATTTAAATGAGACTACAAATTTAGTTGCGGAAACCTTTCGTTTTGATTAAAAAGATAGATTTTATTAAGATTAGAACGTTGAAGGTGAGCCGGTGGAACCTTTTTTTGTTTAATCCAATGGCGCAATTTAAAAACTGCAATCCATTAGTAATCGCCAAGCAATTTTACCTGTTCACCATTGTCAATGATCATACTAGGTTTATCATTAAAATCAGTAATTAAACCAGTGAAACAAACTTGTTTGTTTTTTAAGTAAACTTCTGGTTTGTAATCAAAATTGACAATACCAGATTCAAAAATAGATACAGTAAAAATTTGATTTGGAAATTTTTTATCCAAATTGATAAATACATGACCTTTTTCGTGCTTTTTAGTACTCACAACTTGTCCGCAGACAATATGTTTTTTGCCATCACCAATAAACACTTCAACGCCATGCGTGTTAAGTGCTTTTTTAGGAAGTTTTTTTAATGGAATTGCTTTTACGTAAAAGATCTGTAATTGAAACTGTAAATGATGATGACCTCCTCCCTTAAATTAGGACAATTTAAATTTAGAAAATCTGGCGAAAAAAT
>CAYPZN010000047.1:0-1164 GCA_964415335.1 uncultured Crocinitomix sp.
TCACTCCAGTTTCAATTTTATTGAGCAAGTCATAAAATTGCCCCTCACTACTTTGTAAAATTATATCCATATCTTAAATTAATTTTATGTTTTGCCCAATATTAGACAATCACTAATTTAAGTACGTTGTTTTAAACGTGACTTGACATTTGTCAAGTGAAGAGTATTTTTAATATTTTTCATCAATCTACTGTAATAACTTGGAGTGACTCCAAGGTAATTCGCAATGTCTTTTTTTTCAGCAATATCAGATACTTCAGGAAATTTACTTTGTAAAATTTTCTGTTTTTCTTTGGCATTAGTATTTTGCCTAAACCTACCCTGCTCTAGTGCAATCAAATAATGCTTCTCTAATAATTTTCTCCCCAACGTTTCCAATTCATGATGTTTAGTGTATAGAGCTATTAATGTTTTGTAATTTATTTCACACAAAACAGAATCTTCAAGAGCTGAAATTTGAGCATTAGAACAATCACCCTGAATTAAACTTTCTAATACACCCACATACGGAGTTTTATCTGGAATATTGAAGTATATCACCTGTTCATTTCCCTTCAAATCTTCTCTTTTTACGATCATTGCCCCCTGGACCAAAAAACCAATTTTCTCTGCTTTTTCTCCATAAAGTTGAAATCTTTCATTTTTCTTATAGTTTTTAACATTAATTTGCTCGAGTAATAGTGACATTGTTTCATTTGACAATGGTGATATTGTTTTTAATGTTTCTGCTATTTCTGATTTGAAGTGGTTCATTAAGGTTGTACGTTTTGATTGTTTATATCAACTTGTGCATTGAATAAACAATATTGATATTGGGTTCATAACTATTTACTTTGGAAATTCTATCCTATATCTATTACGTTTCTTTGTCTAATTTTTTATTTTTCTGTTTCAGGAAATAATCCATAGAAAAATGGATAAATAAACGGAAAAATATTAGAAATTAAAACAGTATAAATACCCGTTTTCAAAGAAAACTCCTCTTCATTTTGATACCTACCTACGATATAAGTTTAGTTCAACTTGTTAAACAAGGTCTAACAAGTTCGATCTTTCCAAAAAAATTGAGCTTTGACGGAAATCAATGTCGAACCCCAGTTTTGCAAGAAGTCATTTTTTGGGTTCTTAGTCATAGCAAAGGATACAGAGCAAAAAAAAAAAAAA
>CAYPZN010000047.1:1174-5788 GCA_964415335.1 uncultured Crocinitomix sp.
ATTGCAGTTGTTCGCTGTGGTGGAGCCGGAGGGGATCGAACCCTCGTCCTAACAATGAGTCTATATAGTTTCTACATGTTTATTTTGTGATTGAATTTCAGTTAGACGCTGGGCACAAACACCCCACTACTAACCTAAGCTACTTTATCTCACTAAACTATCGCAGCACTAGCCTAGCCAGATCATGCATATGATGCCTGTGATCCAAACTTGATGATCAGAAGTTTAGCAGACAGCGAGGTTCCCTTACTATACTTCAGGTGAATTAAGCGAGTCTAAACTGAGTTCGGACTACGCAGCCATTGCGTATGAATTATTGTTGTCAATTATTCATGATACAAATACTTTTAACGAGGTATATTGCATTTCTCGACATGCTTGTACATCTACCGCAGTTGCAGTCAAATCCAAGTCGGCCCCAAAGAACGAAGAGCAAAAATAGATAAAATTTTATTCAAACACATTGACTTAATGCAAAGACAGGGATAAATTTTTATTTTTGCACTTTTATCACCAAACACCAAAGACATGAATCAGATTAAATTGGCTGTTATTCGCGAAGGAAAAGTTCCACCAGACAAACGTGTTCCTTTAACACCAGAGCAATGTGTTGAAGTATCTAATAAGTTTGCGAATGTTGAAATTTTTATTCAAAAAAGTAATGTTAGAGCTTTTTCTGACGAAGCTTATGCCAAATTAGGTTTTCCTGTGGTAGAAGATATTTCTGATTGCGATATTATGCTTGGTGTTAAAGAAGTTAATATTGAGGATTTAATTCCAAATAAAAAGTACTTATTCTTCTCACATACTTATAAAGAACAACCTTATAATAGAGCATTGCTTCAAGTAATTTTAGATCGAAAAATTCAATTGATTGACTATGAAGTATTGACCAATAAAGATGAAAACAGAATTATTGGTTTTGGAAGGTACGCAGGAATTGTTGGATGTTATAATGGTTTTTTAGCTTTTGGTAAAAAACATGGCATTTATGAATTAAAACCTGCAAATCTATGCGAAGACCGCAAAGAGCTAGAGAAAGAATTGAAAAAAATTAACCTTCCAAAAAATGCAAAAATCGTTGCCACTGGGTTTGGAAGAGTTGGAAATGGTGCAAGAGAAATTTTTGATTTAATTGGAATTAAAGAAGTTAATGCCGAAGATTTTTTATCGAATGATTTTGACGAACCAGTTCTTGCTCATTTACTTGTAGAAGATTATTTTGCTAAGGAAGATGGGAGTGCATTTGATAAATCAGCATTTTTTGAAAATGGAGAAGGGCATAAATCAACATTTAATCGATATTTAAGTGTTGCTGATATGTACATTGCCTGTCATTATTGGGATTCAAGTTCTCCCTTTATTTTTACCAGAGATGATTTAAAATCAAATAACCTTCGTACCTCAGTTGTTTCTGATATCTCATGTGATATTGATGGCCCTGTAGCCTCTACTATTCGCCCTTCTACAATAGCGAACCCACTTTACGGATATGACCCGCATAAAGAAATTGAAGTTGATTTTATGGAAAAAGGAGCAATTGGTGTTCAAGCAGTAGATAATTTACCTTGTGAGTTACCAAAAGACGCGTCCGAAGATTTTGGGAATGAACTCATCAAAAGTGTTTTCCCTTCACTTTTTGGCGAAGATACTGATGGTATTATTGAAAGAGCAAGCGAAACAAATCTTAATGGGGAATTAACACCACGCTACGCTTATCTTGAAAATTATTTGAAAGGAAAATAACTTTCTTCTGTCTGATTACGTGAGTTTATCGTAACATAATTTTACTGATATTTCCACACTATTAACATTCAAAAAAAGGTTTGTGAATAGAAATAACATAGAATGTGTAACCTTTTATTAGGAATTAAGGTTATAAAAAGAAGAAAAATAAATGAAGTATTCTGCATTTTACTCTTGACAAGCGTCAAATATTAATGTAAATTTGTAGGCTACTTATAATAAATAAAATCTAGAAAAGGATGAGGCAGTTAAAAATTACAAAATCCATTACTAATCGTGAAAGTCAATCTTTAGATAAATATCTTCAAGATATTGGTAAAGAAGAGCTTATTACTGCCGAAACTGAAGTAGAGTTAGCAAAAAGAATAAAGCAAGGAGACCAATTGGCACTTGAAAAACTAACAAAAGCTAACTTAAGATTCGTTGTTTCGGTTGCTAAACAGTATCAAAATCAAGGGTTAACATTACCCGATTTGATCAACGAAGGTAATTTAGGATTGATTAAAGCTGCGCAAAAATTTGATGAAACAAGAGGTTTTAAATTTATCTCTTATGCCGTTTGGTGGATTCGTCAATCTATTTTGCAAGCTTTAGCAGAACAAGCAAGAATTGTTCGTTTGCCGTTAAATCAAGTTGGATCATTAAACAAAATTAATAAAGCATTTTCTAAATTAGAACAAGAATACGAACGCCCACCTTCAGCAGAAGAATTGGCCGAAGTATTAGAAGTTCCTGAAGATAAAATTAAGGAGTCAATGAAAGTAGCCGGACGTCATGTATCTATGGACGCTCCCCTATCTTCTTCAGAGGATGGCGGAACATTAATGGATGTTATGGCGAATGGAGATTCTCCAAAAGCTGATAAATTATTAATGGCTGAATCACTTCAAAAAGAAATCGAACGTTCGTTATCTACTTTAACAGATAAAGAACGTGAAATCATTCGTTTATTCTTCGGAATTGGGATGAATCATGGATTGACGCTTGAAGAAATTGGTTCTAAGTTTAACTTGACACGTGAACGTGTTCGTCAAATCAAGGAAAAAGCAATCCGAAGATTAAGACATACTTCAAGAAACAAATTATTAAAAGCTTATTTAGGATAAAATAAGCAAATCAAATTATAAAGCCTTAGAAAATTCTAAGGCTTTTTTTATGATCAAAATTAACGCGGAGGTTATTATTGTTAATTTAATTCTAATGTTTTTATAATTATTGTTTTGAATTCGAATATAACCCACTAAATTTGCAAAAAAGTTAAATCTCAAATAACAATTACATGGAATCTTCTGTAGGATACGAAAAAGAACTTCAAAACTACATTGACAACGAAAAAGCTGCTGTTAAACTAGCAAATTATGTTGGCGAATTACTTTATGAAAAAGGGATTGAATTGGTTTTATTCAGAAATCATTTATTGGATATCACAAATTCTGAAATCATTAATCTTCATGATTACGCCGAAAAAGTTGTTGGAAAGAAAATTGATATTAAAATAACTGCAGCTTTAGCTGAAGAATTGTATGGATTAGAAATTAATCCTGCTAAAATAGACATAGGAAAATTAGCCTATGAATGGATTCAGGAAGAAAATAGTTTCAACTCTAAGCAAGAGTTTTTAAATGGAAAACTTGGTGATTTAATTGGAAGTGACGAAAAGTCAATTGAACCTAGAGATGTTGTTTTATACGGTTTTGGGCGAATTGGAAGGTTAGCAGCTAGAGAGTTAATCAAACAAGCTGGTAAAGGGCAACAGTTGCGTTTAAGAGCAATTGTTACGCGAAATGCTTCTAATGATCAAATTACCAAAAGAGCTGCATTATTAAGAAATGATTCAGTTCATAATGATTTTAAAGGAACTGTTACTTGCGATTATGAAAATAAAGCACTGATTGTTAATGGACAAATCATTAAGATGATTGAAGCTAGCAATCCTGAAGACATAGATTATACAGTTTACGGAATCAACAATGCACTTGTTATTGACAATACTGGAGTCTTTAAAGATAGAGAAGCATTATCAAGACACAAACAAGGAAAAGGCGTTGACAAAGTATTGCTTACTGCGCCTGGGAAAGAAATTCCAAACATTGTTTACGGAATCAATCACCACGAACTTGATTTGGAAGGAGAAACCATTTTTTCTGCAGCATCTTGTACAACAAATGCTATTTCCCCAATTCTGAAAGTTATAAACGATCAATTTGGAGTAAATAAAGGACACATAGAAACAGTACATGCTTATACAAATGATCAAAACCTTTTAGATAATATGCACAAAAAGCCACGTAGAGGGCGTTCTGCTGCAATTAATATGGTAATAACATCTACAGGAGCAGGAAACGCTGTTACAAAGGTTATTCCAGATCTTAAAGATAAATTAACTGCAAATGCAGTTCGTGTACCAACACCAAACGGTTCTTTAGCAATATTGAACATTACTGTAAATAAAGAAACTTCGACAGAAGAAGTAAACAACGCAATGAAGGATGCGGCTTTAAATGGTAATTTAGTAAATCAAATCTTCTACTCTATTGATGAAGAAATGGTTTCGAATGATATTATAGGAAATACATGTTGTGCTGTTTATGATGCACCTGCAACATTAGTTTCGCCAGATAAAAAGAGTATTGTAATGTATACTTGGTACGACAATGAGTACGGTTATACAAAACAAGTGATTCGCCTGGCAAAATACATTGCAAAAGTGAGACGTTCAATTTATTATTAGAACTAAAATAAGTCATTTATAATTTGAAAAAAGCGAGATAAAATTTATCTCGCTTTTTTTGATTAATAGTACTTAAATGTGTTTTTCCTAAACCAAATTTTTAAAAACAATTCCAAATTCTGCCCAAAACGCTTCTA
>CAYPZN010000047.1:5888-28021 GCA_964415335.1 uncultured Crocinitomix sp.
ATTTGATAAAATTTCCTTTTAAAAATTCATGCATATCAACCCATTTGGACTGATCAAGAAAAGTTAAAGGGTTAAATCTGGGTTTTCTTAATGCATTCAAAAAAACAGATTATTAGGACGATTAATATTACTTTTCATTAAAGACGAAGAGTCCTACACTTGTTCCAGCATAAAAATTATCATTAATCAATTCTAAGTCACGAACTACTGGAGATAAATTTCCAATTGGTTCCCAAACTGTTCCGTCAAAAGAAATAACACTGGATTTTGTCATATCATTTATCAATAAATCCTTACCGTATAAATAAAGAATGCCATTAATAACTTTCATTCCATGGATTATTCCAGAGATTTGATCAACATCAACCCAATCAGTTCCGTCATACATTAATAATGGTTTACTATTAATTGAACCTCCTAAGTAAAGCGTATTATTATAAAATTCAACTACAGATGGTAAACTTCCTTCATAAGATATAGACTCCCAGCTTGTACCTGTCCATCTTTGAATTACATCTGTATTTGACACTCCTAACGAATATATTTCACCGTTGTTTCCTGCTGACATTCTTTGGTTAAAAAGGTTTTGAAATCCAATAAAAGAGTTATTTTTTAATCTGTCTATAGATCTAGACTTAAAGTAAGTGTTGGCTAAGAATGTTCCAGTCACTATTAGTTCATCATTATATGACTCCAAATCACGAATTACAACAGCAGAACTTCCATCATTACAATTTACCGGATGATAATCGATCCCGTCAAAATAAATCAAATTTTCACCAATTACATTAAAAGAAGCATCTAAAAGTTTAAAATCTCCAGAGAAATACAAATTGTTATTATGAAGTTCCATATCTGTGACGTTAATCGTAGATGTTGAACTCGAAACCCCTAAGAAATTACCAGACAAAATGTCTACAATTTGACCATTATCATTATACTTACCAATCCTGTTCACGTTGTTTAAATTAGTAGCTAATCCTAAGTTTCCTTCCACATAAATTTCATCATTGAATTGACAAATATTGTCAATCCTAGCGTCAGCACTTCCTAAACGTTCCCATCCGGAATTAGATTTAGTAAGGTTTATTTTTTTTCTACAGCTAAGAACTAGCAATGGAATTGTCAATATTAAAACAAGTTTAGAATTAATCATAAAGTCCAAATTTTAGATATATTTTAAATAGGTATGAAGATCTTAGATTATCAAGAACTAAACGGTTTATCGATTCTCCAGCAACTTCTTTGAAATCAGTATCAGCAGTTGTTTCAACAGAGTTATATTTCGAATCATATTTATATGCTCCTAAGAAATAACTGGTATTTATACCATAATCCAATAAGAATCGTTCATTAATTAATGTGACTGTGCCGTAAGAAAAAGACCCCCTAAAATAATTCCCTCCTGTTTTCCAAATAGCAGGAAATCTTCTTACGTTGAAAGATAATTCTGTTGAAGATTGATAGAATGCCTCTTTTTCAACAGTATGCACCTTTAGAAATGACCTAGAATATCCCACATCAAACTGAACATATTTTCCAACTGGGGCGTACTCAACGAATTTTCGGATGCCAAAAGTTAGGTTTACCGCATTTGTTCTTACAGCAAAGGAATCTATATGGTTAATAATTGAATTAAAAGAAGGCTCTTGTTTTGAGACATAAACTGAACTGTTTTGCAGACCTCTAAATGACACAGTGCCTACTAGAGAAATTTTATTATTAATAGCAAATTGTCCTTGAGCTTCAATTTCAGGAGGAAATATAGCCCAATCTTTTTGTACAACAAACGGAGGATTACTTTTATCTTGGAGGTTTTGGAAACTTTGTGTTAAAGTGACGGGTGGAGCCAAAGAACTACATATTGTAATTGTACGTCTTTTACCAAGAAAAAAAGGATTTTGTGCGTTTGAGTACGAGCAACATAGCAAAACAACTAACAGTGAGATAAATTTCATTTTATGGGTTTTTATCATTTTTAGATTTATAGAAATCTGAGAGGTATCTGAATTGCTTTATTTGAAACTTATTCAGCTTCTGTTTACTTCCTATTTTAGAAATATAAGCAATTCCTTGATTTTCAATATCAAAATACAATTCATAGTAAATTGTATACGGATGCCTTATTGCTGCATGTTTATTTGTAACACAAAGAATAACAGATATATAGCTTATTCCTTTATCCAAAAATTGTTCTTTCATTTCTTGATTTACTTTGGAATAAACCAACGTTTCACTTGACAAATCATTCAGCCATGAAAGGGCGATACGGTGTAGATAGTTACTTGAAATAGAAACATTCTTCTCTGAGTTATTTGAAATGTCAAGTTCTACGGGAAAATCCATTGTAGAACTGTTGAATCCATCACGAAAATCAAGTGTTTCCTTGAACTTAAATAGAAACGAAATATACTTTATCCCATTGTAGCTTCTGGAACGTGATTTTACAAAGAATGACTGATCAATGGCCTTTGCTACTCCTTTTTCTGAATCATAATTATCTGATTTTAGAAACCGATTCTTTCTTGTGTATTTCCTTGTTGTCTTAATCGGATTAAGTTCGGTAAGATCAAACTCATCCCATGGAATATTTCCATTGAACTTTCTTTTTCGATCAAGTTCTAAGTTTATCAGACCCAATTGAGTATGAGATAATTTTCTTGATAGAAAATGCTGAAGCAGATAAGAAGTATCAGATGAATTACATATAATATATCCCTGCTTAGAAAGTGAATCAGTTATTTCCGAGCTAATCACCTCATATTCTGAAAAATTATTACGGATAATTAGTGTGGAGTCCCAATTGACAAACGCAAATAAACTTGAATCCTCAGGTTCAGTTTCAAAAAGATCCTCGTTATATCTATAAATCATTCTAAAATTTTCATCAATGATTGATTTCGAAACATTAAATTCGTGCGAAGCTATTTCATTGATAATATTCATGTCAACTGCGTTAATTTCCAAAATAAACTTTTTGAATCGCAGGAAATTTTGATCTTGACAACTTTCTCCATATTCATTTAATATGGAAACAGTCGAATTTGCATACTTTTCTTGAGCAATGAGAGTTAAAACACATAACTGATCATTTCTTAGTTCATTATTTCCCGGATTATCTCTACGTAGTTTTAACAGTAAGTCAAGCGCCTCAATATAATACTCGTTATGCAAGTATGTCTTGTAAATAAGGTTTAAGGCTATATTCTTAAAATAATTGTAATCACCTTTCCTTATATAGTCTGAATTATTCCCAAAGTTTTTTTCTTTGATTGATAGAATTTTTTTTAGGCGTAAATCAATATCAGGATGGGTCGATTCTTTATTGATATAATCAATAGTGGTATTAATAGTATCATATTTTAATCTGTTCCAGCGATTTTCTAATTCATCAGTAATTTCCTCTTGGTGAAATGACATTAAATCAAAATCAATAGGTCCACTATAGATTGGATCTGAGGCTCGTTTTAACTTATTCATCAATCCTGACACATCATCATTTTTCAATAATTCTCCGACCAATACAACAGCCATTGAATCCGCTTCTAGCTCTTGTTTTCTCGAAAACGCATGTCTTTTGAATGAGGTTTTTTCAGTATTGCTCCATTGCTCTTCTTTAAGTTCTTTTTCATAGATTTCTGCATTATATGAGTGTCGCAATAGTACATGACTGATTTCATGTGCTAACAAAAAGGTTAATTCCTGCTCAGATTCTAATCTTGCAATTGAACCAACATTAACATAAATACTACCAAAGTCATTAGTAAAAGCATTCAATTCAGGATAATCTATTAAATAGACTTCAATCGGATGATCGATATCATTTCTAGCTAGTATGCCATCCTTTACTTTGTTCAAGTATAAACTTATTTCATTATCAAATAAAACAAATCCACTTTTATTGATTTGATCAAGATAAAAGCTATACTCATATACAAAATCATCTGGCAAGCCCATGTCCTTTCCAAATTTACGTTCATAATACTCAGAGACACTATTTGCATGCTCCAATGTGTTACGGTTAAGTTCTTCTGGCAAATGATCAGAAGAATAATAAGGTGAAAGGTCTAGATTGTTTTGCTGTGTTAAGCCCCCTATTGAGTTACAAAAAAATAATAGAAACGAAAATAAATAGTAGGTTGAAACTTTGGACATTCAAAATTAGTTTTTAATCATTTTTACAATAAAGATAAATATTTTATATTAATCTTCTACATCTAGTAAAATCAGAAAAGAAATCACTGTTATCGATACCTCGTTTTTTTACAATAATTTCATTTCTACTTCCTAAACCAAATTTTTAAAAACAATTCCAAATTCTGCCCAAAACGCTTCTAATTTGATAAAATTTCCTTTTAAAAATTCATGCATATCAACCCATTTGGACTGATCTAGAAAATTAACTTCTTGTTTTTCGGCAGCGATTCTAGAAATGGTTTTTCCGCTTGAGTGATCAAAATTCTCTAACCAAAGATTATTTCCTTCAAAAAGCTGATCCAATCGTTCTTTAAACTCCAAAAACTGTTCGAAAAAAACTTCTCTAACACCGTTATCAGGAAACTGCAAATCAATGCAAAGTCGCATACTTGTTTCGTCTGCCTCCATTCGAAAGTATAGATGCTTTATTTTTGTATTAAAACTCATCCAACTCACTTTATTTCCATTCACTCCCCTAACTGATTCTAATTCACTCCCTAAATGATTCCAAAAATTTATTTTAAGTTGTTTCGCTTCTTCCTTACTATACATTTACATTGATGGTTTTATGCTGAATATGCTTTTAGCATCCAGACCGTTTTTTCTTGCTCAGTGATATAATCGCTCATCAAAGATACAGTACCTTCATCAGAATTCTCTCCTGCAAGTGTTAAAATATCACGTTGCTTTTGAATTAAAAACTGAAAACTATCAACCAAGGCATTCACCATTTCTAATCCGTTGGTCAATCCTTTTAATTCTTTAATCTTTGATTTTTTTTGATAATCACTGAATGAATGCAAAGGTACGCCATCTAAGGCTAAAATACGTTCTGCTATATCATCTACTTTAATGTTTATATCATTATATAATTCTTCAAATTTCAGGTGTAATTCAAAGAACTCTCTTCCTTTGACATTCCAATGAAAACCGCGTAAATTCATATATAATTGCTGATAATTAGCGAGTAGATCATTCATTTGTTTTGCTACTACAACTGATTTCTTCTGATTTAATCCAATGCTATTTAGTTTCATAACTTTCCTTTTTTGATCAAAAGTAATTCTTCATTAAGTATAAATTAAATTAATAATTTTTATAATACTATTTATTTTATTTATATTAGCAACATGGTTAGCTTAATACAACTTGAATACATCATTGCTTTGGAACAATACAAATCATTTTCTCTTGCTGCAGAAAAATGCTTTGTCACGCAACCGACACTAAGTATGCAAATTAAAAAATTAGAAAGTGACTTAGATATTGTTCTCTTTGACAGAACAAAGAAACCAGTCACTCCTACTGATATTGGATTAATTATAGCAGAGCAAGCAAAAGTAATTTTAGCCGAAACAAATCGAATTGAAGAATTAATTCAAGAAAGTAAAAAGACTTTGGTTGGAGAACTGCGGATTGGTATTATACCTTCTATAGCTCCATATTTATTACCAAACTTTATCGGTGATTTCGCAAAAAAATATACTGGCTTATCAATTACAATTCAAGAACTGCTCTCGCACCAGATAATGGATGCCATTAAAGTCGATCAAATAGATGTAGGAATATTAGCGACCCCTATTCCTGAAAAAGGATTTGAAATAGCTCCCCTATTCTATGAAAACATCTTGATTTATTGCAATTCGAACCATAATTTTGCTTCTTACGAAGAAATTGATGTTCGTGAAATGAGAGATCAAAAAATATGGCTCTTGAGCAATGGAAATTGCTTTAGAAATCAAGCGATTAATTTATGTGAATTGAAAGCAGAATTTGATAAGACATCATTCTATTATGAAAGTGCATCAATTGAAACTCTTATAAAGTTAGTTGATAAACAAGGAGGAATTACGCTAATTCCTGAATTAGCGGTAAGCAATTTACCTCCATCAAAAAGACAATATGTGAAGCCTTTTAAGCGAATTAATCCCGTACGAGAAGTCAGTCTAATTACTAATCGAATTTTTGTGAAAAAGAGAATGATTTCAGTGCTAGGTGAAAACATAAAAAAGGGCTTATCCAAAGAAATGCTTAATGAAGATCGTGGCGAAATTGTTGAGTGGAATTAACTATCTTTCAACTTTTTCCAATATTGTATTAAATGCACCTTCTTCCATCACCTCCCAGCGATTTTCATAACAAGCAATCATATCTTGAATTAATGACATTTCTGGGTATTGAGTAGCCTCTAGCTGATGCGTTATGTATTTTTTTCCCAACTGCTTTACTTCAATAAAATTCTTTTCATCTTCAATTTTAAACCATGTGTTTATCCCAACATACTTTCTGTAGATAGGAAACGTTAACTCTTTTTCGCTCATTGAAATTCTATTTCTTAAATTTGTACCATGACAAAAGAAGAATACTTTGCCAAAGGATTGGCCAAAGTTAAGGAAAATGATCATCATACTTCCATAGAACTTTTCTCAAAAGTACTTGAAATTGATCCTAAAGATGCAGATGCTCTTTCGCAACGCGCTGTTGCCTATCTTAATCTAGAACAATATGAGTTAAGTATGTTTGATATGAACTTAGCCATAGAATTTGATCCTGAATACAGTTATCGTTATCAATGCAGAGCTTATTTAAAGGCAAGATTAAAGGACTATGAAGGTTCAGTCGAAGATTATCAAAAAGCCGTTGATCTCGATCCTTCTGATAGCATTGCTTATAACAACCTTGCATTGGCGCAGGACCAATTAGGATGGGCAAATAAAGCACAAGCTAACTTTGACAAATCGGATACAATTGCAGGAATAAAAACCACTCAACAACGTTCTGAAGAACGAAAAATGAATGCCGACATACCAAAAGAAACTGAAAAAAAAGTGTCAAAAGGGGAAATCACGAAGTCGGTATTTACAAACAAAAATAGTTTTAAGGAATTCATCCGTTTTATTCGAAACGGATTTAAACTGAATAAAAATGACAAAAGCTGAAAAAGTAACGTACATCATTGATGAGTTAGAAAAATTATACCCTGTCGTTGATGTTCCTTTAGATCATAAAGATCCTTACCCCTTGCTTGTTGCCGTTTTGCTTTCGGCACAATGTACCGATAAACGCGTCAATCAAATAACACCTTCATTGTTTAAAAGAGCAGATAATCCTTACGATATGATAAAGATGTCGGTAGAAGAAATTAAAGAGATTATTCGTCCTTGCGGTCTTTCTCCAATGAAATCTAAAGGAATTTTTGGGCTTTCGCATATTCTGATCGACAAACATGGTGGAGAGGTTCCAAATGACATGGCCGCATTAGAAGAACTTCCTGCAGTTGGACATAAAACAGCATCTGTTGTTGTTTCTCAGGCTTTTGGAGTTCCTGCATTTCCAGTCGATACACATATCCATAGGTTATTAACCCGTTGGGGGATTACAAATGGTAAATCGGTTGTTCAAACTGAACGAGATGCAAAACGATTATTCCCTAAAGAAGTTTGGAATAAATTACACATTCAAATCATTTATTACGGGCGTGAATATTCTCCTGCAAGAAGCCCAAAACTCAGTGTTGATCATATAACGCGAAACTTAGCTTCTAAAAAAGTTTTAAAAGAATATAAAGATTTTAGCGAATTCTTCTAAGTCAAACTCTTCAATCATTTTTTTCTAAAACCGCTACTATTTTAGGGTAAATAAAATCATTCCAACCTTGTTTTGCATGTTTGATTCGTTCCCCGTCTCCATTTAAACTTTCACTAATAACTGTTAAATCTGTTTGCGCTCCATTTTCCTTTAACCGATAAGTTACATGAAGAAAATTCGCTTCCACATTCGCATCAAATAGAGCTGGATCAATAATAGAGTATTTCAGTAATTTCCCTTGTTCTATTTCAAGTACTTCTCCAGTTAGAAAGACATTATGATCCATAAAAGCCCCTCTCCATTCAATCTTGTCTCCTTTGTTAAAACTTGAAATCACCTCACAATTATACATGTATTTTATTGTCCATTTTGATTGGGTTAAAAGTTCCCAGACCAATTCACTTTTTGCATTTGACCTGAATTCATTTATCTCTTTCAAATTTTTCATCTTCTTTTTTTCGTAAATATCTAATGGATTGTGACAACAGTGTGTCAGGAGTAAAGCTTAATTTTTATAATTCTCAATAAGTTGATCTGTCAATTTGATCATCAATGCTTTTAATTCAATCGGCTCTACAATAGAAACTTCGTTTGTAAAAACAAGTAACCACTGCGCTATCCCATCTAACGAAGGTGATAAAAATGAAAAAACAATACGGTCATTCACCTCTTTTTCTTCTATGAATCCGTAAAAATACTTTTGTGTATTTGCAATTCTTGCGGCCTTTTTAGAAAAAGAAACAATCACTTTTTTAAACGCTTTTTTTGTAATTATTTCATTTAAATAAGATTTAAATGAAGGATGATTATTTGAGAACTTTTCAGCGTTCAATTTTAATTCTTTAATTCTATCTATTCTAAAATCGCGATATGCTTTTCGCAATTCACAATACGCAATCAAATGCCAATAACTTGAGTGAAATTGGATTCCAATTGGCTCTATAACTCTCTCCGTTATGTTCCGTTCATAAATTGCTTGATAAGCAATTGTTAATTTATTTTTCTGCGCTATCCCATCTAAAATCAATTGAACCCTATTATTATCCAAGTTAATCTGTGAAGGCAATCGTTCTACCACAAAAATATTATCCTCCATATCTTCTAGGTTATTTCGGGCCTCACTTCGAATTATTGCTTTAACTTTATTTACAGCTTCAGTAAATAGGATATTAATTGATGGATCTGTCATCTTCTCAATCAATTTTTGAGCTACTAGAAAAGATCGTGCTTCATTTTCACTAAACATTATTCGTGGTAAATGATATCCTTCTACCAAAGAGTTACCCACTCCTGCTTCACCATAAATTGGGACACCAGCATTTTCTAAGGTTTTAATGTCTCTATAAATTGTTCTTTCGCTTACTTCAAATCTTTTTGCTAATTAAGTAGCTCTAACTGCTTTTTTGGCTTGTAATTGAATTAACAATGAAATAACGCGGTCGAATTTATTCATTAAGCTTTGTTTTATTGATTTGGCTAAAGTATTTGATCATTATAAAAATACTAAACCATTCGGAATCGATTCTGGACTAAATTAATTTACTTTTGTATTTTGATTGTAGATATGGCAGAAACATTTAATCCATATAAAGAACAACTTCCAATTGTTGATGTTTTTGACGAAATTAAGAACACATTTAACACTAAGACAAGGATTGTTTTGAGTGCTCCTCCTGGCGCAGGAAAAAGTACATTAATCCCATTGGCCTTAATACAAGAAAAATGGCTTGGTGGAAAGAAAATTTTGATGCTTGAACCTAGAAGGTTGGCTGCAAAAGGAATTGCCGAGCGAATGGCTTCATTACTAAATGAAAAAGTTGGCGAAACTGTCGGCTACCGTGTTCGGTTTGACACAAAAATTAGTAATCAAACCAAAATTGAAATAATTACTGAGGGAATCCTCTCTCGAATGCTTCAAAATGATAATACACTAGAAAATGTTGGATTAATAATATTTGATGAATTTCATGAAAGAAGTATTCATACAGATACTACTCTTGCCTTTGCAAGGGAGATTCAAACAATACTTCGTACTGACCTTCGCCTTTTAGTAATGTCTGCAACTCTAGATTCTACTGCTTTAAGTAAATTACTTGAAGCTCCAATAATCAAAAGTTCTGGTAGACAATTTCCTGTAGAACATATTTATGCAGGAGAAACAGATCAGTATCTATTGGCAGAATCTGCGACGGCAGTCGCACTAAAAGCAGTTAAAGCTCATGAAGGAGATATTCTCATTTTTTTACCAGGAGAGCGTGAAATAACAATCTGTGCAAATAATTTAAGGGCGAAAACCGAAAACATAAAAATTCATGGGTTATACGGAAGACTGCCGCAAAGCAAACAACATGCAGCAATCTTACCCAATAGAGAAGGAAAGCGTAAAATTGTAATTTCAACCGCTATTGCCGAAACAAGTTTAACTATTGAAGGCGTAAAGATCGTAATTGATTCAGGACACAGCAGAATAGCTCATTTTGATACTAAAACCGGGTTAACGCATTTGAAAACAATTCCCGTCACAAAAGACATTGCAGATCAACGAGCTGGAAGAGCAGGGCGGATTGAACCGGGTGTTTGCTATAGACTATGGACAAAAGCGGCTCATTCAAAACTGAAAGAGCATAGAATTCCAGAAATTTTAGAAGCTGACCTCACTTCGTTGACTTTAGATTTATATAAATGGGGAATTAATGATGCAACGCAACTACAATGGGTAGATTCGCCGCCGAATAATTCTATTGCGCAAGCAAAAGAAAACCTTTACGGATTAAAAGCAATTGAAAATGGAAAAATAACTCCACATGGAGTAAAAATGCAACAAGTTCCAGTCCATCCAAGAATTGCACATATGCTTTTGATTGCTGAAGAAGAAGGTTTATTAGAACTAGCTACTGATGTTGCTGCTATTCTTGAATCTCGTGATCCATTACCTAAGGAAAGTGGAATTGATATAACCCTAAGAGTCGAAGCGCTAAGGCGTTACCGAAAACAAAAAAATGAAGGAGGAAAATTTAAGCAAATTGAAAAAATTGCGGCTCAATATCGTAAACTGTTTAAAGTAGACTCAAGTAATTCCGTTTTTGATCCATATGAAGTTGGATTGTTAATTATTCATGCTTATCCAGAAAGAATAGCTTTTGCACGGCCGGGCAACAATGCACAATTCCAATTATCCAATGGAAAATATGCTATGGCTGGTCATAAAGATGATTTAGCACATGAAAGTTGGTTAGCAATTGCACACCTTAATGCCAATGGAAATGTTGGACGTATTTTTTTAGCAGCTCCTTTGAACCCTAAAGATTTAGCTCCCTTTGTTAGCGAACACGAAGTAACACGTTGGAACACTAAAAAAGGAGGACTTATTGCTGCAAAAGAAGTGAGAATCGGAAATATTATATTGAAATCAACACCCTTAGACAACCCAGACGAAGGTAAATTAATTGAAGCTATCTCTGAAGCCATTAGAAAAGAAGGAGAAGCGTTGCTTGATTTTAATGAAGATGTAAAACAATGGCAGAATCGCGTTAATACGATAAGAAAATGGTATCCTAATGAAAACTGGCCAAACACATCAACTAGTTACTTGTTAGAAACCAATGCACTATGGATTTCACCCTACTTAATTGACGTAAAAAAACCTGAAGACCTCAAAAAAATTGATTTAAAAACAGTTTTAGAATATAGTTTAGGCAACAAACAAAGGGAACGTTTAAACGCATTAGTTCCTCAGAAAATAGTCGTTCCTAGTGGGAGTCACATTAAGTTGAATTACCAACATAATGGTAGTTCTCCGATACTTGCCGTAAGGATTCAAGAGATTTTTGGTTTATTAGAAACACCGTTGATAAATGAAGGAAAAATAAGTGTTTTAATGCACTTGTTATCCCCTGGTTATAAACCTGTTCAAATTACAGATGATCTGAAAAACTTTTGGCAAAACACTTATTTTGAGGTACGTAAAGAATTACGCATTCGCTATAAAAAACATGCTTGGCCAGAAGACCCTATCAACGAAAAAGCAATTAGAGGTTCAAAAAAGAAATAGTAAGGAGTACTTCTTACAGTACTCCTTTCAATGTATTTTATTGAAAAACTAAATAATTATCGAGTTGCGTAAAAATCAAATGTTGTTACTAAGCCAGGAGCGTAATCTTCAGCTAATGTAAAACCTAAGTTGTGGTTAACATCTCTTATGCAATTAATATAGTTGCCATTGCAGTAAGATGTTACAGAGTTATCACTTATTGGTTCTTCATAACAATATTCGTGATAAAATTGGCAGAAAACATAATCATTTCGGCAAGTGTTAATATCCGCAGCATAATGAAGATCTAAATTATCTTCAAGTGCACTTGCAGTATATTCTAAATTAGATTCATCTTCAGCAAAACTAATATTTTCATTAATTATTCCTTTCAAATAAGCAACTCTACTTAAGTAAAGAGTTGTATTTGGGTTTGAATTCAATATGGTTAACTTTTCTCTATCCGGTATTGATTCATTATTTAGCGTAGTATACAACTAAATCTTTCTCTTCGTAAGACAAATTTTCAAAGGTAAGTAAAACATCCGCCATGGCATGCGCTATCAAATCTCCTAATGGGTTTTCTCCACTTGTTCGATACTGCGTTTCATTTACCAATACTTTTTCTTCAGATTGATCAGAAGATTCAATCTCTTTTTTACATGCAATAGTTCCAATCAAAACCGCTACTGCTAAAATGTACTTTTTCATAAGTTTGTTTTTAGATTACCTACTCTATTAAAAGGATTTTCGGCTTACTCCTTTTCTTTAACCTTAGGGTTAACTCAATTCGTAATCATCTACAAGACAGTTTTTTAAACCAAAACAAAAGTTAATTTGATATTAAAAAATTGATTCTATTTAATAGATATAATTTTGACAAGCAGGAGAAAAACGTAACCTCTGCTTTAAATTTTCGTAATGAAAGGAAATCTGACGTTTGTTTTTACCTCAATCGTTAAAATTAAGATCATGAAGAAAAAAACAGGATTGGTTGTAGGATTTGCTTTGGCAATATTACTTTCAAGTTGTGGAAATGCAAAAAACATTAACGGTATGGAACCTGACAAAGTTCAGTCCTTCAATTTGAATGACACCATATCACTTAATATGAATGATCTAGCGATTTGTGAACAAAATCATAATTTATTTATTCAGTTTGATACCGTTTTTTCAGATTCGAGATGTCCGATTGATGCTGATTGTATTTGGGAAGGAAATGCTGAAGTAGGATTTTCATTGACTCTTAGTAAGCAATTAGAAAAAATCAAGTTAAACACTAATCCTAAGAATGGAACAAAGGTTACTTTTGAAAATTATGAAATCAATTTGATCGAATTAAACCCTTATCCAGGATCTGAAAACGCTGAAAACATTCCTGTTTCTAGCAAAATCATTATAAAGCAACTATAAACTAGTACTTCCTTACACTAGCTTTAATTGGTTTTAACAAATAAGTTAAACCATTTAGTTTGATCTCGTACATTGATGCTAACAACCCTCCTATTTCCCCCTTTGGAAAACCTTTAGAATGATACCAAGACAGGTAAAATTCTGGCAAATCACAGATAAAACGACCTTCATACTTTCCGTAGGGCATTTTAGTCGTCACCAATTTTATTAAATGATTTCGTTGTGCTTGTTGATCCATTTTTAATCGCTATTCGACAAAATTAACAGAAATAAATATCTTTGGGTTATAGTAATAAAGCATGCAATATACCTTTACCAGCACCTTAATCAAAGATGATGCTTCAAACTTAATGTGGAATTACCGCATTATCGTTCCAAAAGAAATTGTCAACAAATTAACTCGGAAAGACAAACGTGTTATTTGCACAATTCATTCCGAAAAGACACACAGTGCCCTACTATCAAATGGAATTGGAGATCATTTTATTATGATCAATAAAGAAATTAGAAAAAAAATGGCTCTTGAACTTGGTGATAACATTGAAATCATTTTAGAAGATGATGAAAGCAAATATGGTATGGCAACAACAGAATCTTTTGTTGCGTTATGCGAACAAGATCCAGAAGGGAATGATTTTTTCCATAAACTAACGAAAGGTAAGCAACGAAGTTTATTACACATCATGGGTAAACCAAAAAGTGAGCAAAAACAAATGGAAAAAGCATTAATAATCTTTGATTACTTAAAGTCAACAGCTGGAAAATTAGATTTTAAAGAATTAAATGAAGACTTTAAGAATAGTAGATTTAAAATCTGATTATCAAACACTAAACAAATCTTCAGGCTTATTATCAACTAAATTTTTAGGTATTTTTAAATTGATTCCTAGCGATTCATTCAATTTTGTCACTAAGTAAGTTGAAAGTAAAGGAGATTCTTTTTCCAAATTTTGATGAACAAAGAAATTAACCTCTTCAATTCCTTGTTCAACCCAATCTTTTATTCTTACAATCCAATCATCTATTCGTGTATAATCTGACTCATGATTTGCTCCAACGTATCGAATAAAAGCTTTTGCATTTGTCAAACGCATATGAAGTAAATCTCTTCTTCCCGCAGTATCCGTGATATTATTTGTTATCCCATTACTTTCAAACAAATGATAAAGTTCATTCGCAACCGTAGCATCATTATACCAATCTGTATGTCTAAACTCTATAGCTAAAGGGATTTCTTTCGGCCAGTACTGTACGAAAGCAACAACCCTATCAAAGTCTTTAGGTGCAAAATTCTGGATCATTTGCAAGAAAACTCCTCCTAATTTTTCCTCTAATGCTACAACTCCATTTATATACTGATCAACTAACTCTTCAGTATCTTTTAAACGTTTAAATTGACTGATATTCTGAGTGATTTTAGGAAAAAACCGAAAGTTTTTCCCAGTTGTATCTTTCCATTTTGCAAACTGCTCAGGTGGGAAAAATCGATAAAAGGTAGCGTTTAACTCTATACTATTAAATTCGCCAGAATAGTACTCAAGTTCATTCTTTGTTCCTCTAGGGTAAAAATTCTTAAGATCTGTTTTGTTCCACTTTGCACAACCAATATGAAATTTAGTTGCACTACTACTCTTTCTTTCTAAAACATCTTTTGTACTTGGATGATCTATTGGTAGTGTAAAATCTACTAATTCAGGTTGATCGACTTTTCCAAATTTCATAATTTAATATATTTACCAATCTTAATTAAAAATATCTTTCTAATCTAAACAATTTGCTTCTATTTTCAAAGTTCCTTTATATTTGCAGTCGAATAAGGAAACCAATTACTTAAAACCTAATCATGAGACTTGCACAAATCGCTAGAAAAGTCAAAGTGACACCTAATGAAATAAAGCAATTTCTGGAAAAAGAATTTGAATTATCTATAGGAAAAGACCCTAATTATAAATTAGAACCAGATCATATTGAAGCAGTTATAAAAGAATTTCCGGTGGAAATAATTACTGAACCTTCAAAAACAACCAAAGTACAGAAACAAGATCAGGTAGTCGCGGAAAATTCTGAAGAAACTATTCAAGAAAATGAATCAGAAGTCAATGAACAATCTGAGGTTAATCAACAGCCAGAAGAAGAAGCAACGCCGGAAGAGCCTATAATAGAAACTATTGTAGAAGAACATGAGCAAACGAATAAAATTGCTGCAATTGAAGATGAAGAACCTGCTACTACAGTTATAATTGCTGAAACAGAAACGGCTGCACCTGTAACGAGCGCAGAAACTAATGAAGAGATTGATTTTACGGAAGTTCCTGTAGACCCTGATGCGGAATTAATTAAAGCTCCTACTGTTAAACTAAACGGGCTTAAAATTTTAGGAAAAATAGAATTACCTGAGAAAGCGGAAGTAGTTCAAGAAAAAACAACCGAAGAATTAGAAGCTGAAGAACAAGCGCAAATAGCGGCCTTAGATGCTGCTATGCATTCTAGCTCTCAAGACATTAAAACAAAATCTTCTAAAACCGAAGACAGTAAGGTCAAAACGGAAGAAGAGGAACACTCTGAATATAAAGATAAACGAGGGAATTATCATTTTAGCTCTGCTCAACGTCAGAATAGAATAAAAAGCCTTGAAAAGAAAAAAGTAATCAAAAAGGAAGTCAACCTAAAGGAAAAGAAGAAAAAACATTACGAAGACTTAATGCGAGATAGACCGCAAAAAACCTCTGTTAAGGAAATAAAAGTCAAAGCGAAGAAAACAGAAGCCACCAAAAAGAAAAAAGAACAAAAATCAAAACCAGCGCCAAAAGGGTTATGGGCAAGATTTGTTCATTGGCTGAATGATTAGTTTATCAACTTATTCCCGAAAATTTGCGTTATTCCTTATTCCAACACGTTTATTGATTCAATTAGATGGTTGGAAATAAGAAAACTACCATTCATTGATAAAATTGCACTTTATATCATCTGTTAAATCTGTAGTGTGCTCTTTTGAGTAACTTTGTACTACCAATTAAAATCTTATTTTGAATCACCATGATTTAGAATGTGATTTAAATCAAGCTTAACAAATGAAGATCAGACATATCATCATCATTGCGATTTTTTTAGCAATTAATGTAACAATACTGTTGTCATTAGGTTTTGGAAAAGAAACCCCTTTAGAAGATAAAGCTGAAGATATTGCTTTCGTTCCAACGCTGAATGCTACGAAAATCTTTAATAACGAAGAGAATTTTCAAATTACAAGCTATGGCACAGTCTCCTCATTTAATACCATTGATATATCTTCGGAAGTTCAAGGACAGTTGACACAGGGAAAAAATGGTCTGAAACCTGGCGTAAAATTCAGAAAAGGAGAGCTTCTTTTCAAATTAGATGATACTGACTCTCGCTATACTTTGCGTTCAAGAAAAAGCAGTTTTATTAATATCATTGCTAACCTACTCCCTGATCTCAGAATTGATTTTCCAAATTCTTACGACAAATGGAATACATACATTCAGCGGATTAAATTAAATGAAAACTTACCTACTCTGCCCGCTTGGAGTACCTCTAAAGAAAAAATATTTCTTTCCACAAGAAATGTTTTGACTGAATATTTTGCCATCAAAAGTTTAGAAGCGCGTTTAAGTAAATATAGTGTTTATGCTCCATTTAATGGAGTTATAACTGATGTGTTTGTGACTAATCTTGCAGTTGTAAACCCAGGAGTAAGGATAATAAAGATAGTAGAAACAGATAATTTTGAAATCCCCGTATCTATTCCTGCAGATCAACTTTCTGTTATAAACAAAGGAACAGAGGTATCCATCTTTTCAACAACAAATAATACATTAAAAGGAGCTGGAACTGTAATACGAATTTCAGAAGTTATAAATAAAAACACCCAATCAATTGACTTATTCGTAAAACCAAAGGCCGTTGAAGGCCAACAATTTATTGAAGGAGAATATGTTCGTGTTGCAATCAATCAAACAGGGACACATGTAGGTGTTAGAATTCCTAAAAATGCAGTGAATGACGGTGATGTTTACATTTATTCAATGCAAGATTCAACATTAAAAAAACAAGAAGTAAACATTTGGGATATAAGCGAAAAGGGTGTTTTTATTAAAGGGTTAAAAGACAATCAGATTGTAGTTACGCAAGAAGTGCTTAATTATACAGATACTTCTAAATACCAAGTTCTTATTCGCTAAGCCATGAGAGAAGTTGTCAAATTTTTTATTAAAAAACCAATTTGGGCAAATGCTCTAATTGTTGTCACTGTTCTTTTTGGTGTTTATAGTTTACTAAATATCAATCGATCATTCTTTCCTGAATTGGATCCAAAAACAATTATTGTAAATGTAGCTTATCCCGGAGCTTCTCCGGCTGAAATGGAAGAAGGAGTTACAATTAAGATTGAGCAAGCTTTAAGGGGAATTGATGGTGTTGAACGAATCACCTCTACTTCTTCTGAAAATACAGCATCCATAAAAATCAAAGGATTTGAATGGGCTGATATGGACGAAATTTATAAAGATGTAGATAATGGTGTCAGCAGCATCAACTCTTTTCCACAAGGAGCTGAGAAACCTACAGTAGTTCGTCTAAAATCAAACCCAACGTCAGAATTCGTTGCAACACTTGGTTTAAAAGGAAACAAAGACTTGTGGGTTTTAAAAAAGGAAGGTGATCGAATTGAAAACGATCTTTTTGCTTCTGGGCTTATCTCTATTATTGATCTAAGAGGTTTTCCAGAACCTGAACTAGTTGTAAATGTTCGTGAAAATGATTTATTAAAATATGGCATTTTAATTGATGAAATTTCTTTGGCTATACAACGAAACAATCAAGATTTAACGGGAGGAATTTTACGCAGTAGTGAAGAAGAGTTAATCATTCGATCAAGAGAACGTTCAACAGACCCAGAAGAAATCGAACAAATCATCTTACGAACAACACCAGATGGAAGAAAGATAGTGATTGGTGACGTTGCAAATGCAAAACTTGCTTTTTCTGAAAATTCAAGACAAGTATTTGCAGAAGGAAGCCCAGCTGTATCAATTGATATTAAAAAAACTCCAGATCAAGATATTGCGGAAATCACTGATTTTTTGAAAGAATATATTGATAGCTATAATCAAGCAAACAATCCTGGAGAACTATCCTTAGAATACGAATCTGCAGCTTCATTGCATGATCGAATTAATTTATTAACAAATAATGGAATCATAGGATTGATTTTAGTTTTGATAATGCTTGGGCTCTTTTTGAGTACGAGACTCTCACTTTGGGTTGCTTTTGGAATTCCCTTTTCGTTTCTTGGAATGTTCATTATTGCTGCAGCAATGGGACTAACGATAAACATGATCTCATTGTTTGGGATGATTTTAGTTGTGGGAATTTTGGTAGATGATGGTATTGTAATTGCCGAAAACATATACGCTCATTTTGAACAGGGAAAAAGCCCTTTTAAATCAGCTTTGGATGGAACCATGGAAGTAATGCCTTCTGTATTTACCTCCGTACTAACAACAATGGCAGCTTTTTCTATCTTGTTATTTGTAGAAAAAATGGAATTGATGCGTGAAATGCCAATTGTAGTAATCTTAGCACTTGGATTTTCACTAATTGAAGCCTTCATTATTCTCCCTGTGCATTTAGCCAGTGCCAAAGTATTGTCAAAAACAAAACCTGGAACACCGCGTTTTAAAGCACGAAACAAAGTAACACAAGCAACAGATTATCTTAGAGATAAAATCTTTGCGGATACGTTAAATTTTATTACAGATCGATATCGTGCTTATGTACTTCTTCCACTCCTATTTACAATAGCTGTAATTATTTTTGCAGTTAATGGATTAATTAGTTTTACCTTTTTTCCAGAAATCAAACCTGACCGAATTGCATTAGAAATTGCTTTCGAACAAGGAACAGGAAAGGAAATCACAAAAGAATGGTTAATAAAAGCTGAGCGAATGGTTTTGGATGCCAACATGGAATTGGCCGCAGAGACAGGTGATACGCTTTTATCAGAACATTCCGTTATGTTAGGGTCTTCACAAAATATTGGTGAAGCTGGTTTTCATACTGGAGGAATATCAATGGTTATTGATGGAGAAGGAAAGAAAACACCTGTGGATTCTCTAATTGCATTAATTTCTGAGAAAATCAATACAATAGAAAATACTAAACTAGCCCCTAACCTATATATTGGAGGAAATATCAATACGTTTGGTAAACCAATTGAATTCTCTATTACAGGAAGTGATGATCAACAAATTAGACAAGCAAAGGAACGATTTAAAGAATATGTTGCTCAAATCCCACTGGTGAATAACTTAAAAGACAATGAACCCCTTGGGAGAAAAGAGATTGATTTGAAAATGAAACCTGAGGCTAACTTTTATGGCCTTGGTATTTTTGAAGTGAGTAAACAAATTAGACAAGGAGTCTTTGGGCAAGAAGCACAACGGGTTATTATTGGAACCGACGAAGTGAAAATTTGGGTCCGTTATAACGAAGAGGACCGTCAAGATGAATTTGATTTAAATAACATTCGAATTAAATCATTGGACGGCAAACAAATTTTACTCTCAGAGATTGTGAATTATAACATAGCTCGTGGGCCAGTAAGTTTAAAAAGAAGAGACGGAAGAAGAGAGATCGTTGTTGATGCAAGTGTTGATGATCCGACTAAAATTGGTGTGGTTAACGGAGAGATTGTGAGTAATGTTGTCCCTAGAATCCTTGCAGAATATCCAGCTGTTGACATTGTTCAAAGAGGGCAAGGAGAAAGAAGTGAAAAAGCACTAAAATCAATGCAAATAAATGTGAGTATCTTGTTTGTTGTCATGATTATTATTATGTCGCTTAACTTTGAATCAGTCTGGCAAGGACTACTCATCTTGTTAGTTATTCCTGCCGGTATTGCTGGGGGAATTCTAGGACATTCTGTTGTTGGATTACCAGTATCAATTTTAAGCGCTTTTGGGATGATTGCATTGATTGGAATTTTGATCAATGATTCAATTGTATTTTTAGATACCTACAATCGGAATATTTTAGAAGGAATGAAGACAAGAGATGCGGTTGTTGACGCTGCTAAATCTCGCTTTAGACCTATTTTACTCACATCAGTAACTACTGTTGCTGGTTTGCTTCCTTTAATTTTAGAAACTTCTTTTCAAGCACAGTTCTTGATTCCTATGGCAGTTGCAATCGCATTTGGTTTAATTTTCGGTACAATATTTATCCTTTTCTTCTTTCCATCTGTAATTTTAGTTCACAATGACATGCGCAGAGTTTGGAATTTTGTTCTTAACAATGAACCTATTAATTATTTACTGAATAATAAGAAAGAAGCATCAACTAATTATTTAGAAATAGGAATTCGCATTTTAAAACTAGTGTTAACACAAATTTTGTATTTAATTTCTTTTACCCTCTTCCCTATTTTTGTCTTTTTTCCAAAAACAGTTTTCAATCGCATATTACGCTTATTGTGGGCAAAGTATAATATTCCTGAAGGCCGAGAAATTGAACCTGTTATTTTGAATAAAAAACACCAACAAGAACGCGAATTAAGCTAGCATTATGAAAAAAATAGGCTATTTACTTATTTTCTTATTCCAAACGGTATCATTTGCACAAGATGATTTAACTGTTTTTGGTGCAATTGAAAAAGCTTTAAAGAATAATTATCAGGTTAAATTAATTAATCATAATTATGAGGTAAGTAAATTGAATAATTCATGGGGACAAGCAGGATTGATCCCTACCTTTTCATTGAATTTAGGAAACACGACATTGCTACAAGACAACACCAACAATCCTGCAACCTTCTTTCCTGGCGTACTCTTTAATGATAATTTTCAAGCTTCACTAAACATGTCTTGGACTGTTTTTAGCGGTTTTGGTGTCCAAATCAACAAACAACGATTGGAACAAATACAAAATCAAACCAAAGGGAATGCAATTGTCGTCATTGAAAACACAATCTATGAGACAATAATGGCTTATTATGCAGTTGTTGTACAGAAAAGGAAATTGGAAATCACCCAAGACCTCCTCTCCTATTCCAAAGAAAAATTAGTCTACCATCAATTAAAAAATGAGGTTGGTGTAAATACAAGCTTTGATTTATTAGAATTTGAGAATCAAGTTTTAGCGGATTCTACAAATTACTTACTTCAAAACCTTGCTACAAAAAATGCAGAATTAAACTTAAACCTAATTCTTGCAGTCAGTGAAGAGCAACGATTTAATTTTACCGATTCATTGGGGTTTGATGCACAAATCTCAACTTATGATGAATTAAAACAACAAATGCTCGCAAACAATTCAAACCTAAAAAACCAGTACATTAATTATGAACTTCAAGAATTGAATGTACGCACCAGAAAAAGTGCTTACTATCCCGTCGTTACATTAAATTTAACAACAACTCCAGCCATTGGTTACTTTAGAGTTTTAGGGGATGACGGTTTTGCTGCCGCAACAAATTCATGGACACATACTGGTGTTGTTAATGTTCGATACGATATTTTTCAAGGATGGAATCGAAAACGAAATGTGCAAATAGCAGAAATTCAACGTGACATTGCAACATTAGAAATAGAACAAATTAAAGGTTCATTAGGAAGTCAATTAAACGGCTTATTTGGACTTTATCAAACACGCGTAAAAGTTGAAGACATGTCGCTAAGTAGACTTAATAACGCGAATAAAATTTGGCAATTAGGTCGAGAAAAATATGATCTTGGTTTAATCAATGTTTTTAATCTAAATGATATTAAATTAGGCTACGAACAAGCCGTACTTTCATATTATGACCGTCTTTTCGAATTACTTCAAAGTCACTATGATTTAATGCGAATTACTGGTGGGATTTCGCAACAGTTCAAAATAAGCGAGA
>CAYPZN010000047.1:28031-30776 GCA_964415335.1 uncultured Crocinitomix sp.
TAAGAATAGATAAATCAATCGGTTAACAACCTTCTTGAGCGATCTACTTTAATTCCCTGATTAGCAGATTTCACTCGAGTTAAATAATTTACATCTCCTAAATTTATTGGGCAATTAAGGTACTAAAAAAATTTAATCTTTATTTTTTGTCACACTACCCCTTCTAAAACTGTCTAATCTAATAGTTATGCAAAGTTCACTTAATGAAATCGTTGAAAAAGCCAACTCTGGAGATCAAAAATTACTAGAATTAGTAATTGATAGCATTAAAGATATGGTATACAATTTATCTGTTAAAATACTATTATATCCTGAAGATGCAGAAGATGCTACGCAGGATATCCTAATTAAAGTTATCACACACTTAAGTACATTTAATCAACGTAGTTCGTTCAAAACATGGGCCTATCGGATTGCTATAAACTATCTCATAACATTCAAAGGTAAGCGCACCAATAATTTTAGGGTGTCATTTAATGACTACGAAAAACAGATCGATACAGGTCAATCGAATCAAGTCGCTTACACCACAAATACTGGAGAAATCACCTTATTAGAAGAGGAAGTAAAAATAAGTTGTACACAAGGTTTATTGTTATGTTTAAATGCGGTTGACCGCGCAGTATACATCTTGGCTAAATTACTTGATTTCAATAGTGTTGAAGGTGCTCAACTACTTGATATATCTGCAACTAATTTTCGTAAAAAATTATCCCGATCTCGTGATAAAATCAGGAATTTTTTAACCTCAAAATGTGGAATAGCAAACCCAAATAATCCGTGCAGGTGCTCGAAGAAAATTGATTTTTTAATTAATAAAAATATTATTGATCTTAAATTACTTCGATTTGCAAAACATTCAGAAAATAGTATTCACTTAATTAATCAAATTGACACTTTGGAAAAATCAACATTAATTTACCGTTCAAACCCAACATTTAATACTCCCCAAGCGCTCTCAGACCAAATAAAAAAACGTTTATTTGATTCGATATGAAAGCACAACAATTAAACAATTCATTTATATCACACTAATTACGAGTATTTGGATTAACCTTTCTGAAGTTTTTAGGTACTTTGTTTTTGTCGGCCCAATGACTCAGGATTATTTTAATCATAAAAGCGGCATTGCTGAAATTGATCCAATCATTTTTTCAATTTGGGGTATTTGGGATACTTTGTTAACTGGGATTATGGTATATATCACATGGTTATTTCTCAACAAACATGGGTATACTTCAAAATCCATAATTGCTTCTGGCACTCTTGTTTTACTCACTATTTTTGTCATTTTTTGGATCGCAACTGCTAATATGGGCTTATCCAACTGGAGTGTGTTATTTATAACCCTTCCTTTGAGTTGGATCGAAATGGTCATTGGTGCTTGGATTGTGTCTCATTTATATAAAAACAACAAATATGTCTAAATCAGTAATTGTATCAGTCCCTCTTAAAATGGAGAAGTATTATGGAAAAGGGAAAATGTTACATCCTTCTAGAGAAGATGTTGAAGCATGTATTCAAAAAATTCCGTACGGTAAACTAACAACGCTTAAAGAGATTGAAAACCAGCTATCCAGGTTGTACGGAACAGATGTTGCTTGCCCTATGCGTACTGGAAATATTTTAAAAAAAATAGCAAATGAAAATGCAAGTTTTAAACTACCCTTTTGGAGAGTCATACGGTCAAATGGTTTATTAATTAATATTCAATTTCCTTAGCATATTGCAAGTAAAATTGAAGACGAAGGATTTGAACTTCGCATAAAGAAAAACAATACAATTGAAGTTATTTTTGAAACTGAATCAATTTATAATTTTATCGATTAATTGCATTTAATACTCAATTTCATTCGAATAATAAATAACATTTTGTGCTATTAAGAAGAGGCTATATATTTGTTTCGTGTCTTCTAATCGCATTCAAGAATATTACGACGAAATCGCCAAGGATTATAACGAAAGTAGATTTCACAACAGTTATGGTGAATTCATTGATCGTCAAGAAAGAGCTTTCTTAAAAAAACAACTCGTTTCTAAAGGAGCTGTTTTAAACTTAGGCTGCGGAACTGGTCGTTTTATGGAATTTTGTACAGTTGGACTCGATTTTTCTGAAAAAATGTTGACTATAGCCAAAAAAGAACAACCAGAAAAAACATATTTTTTAAGCAATGCAGATACAACTCCCTTTAACAATTCACAATTTGATGCTATTATTTGTTTCCATGTTATTATGCATCTCACTCCAAAAGAAACAGAAGCAATTTTCAGGGAAGTCAATCGTATTCTAAAGCCTGGAGGGCAGTTTATTTTTGATTTCCCTTCGGCAGAACGCAGAAAAATAACCAAGTACAAGGCTAAAAATTGGCATGGTGGAAATCATTTAAATAAAAAAGAAGTACAAAACTTAATTTCAAATGAAAACTGGCAAACAATTAAAAAGCAAGGTGTATTATTTTTACCCATTCACAAATTCCCAAAAATAGCGCGATCAAAACTTTACGGCATTGAAACATTACTCGGCAGAAGTCCTTTCAAGCAATATTCTTCTTATCTTATCCAAGCAATTCGAAAATCTGAAGTATCATGATTCGAAAATTAATTCCAAAAGAGATTAAACGACAAATACGCTTGGTACAGCGTAAAACTTCTGACAAAAAAAAGGGCATTGATTTAAAATTCGTTCAAAAGAATCAAAATCATGATGTTGAAATGGCAGAGGAAGTGTTTACCTTTTTTCAAAGG
>CAYPZN010000048.1:0-29669 GCA_964415335.1 uncultured Crocinitomix sp.
TAGGGATAGCATTATTCTTTAGAGAAGTTATCATTGCTGATACACTTCCTGCTGAACTCATAAAACTAATTTACTAAAAATATTAGTAATAAACTAATTTAAATGGTTTTATTTTTAATCCCCCTTTTTTTTGTTGTATCTTTGTGTTTGACAGCTCAAAAAATAGAAGCGTTGAAATAGATGAATTCACAAATTAAGAAAAGCATAACGATTTTAATGGCATGTTTTTTTATCATGAAAGGCTATGCTCAAGGTGCTCAAGTAAGAGGGAGTACTCGGTACAAAAAATCCTATGTTGGATTATTTGGGGTTTATGGTAATTATCAAGATACTAAATTCTCAAATGTTCTATACAATGGCTACGGAGGTGGATTAAATTTGGGAACAATTCGAGAATTTGATCAATATAGTTGGAACCTTGATTTTCGAGCAAATTACAATGCATTAAGTTCTAGGCTAAATAATACGATAGGCGATCATGTTATGGCACAACTTTCGTTTGATTTTCTATATAAAATAACAGAGAATTATGCTTTAGGAGGAGATTGGGAAATGGGAAATGCAAATGGAGTCAACTTCTCTTCTTTAGGAAACAACAGCATTAATATTGTGTTTAATTCAACTTTAGGAATAAAAGGAAGATACGTACGAGAGATAAAAGAGGATTTACAGATCAAATTTGATTTGTCAATCGGTTTAATTAGTGTGGTAAAAGAAGGAATTAGTTTTGCTTATTCTGCTTCGCAACAAGTGTTAGAAAATGGATCTTTTGATTTTCAAAATCCACAATCTACATCTGTGCTTAGTTTAAGTTATTATGAATTTGCTCCCATTTTTAAGTTGAACAATTGGAAAACACGATTATCGCTAGATTACAAAGATCGATTTGAATTGTTTTACCGTTGGGATCTATTGAATTATAGTAGCGTTAAAAATTACCCAATAACCTTTGCTTTACATAGTTTAGGAGTAGAATTTAACTACATCAGTAAACAAAAAGCACGAAAATAAAATTATGTGGTTTAGAAAAATTGAAATAGCAACATTATTTATTTTGTTTATTGGGCTTTTTTCCTGTGAAAAAATAGTAACAAACCCGAATCCCGAAACAACCCCAATTGCAATATTTGAAGAGTATACTACAATCGTGAAAGAGAAGTATGCAATGTTGGAATACAAGGAAGTTAATATTGAACAGCTTACCGATTCGTTACGTCCATTTGTGAATAATACAATTGATGATGATTCATTATTTGCTGTCTTAGGAATAATTGTCCAAAAATTAAGGGATGGTCATTCCGTTTTGCTAGAAGAAGATTCTGAGGGTGAATTTGTTCGTTTTTCTGGGTATAATTTTATCGAGGGTTTTCCCAATTCATATATTCCAAGTATTGTCTTTGAAAATTATACTAATCCCATCACCGCTCCAGAAATAAAATCATTGGGTACTATTGGACAACCCGATTTAAGGCTCGTTTATGGACGTTTGTCACAAGATAATGAGCTAGGGTATTTAGCTATTCCATCATTTGATACGGATATCTCGGTAGAAGAATTAGAGATGGTATTTGCCTCTTTTAGCTCAGCAAAGGGCCTAATTGTAGATATTCGTGGAAACACAGGAGGAGATCCTGTTTTAGCAACAAATTTAGCAGCCTATTTTACAGCTAATGAAATACCGATTGGTTTCGAAACATTTAAAGTCGGCCCAGGAAAAGATGATTTTGTTAAGAGCTTTGCAAATCTTAAACCTGCAGACTCAGAATTTCGTTTTTTAAAGCCGGTAGCTGTTCTTACAGATCGTTTTGTCTATAGTGCGGCTACAACGTTTTGTTATTCGGTAAACCCGCTAGATCATGTTACGTTTATTGGTCAAAGAACCGGTGGAGGAAGTGGATCCGTCGCAGATGGTTTTCTTGCAAATGGATGGATTTGGGATTTATCTGTAAGTGAATTTGTAGGAATTGATGATTTAGGAAATGAACAGCATTTAGATAATGGTTTTGAGCCAGATATAAAGGTATTCTTAAATGTTTCAAACCCTTCTAAAGATGAAATTATTGAACGTGCTATTTCAGAACTTCAATAAGTTAGTCCTTGTAACATTTAAAGCTAAAACTTAAAAACTACTTGAAATTAATCGATTTCTAATGATTTATGTTTAAATTTAAATCACCTCAAATCGAATATATCATGGTAAAAAAAGTACTTAGCTTATTCTTATTTAATGTTTTACTAGTTGGAACTACATTTTCGCAACGATCTTATAAAGCGTTGATGCAAGATAATTCTGTTAATTTTTACGAAGTGTGTGCTGTTGCAGATGCCTATTTTGAAACAATTGACAAAACAAAAAAAGGTTCTGGTTGGAAAGGTTATCAACGTTGGAAGAATGAAAATGAATCAAAGTTTTACCCTTCTGGAGATCGATCTAAAACAGATCCTTACTTGGTAAAAAAAGCTTATGCTAAATTTTTGGAGAAATATCCAAGAACTACTGAAAAGACAGTTTTTGATGCTGGATGGGAAGAGGTTGGCCCTGTAACAATTAACAATGTAACAGGTCATTATTCTCCAGGGTTAGGAAGAATAGAAACTTTTTATGTAAATCCATTGGAGGGAAATACAATGTACATTGGTTCAAGAAGTGGAGGTTTTTGGAAATCGCTTGATGGCGGTGACTCTTGGGTTGGTGGTTCTACTGATTTCTTATTTGCCAGTGGTGTGAATACAATTGCGGTATCACCAACAAATCCCGATTCAATTTTAATTAATGTCAGAAATGCAGGAAATGGGACATCACATGGTGCCTACAGGTCAATTGATGGCGGTGATTCTTGGGTCGAAACAAACTTTAATCCTATTGTCCTAGGTAAAGGCGGGTTAGGAAGTAATTTTTCAATCAATAGAATTATGTACCATCCTACTATTCCAAATTTGGTTTATGTTGGCGCAAGGGATGGTTTATACAGATCAGATGATAATCTTGTTACATGGACGCAAATAACAACAAGTCGTGTACGAGATATTGAATTTCATCCTACTAATCCTTCAATCATGTACATATATAATGATGTTGGAGACAATAGAAATAGAATTTTACATTCAGAAGATAATGGTTTAACTTTTACTGCTTCAGCGCTTATTGTTGGAAATGATAACAATACGAGGGTTCAAATTGATGTAAGTCCTATTTGTCCTGATTGTATGTATTTTTCTTCAACCAATGGTGTTTGGAAATCATTTGATGCTGGATTTACATTTGAGTTTATCAGCGCACCTCCTACATCTGCAGAAGGGTTTGCAGTAAGTGATTTAGATACAAGCAGAATTATTACTGGTTATTTAGATGGATTTACATCTGATGATGGAGGAGCAACTTTTGAACAATCTTCTTGGTGGAGTTTAGGAAGTTCTGCTCATGGCCCTGGAAGTTTCCAAGATCGAATTATGGGGTCTGATCGATACATGCACGCAGATTATCGCGAGGCAGAATGCATTAATGGTATTTTTTATGCTTCAACAGATGGTTATTTCGGAAAAAGTGAAGATGGTGGAATAACTTGGACAAGGTTGACAGATAATATGGGGATTCGTGAAAATTATAGTCTCGGTGCAAGTCAATCTAATCATTATAGAACAATTGTTGGTTCTCAAGACAATGGAACAAGTATTAAACAAAAAGAAGATTGGGTTGAATTTTGGGGAGCAGACGGAATGGAAGGAATTATTCATCCTTTGAATGACGATTGGATGTTTGGAAGTAACCAGTTCGGAGGTAGAAGACGAACTTATAATGGTGGTTTAACACAAGGAGGTGCATCACCTCCAGGACATTCGTCCGGTTGGATTGCACCATTAGCATATGATCCGAATGATCATATGACAGTTTATCACTTTGGAGTAGACGTTCATAAAAGTGAAAATTTTGGAAACAGTTGGACCGTTACTGGATCACCTTCTTTTGATGGGCAAATAAGTGAAGCTGCATTAGCAGAAAATAATACTGATATTATTATCGTTTCTCGCGGAAGTAGCATTGAAAGATCAACAGATGGAGGAGTTACTTTTACAAACATTAAAGGAACATTGCCTGGATTTAGTATTACAGATATTGCTTTTGATCCAAATGATGATAATACATTTGTTGTAACCTATAATAGATATCAAAATGATGGACAAAAGGTGTTCATAACACATGATTTAGGAAATACTTGGGAAAACATTACTGCAAATATCGAAAATATGCCAATTAGAGGTGCAGTGATTGATCATTCTGACGAATCATACATTTATTTGGCTGCAGAAATTGGAGTTTATGTAAAAGCAATGGACGCAACGGATTGGGAGCTATACAATGAAAATTTACCAAATTGTATGATCTATGAGATGGAAATCGTAAATGGTTCAAATACATTGAGAGCTGCAACCTGGGGGAGAGGAGTTTGGGAATATACGCTTAAAGATAGAGCAAGTTATCCAGCAATTCTAACAACAGATATTTCTCATACACCAACGTATGAAACTCCAAAAGAAAGTGTAAATCAATTTATTACTTCAACAATCAATTATGACGGAACTTTAACAAATGTTTATGTTGAATGGTCAGTAGACGAACCTATTTTTGATAATACAATAACAATGGAAAATGTTTCTGATTCAACATGGGTTACCGAAACTGCTATTCCTGATTATCCTGTAGGTACTAAAATTTATTTCAAAGTATTTGCTGAAGGAGAATCAGATGATTTATCAGAAACGTATAAGTTTATGTACGAAATTCAACCGTTTGAATATTGCGAAGCAACTGGTTCATCTGGGACAGGTTCTGATTATATCGATTTTGTTGAACTAAATTCAATTTCCAATTCAAGTGGTCAAGACTTCTATGGAGATTATACGGCTATGTCGACTGAACTATTTATTGATTCAGTTTACACAGTGCAAGTTGGCTTAAATTTCCATTTTGCACCAGATGAAGTAGGCGCTTGGATTGATTTTGACGGAGATTCAGATTTTGAAGAAGAAGAATTCATTACAATGTCTGCAATAGATGGAGATCATCAATCGTTTGGAACATTTACTGTTCCTGACAATGCAGTAACGGATGGTTTAATTCGAATGAGAGTAAGAAATGTTTGGGATGGACCAATGGTTCCTTGCGGAAGTGACTTTGGCGAAGTAGAGGATTATTCAATTCAATTGATTTCTTGCGCAACTTTAGCGAGTTCTTCGATTGATGTGACAACATGTGAAGAATATACTTCGCCAAGCGGTTTATATACATGGGATGAAACAGGTGTATATTTAGATACGATTAGCACACTTGGAGCTTGTGATTCGATTATAACGGTTAATTTAACAATTGGTGAAGCTGATGTTTCTGTAACAACTTCGGACTTTGAGTTAGAGGCAAATGCAGTTGGTGTTTTTTATCAATGGTTGGATTGTAATAATGATTGGAGTGTTATAGATGGTGCAACGGCACAAACCTATATTCCGGAAAATAATGGTTCATATGCCGTTGTGATTAAAGATGGTTTATGTATTGATACTTCGGATTGTTTTGATATTGTTGCTTTATCACTGGATGATTTAGGAGAGTTTTCTGAAGTTAAACTTTTCCCAAATCCAGCTAAAGATGGTAATGTCACAATTAGTATAGGACAAGTTATGCCTAAAATACAATTGACAGTTCATGACGTTGCAGGAAAAGTGATCTTCAGATTTGATTACGAGAATACGAGTAAAATAGAACTTGATCTATCAATTGCAGCTGGTGTTTATTATATTAATTTACAAGGAACAAATGAAGAAGAAATTGTACTTAAATTAGCAATTGAATAATACGATAATAATCCAATGAATTGTACAAAGTCAATTGCTACCCTAGTTGTTGTTGTAGCACTCGTGAGTTGCATAGGAAGTAAAAAGGTTGATCTTGATAAATCACCTTATTTGAAAATCGAAAACCCGTATTGGCAAAAAGTCTTTCCGGGGCAACCAGATGGTTTACCTTCTTTTGATCTGATCTTACCATATGCTTTTCCAATTGAAAACTACAAAGTAGATAGTGTTTATTTCAGAGGATACCACGGACCATTAAGACAATCTAAAACAAGAGAGCATAAAACCGTTTACCGAGCGAATTTTATAGAGAAAAAGGGGCATGAAAACGTTGCTCCTCCAATCACTTTAACCGATAATGAAGCACTCGTGTCTTATTTTACTAAAAAGGAAGAAAGACGTTACTTTAAAGTTGAAAATATAATTGAGAGTGAGGCCGTCTATTTACCTTAAATGATTGAAATATAATACTCTTCTAGAAAATAGAAAAGATTAATTGACTCAATTTTAGATGAAAATTATCCTCTTTTAACAGCAAATAATTCTCCTATTGTTCCCTTTTTATTGGAATTTACGGTAAAAGGTAAATAATAAAGAGGAATATCGTTTTGCTCATTGTGAGACATGTCAAATGCGATTGCATCAACAGCAGGAGCATTATCTTCTAATTGCAATTGAACTTCATAAGCAAGTGCATATCCTTTCATCTTATTCTCCTTAATTTCATTGGTGCAATAAGCGGTTAAACTTTCAATAACTTTTCCATTTGTAGGAACATTTTTCATGTCGACTTCCATTTCCAATGGGTGAACATTGCCAATTGTATCAATAAAAGCTCCAAAAGGATAAGCTTCTCCAGTTTCGGTAAGCAAATCAGAAGCATATTCAATACTATGCGCTAGTAATTTTTCTATTTCTTTAATCATTGTATCGATTTTAATTTTTTCTCTAAGACAAACATTTCATCTCTTAAACGTGCGGCTTCAATAAAATCCAATTCCTTTGCCGCTTTCTCCATGTCACTTTTTATCTTCTTAATACTTTTTTCCAATTGGGCGACAGACATATATTCAAATACGGGATCAGCTGCCATTGCCATTTCAACATCTAGATTATAAATTTTCTCTTTTCCATCTGAGTCCGCAACTTTTGTCTGTTTTAGAATACTTTCTTTAGATCGTACAATCTGTTTAGGTGTAATCCCATGCGTTGTATTATACTCTTCTTGAATAATCCGTCTTCGTTCAGTTTCATCAATCGTGCGTTGCATAGAATTTGTAATGCGATCGGCGTACATTAAAACATGCCCATTAACATTTCTAGCAGCTCTACCAACTGTTTGTGTTAATGCTCTTTCCGAACGCAAAAAGCCTTCTTTATCAGCGTCAATGATCGCAACTAAAGAAACTTCAGGTAAATCTAGGCCTTCTCTTAAGAGGTTTACCCCAATCAAAACGTCAAAATCTCCTAAACGCAATTGACGTAGAATTTCCACACGCTCTAATGTATCTACATCCGAGTGGATATATCGACAAGGAATTCCTAATCGATCTAGGTATTTCTGTAATTCTTCTGCCATTCGTTTTGTAAGTGTTGTAACCAAAACACGTTCATCACGGTCTTTTCTGATGTGAATTTCTTCAATTAAATCATCAATTTGATTCTCACTCGGTCTAATTTCAATTTTAGGGTCTAATAAACCTGTTGGCCGAATGACTTGTTCTACATATACTCCTTCAGATTTTTCTAATTCATAATCAGCAGGTGTTGCACTTACATAAACTGTTTGATGCGTAATCATTTCAAACTCTTCAAATTTTAAAGGCCTGTTATCCATTGCAGCAGGTAACCTAAAACCAAAGTCAACGAGGTTAACTTTTCGTGATCGGTCACCGCCATACATAGCTTTAATTTGAGGGATGGTAACATGACTTTCGTCAATCATAATAACAAAGTCATCTGGAAAATAATCTAATAAGCAGAATGGCCTAGATCCAGGTGCCCTTTTATCAAAATAGCGCGAGTAGTTTTCAATTCCAGAACAATATCCCAATTCTCGAATCATTTCTAAATCATATGTTGCTCTTTCTTCAATTCGTTGCGCTTCAATTAACTTGCCTTCACGTTTAAAAAATTCCACATGCTTTCCAATGTCAAGTTCAATCTCTCTAATTGCGTGATTAATGGTTTCTTGGCTCGATACAAAGATGTTTGCAGGAAATACATTAATTGTTTCAAAATACTCTATTTTCGAATTGTCTTCAGGGTTGAATGTATACAGTTCTTCAATTTCATCTCCCCAAAAAATAACCCGTAACGCATAATCAGCATAGGCTAGAAAAATGTCAACGGTATCTCCTTTTACTCTAAAATTGCCTCTTTGAGGATCTATATCGTTTCTTGAATATAGGTTTTGAACTAAGTTCAATAAAAACTTATTTCTCGAGACAAGCATTCCTTTTTTTAATTCAATAATACTACTCTGAAACTCGTCTGGGTTCCCAACACCATAAATGCAGGATACTGAAGCAACAATGATTACATCTTTCCGACCAGATAATAATGAAGAAGTTGCAGCTAACCTTAGCTTCTCAATTTCATCATTAATTGACATGTCCTTTTCAATAAAAGTGTTTGTCGTTGGCAAATAAGCTTCCGGTTGATAGTAATCGTAATACGAGACAAAGTACTCGACAGCATTGTTAGGGAAAAAACTTTTAAATTCACCGTATAGTTGGGCTGCGAGCGTTTTATTGTGCGATAAAATTAACGTGGGCTTGTTTATCTCATTAATGACATTTGCCATTGTAAATGTTTTACCACTTCCCGTAACTCCTAATAATGTCTGGTAATCTGTACCTGCATCTATGCCTTCAACCAATTGACGTATTGCTTCAGGTTGATCACCTGTTGGTTTGAATTCAGCTTGTAAATCAAACTTCATTATTAAATACAATTTTAAGTTCCGTCAATGCGTCTTCTACGTTTAATTCAACATTAGCAAAATCAGCTAATCGTTGCATGACACGATCAACCGTTGCATCTGGACAAGAGGCACCACTTGTTATAATGATATTTAAAGGGTGATTATTGGGTAAGTAATTTTCAGAAACAATAAGTTCGTTGGTATGCATATTGAAATGACGAATAGAATCCATAGAAATGAGTTCGTTTTCATCCTTAATATAGTAAGTTTTAAAACTCTTTTCACAAAGCTCAACTAAATGCGAAGTATTAGAACTATTGTAGCCTCCAATTACAAAGGCAATTTCTGCATCCTCTTTAATCAACTCTAATGTCGCCGATTGATTATCATTTGTAGCATAGCAAAGAGTATCTCTTGTGTTGGCAAAATGATTTGCTAATTGATCACTTCCAAATTTTTCTACCATAACTTGAGATAGGTAGTCAGAAATTTCTTGTGTATCAGATGCAAGCATGGTTGTTTGATTTACAACTCCAATTCGATCAAAATCTTTTTTGACATCAAACCCTTCCGAGTAACGCCCCTCAAAAAGCATTGTAAACTCAGTAATAGTCCGTTTTCCTAAAATAATCTCTCCCAAAAGCCTAGCTTCGTCGATATTTCTAACAACGATTGATTTTGCATATTCCTTTGAGTGCGAAAAGGTAGCACGTGTTTCTTCGTGCTGGTCTTTGCCATGAATGATTACTGTATAATCATCATTTCCTAATTTCTCTGATTTTTTCCAAACGCGTTCAACAAAAGGACATGTTGTATTATAAGTTTTGGTTTTTACACCTATTTCTATTAATTTATTTTCGATCTCTACAGTCGTTCCAAAAGCTGGAATAATTACAACATCATCCGCACTTACTTCATCCCAACCAATTAATTGATTCCCTTTAGTATCTTGTAGAAATGTAATTCCATTTTTTTCTAAGTCCCCGTTTACACCTGGATTATGAATCATTTGACTGAGCAAAAATATTTTTTTGCCTTTGTTTTCAGCAATTGCACGATAAGAAATTTCAATTGCATTTTCAACGCCAAAGCAAAATCCAAAATGCCTTGCAAGTGTAAATGTCAATTTCCCAAAATCTAATCGAGTAGGGGAGAAATCTTTTTTCCGTCTATCCGCCTTGTTTCGAATAGCTTTTACACGACTTATAATAGGTGAACGATAATAAGTTGGAATGTCAAAAGATTTCATGATAAATGCTTTATACAAAGATAACGATTATCTCTCGCTAAAGTTCTAGGCTTCCTAAATAATCCAAAGCACTATAATTCATTTCGTCCCCAATCCAATGATATACAGTCTCTCCTTCAGGATTAACCAAAAAAATAGAAGGAAATTCGATTCCAGAAAAATCAATAAATTTCCCGTCAAATGGAATGATGTGTTTGTTGAATAATTCTCCTTTATTTTCATTGATAAACGCGTCAATTTCAGTTGGAGAATCTCCAAAAACCAAGTCTATCTTTAATTTTTGCCCATTTTTTAAGTTAGTGCCTAGTTTTTGGCAAGCGTTTTCACAATAACTACAATGTGTGGTTAGAAAAGCAATTAAATTGAATTCCTTTGTTCTTTCATAAGTTTCTCCTTCAGTTGCATCTTGTAATTGATCAAGAATTGAAAGTTTAACTCCATCATTTTGAAGGCCATAATCAACTGTATAAATTGGGTGAATAGCAAATGAAATTAAAAAACCTGGAGTCAATGCAATTAATACAACCCATTTCATCTTTAACTTTTTTGTTCTTGAAAAGAGTGCAAAGAAATTTTTTAGAGCGTAAATGAATAGAATGATTACAATCAAACGAATTATAACGCTAGAAGAAACCCATCCGAAAGGTGTTAATTCAATGAATATTCGAAGGAGTATTTCAAAGTAAAAAGGAAGTATTATTGCGGCGGTGAGCAGAACGATAAAAAGTAAACCTTTAATCAATTTCATTTTACAGAAAGATTTGAGTAAGCAATGTTTGCATTCCGATTAAAATTGCATTCTCATCTATGTCAAAATTCTTATTATGAACAGGGTACACAATTCCTTTCGCTTCGTTTCTTACACCAACACGAATGAAAGTTGCTGGAATTTTTTGAGAAAAGTAAGCAAAATCTTCTCCTGTGAGTCGAAGTGGCAGATCTACAACATTTTCTTCTCCTAAAAAAGAAATTCCTTTTTTTCGAGCTTTTTCTGTCAAGTCAGGATCGTTTTCAAGATAAGGATAGCCAACTTGAATATCGACATCAATTGTACCTCCCATACTTTGCACCAATTGCTCGCTTTGTTCTCGAATTCTTTTATGTGCAGTTGAGCGCCATTCTTCGTTCATTGTTCGAAAAGTACCTTCTAACTTGACTTCATCAGGAATAACATTTGTCGCTCCTAAACCTTCAATTCGACCAAAAGAAAGAACAGATGGAATTTGAGGAGGGCAATTTCGACTGATAATTTGCTGTAAAGCAATAATTAAATGACTTGAAATGAGAATAGGATCTATATTTTGATGGGGCATTGCTCCATGTCCTCCTTTTCCTTTTACGGTCATTCTAATCTCGTCACAGGAAGCCATGTACATTCCTGATTTCAAACCAATTTTTCCAACTTCAAGTTCTGGAAAAACATGAAGTGCATAAATTTCAGAAACGGTTGGATTTTCTAAAACATTTTCTTTAATCATTAAACTTGCTCCTCCAGGTAATTTTTCTTCTCCAGGTTGAAAAATTAGCTTTACAGAAACAGTCAATTTGTCTTTTAATTGACTTAGTGCTTTTGCAACACCTAATAACATGGCAGAATGGACATCATGTCCACAAGCATGCATGATGCCTTCGTTTAAAGATTTATAAGAAACATCATTCGCTTCTTGTATAGGTAAAGCGTCCATGTCTGCTCTAAGAGCAATGCATTTTTCAGTGGGTGTATTTGGAGTAATCAAAGCAACAATTCCAGTGTCTACAATGTTATTCTCAAAAGAAACTCCATATTCCGTTAATTTTTCTTGAATAAAAATAGAAGTTTTATGTTCTTGGAAGGATAATTCCGGATTTTGATGAATATGCCTTCTAATGGCAATTATTTCTTCTAGAATTTCTTTCGTGATTTCTTTAATTTGTGTTTCCATTACAGGATCAAATATACGCTAAAAAAGGTTTAATTAATTTGCTTTTCGTCTTCAATTGTTGCTGATGAAATTGAAGCTTTTTTTTCTTGAATTGTTCCCTTATAACCTGAATATATCATTTTGAAAGATGCATAAAGCATTAATGCACCAAAAATTAGTTTTACAAGGTTAGGTGAAATTCGTAGTGCTATTTTAGAGCCAAAGTACCCTCCCAAAACAAAAGCCACGGCAATGATAAGGCCATAAGCAATGTTTACTTCACCTGCTTTGTAATAGTTCATTACAGCCAAAATTCCAATAGGAGGTAGCATTAGTAATAAACTTGTTCCTTGTGCTGCATGCTGAGACAGACCAAGAAAATAGACCAATGCAGGGACGATAATTAGTCCTCCTCCAATTCCAATAAATCCACTAGCTATTCCTGCCAGGATACCAATTAAAATTAGAATAAGTATTGTTTGAAACGGCATTAAATGTCTTTAATTAGTGAGATGTATGGTCTTAATTTTTGAACTTCTAAATTCTCAATTCCCCATGATAAATCTAGGCGTACAAAGTATCCCCAAATTTTTGAACGAAAACCAAATCCAAAACCGCCTACAATAGGCTCTCTTAAATTTTCTACGTTAATTGTAACTGGTTTGTCGTCTATGATTTGTGTATTAAAGAAATTATCAGGAGAAAAAGGATGTGGACCTGTCCAAGCAACACCAAGGTCACCGAAAGCAACAATCTGAAAGTGTCGAAAGAAAGGGCTTTTTATTGGATAAGGAGAGAAAAATGAGAAAACCGGTAAACGAAATTCTGTATTATATAAGGCAAAACTATTTCCATTTCGCGCATTCTGAATGAATCCTCTTACAGGGGTTGCGATTGTTTGAAATCCAAAGTTTTGACTAGGATCAACGGTAATATCTTGATTAAAATCAGGGTTTGGTCTAAGTACCCAATTGTCTACGCCTCCCAAATAATACAATAATTTTCTTCCTCCTTGAGAGGTTGCCCCTGCAATACGATTAACCCATATGAAATTACGTTTTATTCGCGTGTAATTTCTAAAATCGATACCAAAATTAAAAGTAGGGGCGAAACTTCCTCCAAGTTCCTGCAAGTATTCCGCAAATAATTTGAAACGAGTTCCTCTTCGGATGTTCAATTCGATTGGAATGGTATTGTCTAAAACGAGTTCTAAATTTAATCCTGAGTTATACGAAGGAATAGGAGGAGCAATTAAAGTAGCATCATTTTGAGGAATAAAAACTTGATTGTCTTTTCGTGCATTAATTGTTGTTCTGAAACTCCATACTTCTGAGATTGGATAGTTCAATCGGTAGCGAATGTCATGAGTTAAAAACTTGACAAAACTTGCGGTATTAACTGTTTTTTGTCGATAAAATATTAATCGGTGATCTACTCTTGATTTTAGATGTTCTCCTATAAATAAAAATTCTCCTCCAGTATTAAATTGTGCTGGAATTCGAACACCTCCAAGAAGTTTGAAATCATCAAATAAATCACTTGCACCAATTTTAAGAAGAGCATTTATACCTGGATTAAAGTAAACGGAGCCTGGTCCCGTGTAACGCTGGTAATTTGGAAATAAAAAGTTATTGTCAAATTGAGACAAAACAAAATCCTTTGCAAAATTTATCTTGTAAATTAAGTATTTAGGGGGGCTGAATTCTTTTTCTTTTTTAATTATTGTGTCGCCATTTGCAGTTGTATCTATTTTTAGTACTTCTTCATCAATATTTCCTCCAATAAATACAATTTCCTTTTGATAAAGATGATCGCCAACTTGGATTGTGTCGTTTTTAGTTTCATCATTTTTTTGTTGCTTTTCTTTCTTCTTTAAACGTTTTTCAATGTAGGTAGTATTCCAAATTACGTCCAATTGTTTTGAAGATGCTTTTTCTGTAAGAAATTTATACTTGCTATTTTGATAGGTAACATAGACCATGTCCATGTTTTGATTAATATGATGCTCATTAATGCTTGTAACAAAATTAGTTTGAGGATGAATAGAGACTACCTTGCGATAATGTGTAATTGTATCGATAAAGCTAATTACACTGTCTTTTTGCGCAATAAATCGATTATAAAGTCCATTTTCGTCACTTAAAAAAGTAATTTCTCCTGAATTAAGTTGGTAAGGTTGAATTTCATTTACCTCTTCTGTATTTGTTATTCTCTCTAGGAATTTATATGTTCTATCAACTTCACTAAGGTTATAAATAAAAATATCGTTTTTCCTTTCACTAAAATCAATGGGTGGTTTTTTGAAAATAGTATCATTATCTCTATTAGAAACAAAGATTATTTTACGGTCATTTTCAATAAAACGCGGATTTAAATCATCATGAATATCATCTGTAATCCGCTTGTTAGTATTTCCTAATACGTCATACAAGTACAAATCGGATTGCCCTTTAATAACACCTGAAAGGATCATTTTTTTTCCATCATTAGAATAGCTGAAATCAAGAACCTTATCTAAGTTTTTAATTGGTTTTCTTACCGTCTCTTTACTGGCAATATCATGAATGAAAAGCGCTAACTCTCCTTTAATTTCAGAAAAGAAAGCTAAACCTCCACCTCCAGGATGCCAAGCGAGAATAGGGTATGAGTGGTCTTGAATTCGCTCTAATTTTGGTTCAGCTGCAAAAATACGTTTTGTTTTTTTCGTGATCGTATTGAAGATTTTTACACGATATCGTCCCATTTGGTTTTCGACATATGCGATTTCATTCCCATCTGGGCTGACGCGTACAGAATAATAATCTGATTCTTTCTTTTTTTTGTATTCTACTTGATCTCCTGTAGGTTCTTCTTGAGTCTCGTATTCCTTTGTGTATCGAGATCGGTAAAAAGAAATATAATTTCTTGTTAATTTTGTAAAATCCATTCCCAAAAGCGAAAAAAAGCCTCGTTCAACATTTTTTGAAACACGCGTCACGTATAAAATATTCGGAATAATAGTTGCACCATGTGTTTCGGCAATATAATTCCATACGGCGTGTCCAGCATAGCGTTTTTCTTGTGGATTTAAATTGTTGAAATTGTCAATTTCTTTGGTTAAGATTAAATCTTTTACTCGACTTTCTGTTTCAGGATCCCATTCTTTTACGAAGTAACGAATCAATCCTTCTTCTAGCCAACTTGGAATGCCTGAGTTTACCGTAGATTTTAATTGATCTTTCCAATCTCCTCCAAAAAAAAGATGCTTCAATAAAACTTCGTATACGGCTCCTTTAATATTTTGATTAAATTTTTGATGATCACCTTCGTAATAGATGAACACTTTAGAGCCAACAATTTTAGTCGTCCCGCCAACATTAGATTGCTCATCACTTGTAAGTCCTAAATTACTCTGTCTAAATTTTGATTGACTCTGATAAACAATTACTTCTAATTTCTCTGGAATCGAATAATCCAAACGAGATTCAGCTATTTCAAGGTAATGTTGTATTGTTCTTGCTGCATAAATGGCAATATCTTCATTAATTCCACTGTAGTATATTTTAAATCGGGTATAATTGTGAAATTTCCAAGCAAATGTATTGTATTGGACACGACTCTTGCCAAATTCTTGATGAGAACCTTGATAAAATTGGGCCATCACACCACTTGAAGCTAGCCCAAGTGTTAAAAATAGAAATATTGCGAAAACCTTAAGATTCATTAACGTAAAGGTACAAATAATCAAGCTTACTGTTCAAATGTAAGTGAAAGAAAGTTTGATTTTATTTTTCTGTAATTAAACGTGTATAAATGGGGCTTTATTTGAATCGAAATAAATAAAAATGTAAAAGTGTTTTGTAATTTTGCAGGGTTTAGAAGAAGTAATATTATGATTCAAGTAAAGAAATTTACATTTAACCCATTTCAAGAAAATACATACGTATTGTATGATGAAACAAAAGAATGTGTTATTATCGATCCAGGTTGTTATGGCAAGGATGAACAAAAACAACTGGCAGACTTTATAGAAGTCAAAGGGCTAAACCCTGTAAAGTTGTTAAATACACATGCACATGTAGACCATGTTTTGGGAAATTATTTTGTGAGTAAAACATACAATTTAGAATTGGGAATGCATGAACTGGATCTACCAACATTAGCACTTGTTCCACAATCATGCAGTTTATATGGAATTCCAGGTTATGAGCTTTCTCCTGAACCCTCCTATTACTTAAATGAAAATGATGTAATTACGTTTGGTAATTCAAGTTTAACGGTTCTGTTTGGGCCAGGTCATGCGCCGGGTCATGTCGCTTTTTATTCAAAAGAAGATGCATTTGTAATTAATGGAGATATTTTATTTCAAGGAAGCATTGGTCGGACAGATTTACCTGGCGGTGATTTTGAGGTGTTGAAAAAAACAATATTTGAAACTATGTTTGCTTTACCAGATAATACCTTAGTTTATTGTGGACATGGAGGAGAGACGACGATCGGAGAAGAAAAAAAGAGCAATGTTATTTTAAGACTCTGAAGCTATTTTCTCAACAAAAGCTCGGTTTGGTTTTAACGCATTTCTAATTGATAATACATCTTTTTCATCTACGGTTATAAAAGCAAGAAAATGATTTTCACCTTGAGAACTAATTCCTTGATTATAAAAAGAAAAATCTTCTCGTTTCATGAATTCTTCTAAGTGAATGACGTGATGTTTGGCTGTTCCTTCTGCAGGCTCTCCATAAAAGTCCCAAATCAATCTTATTTTTCGATTCATTGTAATACAATCTTTCGTGTTAAAACTCCGTTTTCATTGGTCAGATGGAGTAAGAAAATTCCATTAGGAAGTGTATTTAGATCTAAAGGAACAATGGTACTATTTATCGCATGATGATCCCTTCTAAAAACTTCTTTCCCTTGCAAGTTTACAATGTAAATTTCATCAAATTGAACTTCTTGATCAACAGAAACAAAAATCATTTTATTTAAACTTGGATTAGGGTAGACTTGAATTGAAAGTGGATTAACATTAGTTTCTATACTTAAACTTCCCCAAGTATCGTCAGCTACTTTTCCTCCCCAAATATGGTTTGCAATATGAGGGTTATCAATAAAAGGATTTCTATTTCCAATAGCACCTTGAATAGTATTATTTCGATTTATTTCTATCTCAGATACAGGATCTTCAGCATTCCAATCCAATAAGACATCTATCATGTTTGGATCAATAGCATTGGTAGAACCTATTGCGACAGCGTTAGGTAAACACCTGTCACCATATCGCAAGTACATGTACATTACAATTCGAGCAGCATCTCCTTTCCATTCATCTCCCGGATACCAACTAGAAGCTAATGGACCAGCATTTCCACCTCCATCAGCAAATTGTCTATTTCCTCTATTTCCATTGTTTTGAACATCAGAAGCCCTTAAATTATGGGGGTCAGCCCCTGGACCAACAGTACCTAAATTAGGAGAACCTAATGAACGTGGAAAAACATGTTCCCTATTCCATTGACCAACAGAACCACCGTTGTTATTTTTATCACGAGAACGATCCGTTTCAACATCTCCATCATTATATCCATACATTAACAATACATTCGTACTGTTTGTAGGATCAAGGTCAGCAACTTTTAATATGTCCCAAACTTCAGAATAAGTTGAAGGTGAAGTATGAGTTATAGTGATAAGGTTACTTAAATCATCTCTTAAATCTTCACCCATTAATGAAAAGTCAATGGAACTATAATAGGGAGGAATTTGTCCAAAAATTGCAGAAGGGAGAATAAATAGTAGGGCAATTAGGTGTTTCAATAGCATATTTTGCGGTGTTTTCACAGAATAAAAATACCTAATTTTTTAGCAAGAAGGGCAAAAAAATAATGAAGAATTTTAATCGAAAGATTGATTGGCATTGTTCGCCATCTCCAATACACGTTCGTATTCATCAGCAGAAATATCCGAGTGAAAAAAGTGAACTGGGTTTATTTTCTTTCCGTTTTTTTCGATTTCGTAGTGTAAATGGGGAGCAGTAGACTTTCCTGAACTCCCTACAAAACCAATAATTTGACCACGAACAATTTTATCTCCTTTTTTTACCTTAAACCCGCTCAGATGAGCATAACGAGAAGAATATCCAAATCCATGATCTATGACAATAGAGTTCCCATACCCCCATCTTTTCTGTTCAATTTCCTTTACAACACCATTACCAGTTGCGTAGACATTTGTTCCTTTATCAGCTGTAAAATCTAATCCCCAGTGCATCTTTTTTGTCTTATAGATTGGGTCAACTCTGAAACCATAACCTGAAGCAATTCGTGTTAAATCGTCATTAGAAAGTGGTTGAATTGCTGGAATACTTGCCAACATTTGTTCTTTTTCTTTTGCAAGTTTGATGACTTCATCAAAAGAGATGGATTGAGCATAAATCCTTTTTTCCAACTCTTTAATCAATTTCGCATTTTCAATAACCTTCTGCGAATGGTTATAACCTTTGTATTCTTGATATTCATCTGTACCTCCAGTTCCCAGTTCTCTTAGCTTTTCAGGAAATGGTTCGGCATTAAATACGACACGGTAAATTTCGTTATCTCTTTTTTCAATGTCGTTTAAGACACTTGTCATTAAAAAAACGTCTTCTTGCATTTCATTTAGACGTTCATTTAAAAAGCTGTTTTCTCGAGATAATTCACGTTCTTTTGGTGATGTTAGAATTGAAGAAAATAAAATATAAAAACCGAACCCAAGAACAATTGCTGGAGCAATGACCAGTAATGCACGAAAAGTATGTTCTTTCCAAGACAACTTAACCTGATCGTAGGAAAGTGTTTCTGGATTGTATCTAAACTTTTGTTTTCTCACTTTTATAAGTTAACGTGATTAAAATCTATTTCAACAGTGCGAATTTACGGATTTAGAATAAATTTGCAATACGATTAATAATCGTTAACATAACTTAACAAGTGCAGATAAAAAATTATATCAATGAAAATCAATGATATCCGTAAAACATTTTTAACATTTTTTGAATCAAAAGGACATAAAATAGTGTCGTCAGCACCAATGGTGGTTAAAAATGACCCAACATTAATGTTTACTAATGCAGGGATGAATCAGTTTAAGGATTATTTCTTAGGATATAATGAAGCCAAAGATAAACGTGTAACAAATTCTCAAAAGTGTCTTCGTGTTTCTGGGAAACAGAACGATTTGGAGGAAGTTGGTGTAGATACTTATCATCATACCATGTTTGAAATGCTTGGAAATTGGTCTTTTGGAGACTATTTCAAAGAAGAGGTGATCGGTTGGGCTTGGGAACTTTTAACTGAGGTTTATAAGTTAGATGTTGATCGAATTTATGTAACCGTTTTTGAAGGAGATAAAAAAGACGGAACTACTGAAGATAACGAAGCAATCAATATTTGGAGAAAATATATTGATCCAGATCGCATTATTTTAGCCAATAAAAAAGATAATTTCTGGGAGATGGGGGATACTGGGCCGTGTGGACCGTGTTCTGAAATTCATGTTGATATTAGAAATGAAGAAGAGCGTCAGAAAACTGACGGAAAATCATTGGTGAATAAAGATCACCCTCAGGTTATTGAAATCTGGAATTTGGTTTTCATGCAATTTAACAGAAAAGCAAATGGTGATTTAGAAAAACTGCCAGCTTCGCATGTAGATACAGGAATGGGATTAGAGCGCCTGGCAATGGTAATGCAGGCAAAACAATCAAATTATGACATTGACCTGTTTCAAACATTAATTACTAATCTGGAAGGAATTTCTGGGAAAGAATATGGAAAAAATGAAAATACGGACATTGCGTTGCGTGTTGTCTCAGATCATATCCGAGCTATTTCTTTCTCTATTGCAGATGGTCAATTGCCTTCAAACACTGGCGCTGGGTATGTTATCCGCCGAATTTTAAGGAGAGCAGTGCGTTATGGTTATCAACATTTGGAAATTAAAGAACCATTTTTACACAAGATGGTTGAACCATTGATTTCAGCTATGGGAGATTCTTTTGACGAATTAGTTGTACAACGCGGATTGATTCAGAAGGTAATTAAGGAAGAAGAAATAAGTTTTTTCAAAACATTGGAAACTGGACTCTCTAAGATTCAACTGTTAATCGACCAAACGAAAGCTGCTGGAAAAACAATATTAGATGGAAAGGCAGTATTTGAATTGTATGATACATTTGGCTTTCCTGATGATTTAACATCCTTAATAGCACGAGAAAATGGATTAGAAATTGATGATGATGGATTTAATATTGAGTTAAATATTCAACGAGAACGTTCACGTTCAGCTTCTGAGGTTGAATCAGATGATTGGATTGTATTAAGAGAAGATGATGTTGAAGAATTTGTGGGATATGATGTTCTATTGTCAGATGTTTATATAACCAAATACCGCAAAGTAAAACGAAAAGATAAGGAATTTTACCAATTGGCTTTTAATATTACACCTTTCTATCCCGAAGGTGGAGGGCAAGTTGGGGACAAAGGTTGGATAGAGTCAACAGAAGAAAAGATTGTTATTTTCGATACAAAAAAAGAGAATAATTTAATTATTCATTTTGCAAAAGAGTTACCGAAACACTTGTCAGTTAAGTTTAAGGCAACGGTTAATTCGAAAAAAAGAAAGCTAACAAACGCGAACCATTCGGCTACTCATTTAATTCATCATGCATTAAGAGACGTTTTAGGAACACACGTTGAGCAAAAAGGATCACTTGTAAATGAATCTTATTTAAGATTTGACTTTTCTCATTTTTCGAAAATGACAGACAAAGAATTAGAAGAGGTTGAACGGAAAGTAAATGAAGATATTCAAGAAAATATAGCACTTAATGAAAGGCGCAGTGTACCAATGGAAGTTGCTAAAGAATTAGGCGCAATGGCTTTGTTTGGTGAAAAATATGGTGACGTTGTTCGAGTAATTCAATTTGGTAAATCTGTTGAATTATGCGGAGGAACTCATGTTAATAATACAGGTGATATACGCGTTCTTAAAATTGTTTCAGAAGGTTCTGTCGCTTCTGGAATTAGAAGAATAGAGGCAATCACTTCAGAAGTGGCCCAACAATACTTCATAGATCGTGCAGATCAATTCGAACAAGTTTCTTTACTCTTAAAAAAACCAAAAAACTTGTCTAATGCAGTACAAGAGCTAATTGATAAGAATACAAAACTTGGAAAAGAGATAGAGCAATTAAAAAAAGCGCGAGTCAAACACCTGAAAAATGATATTATTGAAAAAATAGAAAACAGGGGAGGTGTGAATTTTGTTGCTGACATTCTAGAACTTGACACTGGATCAATTAAAGATTTATGCTTTCAATTGAAAGGGAATGTAGATAATTTATTTGCTGTTTTTGGAGGTAAAGCAGGAGGTAAAGCAAGTTTGAGTATAGTAATATCTGATGATTTAGCAAAATCACGTGATTTACATGCTGGAAATTTGGTGCGTGAGGCAGCAAAATTAATCCAAGGTGGAGGAGGAGGGCAACCATTTTTTGCCACAGCTGGCGGAAAAGATGCTAGTGGATTAAAAGCTGCAATTGAAAAAGTAGAGGCGTTAACAGAAATCTAATAAAGATGGAAATTTCAAAAGATAAGAAAAGACTTGGAGCTATTGTCCTTGCTATTTTAGCTGCTGTTTTAGGAATAGCAATAATATTTCAGTTATGGAAATATGCATTGGTAGCTGCCATTTGCTTTGGGTTTGGTTACTATTACGGAAGAAAAGTACGAAAGAAAAAATCGTAGTGCAGTCTTGCTTTATAGTCGAATACTAATTCCGGCTCCAAAGTGTGTATAACGAAATGATTTGTTCAAATCAATTCCTGTTAATGAATTTCCTTGTTGAGGCCTAAATTGTACTTTTCCCGTTAAGTAGAGATTCTTGTAAAAGTTGTAATGGAATCGTGAAGCTAGCGCAAAATCTAAGTGAAATGGTTTGTAAATACTTGTTGAACTATCGAAGGGGATAAATGTTTCAGTCGAGTTTGAAAAATATCCACCAGATGAATTAATTATAAAATTAGCTCTAATCATAGCGAAAAAATCAACGCGAAACTTTTTTATGATTAATTGAGTTCCTAAAGTGAATGGGAAACTAATGGTTGTATTTTTAGTAAGTCCTTCATGAAGTGTTTCTATTGTTGAAGTGTCAACAATAAACATACCCGTATCCATCAGTACTGTATCCAAGAATGTTGTGTCGTAAACAATCATTTTTTCAATGAAAGAATAATTTTCACTTGAACGATTATAGGTGAAACCAGTACCTAAAGTTAAGCTCTTTTTGGTACGGTATGTCAGTTCTAATGAAGCCTGATAACCAAGACGATCATCTATTGCCATATTATATAAAGTGCCAACTGTTCCAGAATTGGAAGTGTAATTGGATTTTTGAAGATTTATTCCAGAAGTTAAACTCAACATCCAAGGGGGATGTTTAATTGTTGTATGAACTGCAATATCACTAGTTTCTGTTGTATCGTTATTAATTTCGGGTAAATCATTATCAGTTGAATCCCGTTTGTTTTGTTTCTCAACTCGTGAAGATGTGTCTGACTCAATTTCTTCATAAACAAATGAATTTGTATCAATGCTTATTAAATTGGAAGAGTTTTCTTGACCTGAAAGTAAATTATTCACTTCTGTTTCCTTAAGGGGAACTACTTTTTTTATTGCTTCTTCTGCTTCTTCTGCTTCTTTGGTTTCGTTCACCTTTTTTTCTTCAACATTTTTGTTGTCAATCGAGTCATTCGTTTCAAATGCAAGAGTATTATTACTAGAATCATTAGAAGTTTTATTTGATTCCAAGTGTCCTTCATTCTTTTCTTTGGTTATCGTTTTTTCTTCGGCTTGATTTGTATCATCATTTATAATTTCTTTTATATCATTCTTAGGTTCTCTCGTCTTTTTCACTTCGTTTTCAGTAGCTTTTTCTTGATTAAATGCAGCATCTATCTTCGATTGATTGTTTACTCTTTTATTGATGATATTATTCATTATCGTTAGTTGACGAGAATTATTGTCGTCATTTTTTGTTGAGATTTTTTGCGTTGGAAAATCAATTTCGTCTTTGGTAGAAACGGCCGTGATTTTTTTCTGCTGATGTTTGAAGTTCCAAGGATTATTTGATTGAGTAATTTTAGAATTAAAGTTGTGAGAAAATTCTTTATTGCTCAATTGATTTGAAAAAACATCAGTAAATAACATTACTGAAACCACAGCTAGTAATAGAGTGGTTAGTCCGAAGAAAATAAAACGCTTCCTTTTCCTAAAACCAATGACTTTATCAATATTTCCTTTGACAAAAGTTGGAGCTTCTTTTACCTCACTTCCCAGTGTGTTTTTAAATAATTGGTCAATATTTTTGAAATCTTTATCCATTGGCCAAACTACTTCTTGTTATATTTTTCGCTTCTAATTTTGTTCGAATCATTTTCCTTGCTTTGGATAATTGCGATTTCGAAGTGTTTACTGAAATTCCAAGGTATTCAGAAATTTCGGTGTGTTTTAAATTGTCAAAAACATACATATTAAATATTGCACGGTAACCTTCTGGTAATTCACGTAAGATTTTTTTTAAAACATCTGCCAATGGAACTTCTTCACTTTCATGAAATGTAATTTCCATTTCTTCATTTTCATCTTCAAAGTATGAATCACTTTCGACAAACTCATATTTTTTATTTGATCGGTAGTGATTAATGGCTTCATTAATTACTATTCGTTTAATCCACCCCCCCAAATTATAAGTTGGATCGAAGCGTTTACGTTTTTCATAAATGCGTATGAATGCATCCTGCAAAATATCCGCAGCTTCATCCGCATTATTTGTATACCTCAAACAAATAGTGTACATAGCGGCTGAAAAATCATGATAGATTTTATCAAAAGCTTTTTTATTACCAAGAATAAATTTTTTCTTTAAACTTTCTTTGTCCAACCTTATGCGATTCAATTAATACATTAAGCAGTTATGCATAGCGGTTTTTAATTTCCTTACTTTATATGTTGATCGCTTTTAAGCACGTAATTAAAGCAATCATAACTATTACAAAGTAAAAAATAAAAGGTTGCCTGAAAATAAAATTAATCAATATTTGATATACGAACATCATAAACGATACTCGTATTTTTTGGAACTAAATCTTGAAGCCCAGTTTTTCCGTAGGCTAATTTAGCCGGAATTTCTATGAAAGCATTTTCCCCTGATTTTATTTTGCTCATTCCTTGATGGAGTCCATCCACAACATTATCATTTTCAAAAACAAAACTAAAAGGTTGACTATCCTTAAACGAATTATCATAAAGGTGTCCATCTTTTCCCATAGTGTAAGCAAAATAATCAAAGACAATATGATCGTCTTTTTTCGGTGTTTTTCCACCTTCATTTATTTTCCATTTATAAACTTTCACTCCTTCTTTTAACTCAACTGGAATTATACGCTCAACAATTTCTATATCTATAATCAAATCAGCTTTCGGAGGGACGATAGTAGAGTAGCCATTTTCACCATAAGCTTGTTTATTAGGGATCATTATTCTTCCTTTATCGCCAATATTCATTTTTAGTAAACCAGTTTCCCATCCTTCAATCATCATTCCAATATTAGTTTTTAATGGAATAGGAACGCCAAGCTCTTCATTTGAATCATATTGTTCTCCCCCTGCAACACGAGCCTTATAATTGACCATTACGACATCATTTAATAGAATTGGGTCTTCTGTACTTTTTTCGGTCCATTCAATGCGCAATCCATTTTCACTTTGGTAAACCATATTATTGGGCTGACCCGAAACTGAATCGGTTAAAAGAGTAGTTGACAATTGATCATTTAAACTGTCAGTAATTGATGCGTAATTATCATTGACACTTTTGTCATTAGCAATAATGTTGTCATCAATTTGCTCATCAATCGACGAAACACCATTTAAATCACAGCTTGTTAAAACTGAAAACGAAACAATTAATATTGTAAATGTAAAGCTGTTTTTTTTCACGGAGATTCAATTTTTAAGAGTTCAATATCGTAAATAACAGGAGATAGGGGAGGGATCTTGTCCGTATCTCCAATTAAACCATGTGCTGCATGACTTGGTAAAATAAATTTAGCTTTATCTCCCAAACATAAATATTTAACACCTTCATGCAAGCCACTTTCAATATCCGATTTTTCTACAGTAAATGTTTCAGGTTCATTTCCTCTAGAGGAGTAACAAACGTCTCCATTTAATAAAGATATTTCAAAGTCTACAGTTACTAAATCACCGACTTTGACAGAATCGTTTGAAACACTTTTTTGGTAAATCATATAACGTAAACCTGTTCCAGTTTCCGTCATACTCCAATCCTGATGCCGCTCTAAAAACAAGTCAATTTCCTCGTTCTCTTCTAAAGCGAACGTTGAATTCATATCAATAGATTGATTTTTTGTCCAATTGGGATCGTTTAAGATCATATTGTTTTCTTCACCTGCACACGAGGTTAAAACAAAGACAAAAAGCCAGAAAAAGTATCTTGTTTTTACTGTCATTGAAAATCAATCATTAAATGATGCTTTATTTTCTTGAACGAATTTAGGTAAAATAGTTACAAATTTTTGAATAGCATCTTCCATCTTACCAACATGTTTTCCTCCAGAAGCATTTAAGTGCCCTCCTCCTTTGAAATGCCCTTTTGCCATTTCGTTAACAGGTATTTTTCCACTTGATCGAAACGAGATCTTGATGATTCCGTCAGATTCTTTAAAGAAAATAGCCATTTTTACGCCGGATAATGATAAAGCCTGATTGACTAATCCTTCGGTATCTCCTTTTTGAGCAGAAAAACGTTCTTGTTCTTCTTTCGTTAATGAAATGTACGCTGTCTGAAATTCTCTCACAACTACTAATTTTTCAAGAAGCGCATAACTGGTAAGTTTGATTCGGTCTTCGGTATTAGAATCAAAAATTCGCTCGTGAATTAATGAATGATTTAACCCTGTAGTGATCAATTTACCAGCAATTTCATGTGTTTTAGACGTAACAGAAGAAAATCGAAAAGAGCCAGTGTCTGTAATAAGTCCTGTATAAACTGCTTGAGCAATAGATAGGTCTATTTTAGATAGATCATTCTTTACTTCAATTAAACAATATATTAATTGCGCTGTAGAACAGGTTAAGGGATCTGAAAACATTAAATCAACAAAATCACTTGCTGGATCTCTATGGTGATCAATCATTATCTTTTTAGCATTGCTTTTAGCAAGTAAATCATCCATTTTTCCAATTCTACCTGGGGAATTGTAATCAAGACAAAAAATCAAATCGGCGTTTTGCATTTGTTCGGCTACAAAACTTGAATTTTCTTCATGTGTATGGATTTGATCAAACCCATCTAACCAACGTAAAAAATGTGGTGCGCGATCTGGATGACAAATAATTACGTTTTCATGCACTGACTTTAAATAATGGTATAATGCTAAAGAAGAACCTATACTGTCACCATCAGGAGATTTGTGAGAAGTAATAACAATTGTTTGAGCTTTTTTAATGTACTGGTCAAAAATTGCAATTTTTTCTTGTGTAAATGTCATAGATACAAAATAAAACCGTCAGTCGCCTTAGGCGTACTGACGGTTACTAAATAATAAGTTATTTAAATTTAAAAACTAGAAACCTAATTTTTGCGTTCTTCTGTGTTCGATTAAAACACCAACACAAACATTGTCGGTATTTGTTAGTTTTCTATTGTCACTACTTCCTGTTGCAGGAACGTTAACAGATAGATAAAATTTCTTTGTCTTATCGGTTGTGAATAAAACAAATGGAGTCATTCCATCAGACTCATTATCAAAAACAATTGTGCGTTGTTTCTTAATATTTGTATTTCCGTTTCCATCTTTTACACGAACAACTTCATCTTGAGCCAATTGAAATTTAACTCCTGAAGAACTAGCGATATCAGTACAAGTTGAAAGACGATATTCAAATCCTTCGTACCCAATAAAACTCATTTCGTATACTTTACCTTTTTCAAAAGCTGCACTCCTTGATTGATTATTGATATTCCAAAAAGCACCCTTATCTTCTTTTTTAGAAAATTGATTAAGGCATAAATACTGTGTTTTTCCACATTGCGCGTACCCTTGAAAAAGAATTGCGCCAAATAATATAACTCCTGCTAATGCTACTTTTTTCATCCTCAATTAATTTGTGTATTTGACTCTTAATTCATTTGTTTTAGCCTTTATTGCATCAAACGCTCCGGCAGTCATGCTATATGAACCTCCTCCTGAAAGAACTAAAGTTCCGTTTTCATCACTTGAAACAGAAGATTCTGACTCTTCAAATTCCATACTGTTTTCGAAAACATCACTTAAGTCTAGTAAGTCAGCAATTGTCTCAGAAACATTTGAATCATCCGAATATTCAGAAATAAAATCAATTAAGTTCTCTAAAACAACTTTCTGATCACCAATTTTCTTGATGATTGGGTTAGCATCATCATAAGTCTCAACTAGGTTTGAGATAATATAAAGACTTTCAACAAAACCACCAGCCATGATTAAAGATAGTTCAGCGCCTTTTTCATTTTCTTCAAGATAGAAATAACTGTTATAATAACTGTCGTTAGAAATTGCAAATAAAGAATCTGTATCACCTTCATTACTTTCAATACGATCCATAATGCTCTCGTCAAAAGCACCAGAAATACCTAATTCTTCACCTAATTCTTCAATTTTCTTGAAGTATTTTAAGAAATCAATTCCAATTCCAAAGCAACTTAAATAAGCAACATCTGCCGAATAAATTCCAAAATTGATTGATTTAGACTTTTGATCGATATAGTTTTCACTATTTTCGATTGGATTAACAAGGTCAGGTTGTTGTTCACCACCTTGAAGTTTAACAATTTCAAAAAGTTCATTAGGTGTTGGAACAGAGTACTCTATATCAAACATTCCTTCTGTATCCATTCCTTCATTATCGGTCATTGTTGTGTCCGCTTCTTGGAGGTCAACATTATTGATCTCACTATCTTCCATTTCTCCTCCACAACTCACTAAAAACACAGCTAAAGAAGCGCTTAAGAGTCCAATTGTAATTTTTGTTCTTTTCATTAAATTAAAGATTTAACTGGTGATGTCAAATATACTATTTTTTTGTAATACGTGAAATCAATATAAAAAGGTTACGTTTACTTAACATTTATATGTAACAACCACACAAAATTTTGACAAAAAAATTATGCGTTAATTTGTTCAGTTAATTTAATTAACGTTGATTTAAGTGATTCACTTACATTAACCAATGGAAGTCGAACGGTGTCTTCCATTATTTCTAAATGTTTTAAAACAACTTTTATGCCAGCAGGATTTCCTTCAGCAAATAAATGATTAATAATAGGGAATACTTTATAGTGCATTTTACGCGCATTTTCAATGTTATCGTCCAATGCAGATTTTACCATTTTTTTGAATTGATTTGGAAAACCATTACCTACAACTGAAATAACACCATCTCCACCTGAGGCTATAATTGGAAAAGTAATTGCATCATCACCAGAAATGACTAAAAAACCTTCAGGTTTATTTGCAATTATTTCCATGATTTGTTCCATACTTCCTGAGGCCTCTTTGACTGCAATAATTGTTGAAAAATCATTGGCTAATCTTAATGTGGTTTCTGGTAAAATATTAGAAGCTGTTCTGCCTGGTACATTATAAACAATGATAGGTAAATCGGTAGACTCTGTAATTGCCTTATAATGTTGGTAAATTCCTTCTTGTGTTGGTTTATTATAGTAAGGAGACGCGGATAGTATAGCATCTACTTTTGATAAGTTGTAATTGGAAAAGTCGGCAGTAACTGCAACTGTATTATTGCCCCCAATTCCAAAAACAAGGGGTAATTTTCCATTATTAACTTCAGCTACAGTATCTAATGTTAATTGTTTCTCTTCTTTTGAAAGAACGGGCGATTCTCCGGTTGTTCCTTGTACAACAAGATAATCAACTCCTCCTTCTATTAAAAAAGAGGTTAACTTCTTTAGGGCTACGACGTCAACTGTTCCACTTGTCGTAAATGGTGTCACCATTGCGACACCTAATCCTTTTAAATTAATGTTTTCCATTTTTTGTTAAAAGTGTAATTTGCTGCTCTACGTTTTTTAAAAAAACAGCCTCATCTTCATTGTCTTCAACCATTAAATCATGCAAAAAAGATTGATTTTCTGTTTTCTTTCCAATCAAAAAAGATGATTTTACTTGAGTAATGAAGAAATAAGTTAATAATTTTTCCTGTGACAAATCTAAGATTAAATCAAACTCAATTTTGAAGAGTTGATTCAATTTATCATTTTTTACATGTCCTGTTAAATTAAGGTCACTTGCATGGTAAGTATAATCACTTTTTACATTTGTCTTAACTTTGTTTTCTCTTTCAGATAAAAAATGAATTTTAGCTTGTTTAAATAAGCTACTAATTTCAGATAAAAGAAATGTTTTGTCTTGGTTTGAAACAACAAGAATATTTTCATATTCCTCGGTGTTTTTCAAAATTGGTTTTCGTTTAGTTCGATCTAAATCTAGTTTTCGTTTAACGAAATATTCTTTTATGAAATTCAAATTGCTCATTTGGAAAGCATTATTAAAAAATCATCTTCTGAGATAATTGTAACACCAAGGTCGGTTGCTTTTTTTAATTTGGAAGGACCCATTTTGTCACCAGCAACCAAAAAGTTTGTTTTC
>CAYPZN010000049.1:0-29007 GCA_964415335.1 uncultured Crocinitomix sp.
TATTTTGGTGTTCTCGCCATAAATGAGTAATGTGATCTAAGCTTAAAATTTTAATGTTATTCTGGTACCATTTAAAAGCCATGTCATAATCTTCTGGATAGACCAAATCGGTTAAAGCAAATATTTTTTCAAAACACATCCGAGATACCATCCAATTTGGCGAAGCAATTACACATTCGCGATAAATATTCTTCCAATGTGTACCTCTGTCAACTTGTTCATTTAGCCATTTTTCATAACGCAAATATCCTTCACTCACTTTTTCTTCAGAAAAGTACTTTACTTTTCCTGTTACAACAATGAGCCCTTGTTCTTTTTTAATTTCATTATAGAATAATTCTAGTTTATTTTCAGGCATTAAATCATCCCCATCCATACGGGTAATGTACTTCCCTTTACTTTTGTTAAATGCTGTGCTTAGTGCAGGAATAATTCCTTTTTTTTCGTTTTTAAAATACGAAATTCTAGAATCGTTTAAAATCCATTTTTTCACAAAATTAACCGTATCATCTGTGGAAAAGTCATCAACAATTATTAATTCCCATTTTTCAAATGATTGCTTTACAATAGATTCAATGCAATCGTCTATATATTGCGTTGCATTATGCAAAGGCATTAGTATCGTTATTATTGGATTCATGATCTAAGGTAAAGTTATTCTTATTGAATCAAATTTATCCTTTCGCTAAAAATTTGTTCTCATTTTCGTATTTTTCTATCGAATATCCATTAAAAAGTTTTTTTTTGACTTTTATGTTGTAACTTTCTATGGTTAATCGTCTAAACAAAAAACAATTGAATTAAAGCTAGATTGATCCGTAAACTTGTACATATTGTTTTGTTATTTTGTTCAGTTCTATTTATAAATAGTTGTAGTTATAGAGGTGGAAGGATTGATGGTATCTTGAAAAACCCAAGAAATCAAAAATTAAACTTAAGTCACAACCATCTTACTGAAATTCCATCATACGTATTCAAGTTGACTGATTTGAAAGTTTTGAATCTACACAATAATAAAATCACTGAAATACCACCTGAAATTGGAAACCTTGTCAATTTAGAAAAATTGATTATTAGTAGGAATGATATTGTTGAAATACCACCTGAAATTGGAAACTTAAAGCGTTTGAAGATTTTATCCCTCAAAGCGAACAAAATTGAACGCATTCCTGAGTCAATTAGTAATTTAAGGAACTTAGAAGTACTTCGTTTAAGCTTTAATCAACTCACTTATTTACCAAGTACAATTGGGCAAATGCATTCTTTGTCACATGTTTACCTCGATTACAACAAAATTGAGTATTTACCAAATTCAATTGGACAAATGTCGGGGCTCCGTGAATTAGTCATTGCTCGAAATAGTTTACGGATTCTACCTCCTGAATTTTATAACTTAACCAGTTTGAATCGGCTTGATGTTTCTTATGCCGGACCTACAATACAATTAGCCTATGACCTTTGCTTAATGCGCAATATTGAAACGCTTACCATTGACCGTGCAACATTAAATTTTGCTCCGCGTTGCCTTGAAGTAAGGGCTAATAATCCAAGGTTTACTATTATTCTAAAATAACCTTAGATTTTGTCTTTCATTTCAGTAATTCGAATAATCTCATATCCTAAGTTAGATTCTGATTTTATTGCATTTACAAGCGCTAATTTTGAACGACTAGAAGTACTTTCATAAACCATATAGTACCTTCCAGAACTTAATCCTTCTCTTAACGATTGTTGTTGCAGGCTTTGTACGATCATTCTGAAACGACTTATGTTTCGTTGAATTGTTTGAATCGATTTTGAAAAATCAATGGTGTAGAATACAGTATAAAAGTTTGTTTTCCGACATAAATCAACGGTCATATCTCTATAAATAAAAGGGTATTGATTGGCTTCAAGTTTAAAATTAGCTTCGAAACTTTCAAATTTTTTCCCTTTTGTGTATTCCTTAAATCGTGCTTTGAAATTAACTTTTTTCGTTTTTTCTTTCATTGGTTTATTCACTTCACCAATGAATTTTTTATACAATTTATCAAAAGCAATTTCTTTTTTGTTGTGCAATTCAAATAAATCAGAATACTGAATAACACCTCTTTTTTTATACGTTAATTCTTTCAATAATTTTTTCGAATAAGGTGGATCGAATAAAGAAAGAGCTTCTTCTCCTCTTCTAATTTTATTAACGTCAAAATCCATCAAACGAAAACTCTTTTTTACTGCTGTCTTTAATTCAGGTGAAAATGAACTTAACCCAAAACTCAATTTCCGATCAGAAAAAGCAAAATGAGGAATTCCATTAATGTTTGCTAAAATTCCGACAGAAATTTTCTCGTCTGAAAACCGATTTGGAACAACATATATTAGTGTAAAAAAACCATCCATATTAATTCATTTCTTTTTGTAAGAATGCATTCAATTGCTTCATCCGATTTTTATCAAGAAATTTTTCGACAATACTATGTTTGTCAAAAATTAGACCTGTTTCGGATTGATAACGTGTTAATGCATTTAACAATTTTGTTTTAAATTTTTCACTGAGTAAAATGAAAAATTCGTCTGTTGCACTCACTCGTTCTTTATCTTTCATCCTTTTGGCAAGAAAATGACTCAATGCATTTTTTCTAAAATTATTCTCCTCCATCTTTTCCGGATCAAAATCAGCCATTGGGAATATTAATCGGTTTTTTACGCCTCTAACAACACCAATTTGGTTAAAATCTAATGGGTTCCCTAATAAAAGTTGTAAAACATAGAATAAATAAAGCTGCTTAGGATTTAATAGTTTTGAATAATCTAGGTGTTCAAATAAAATCGAATCTAATAATTCTAATTCCCTATTTCGTTGAATTAATATACATTGTTTTTCGGTTTTACTATACGCCCATTTCTCGAATGGTAAATGCAATTGCTTTAATGTTTCAGCGTAAAGTATATGCCGCTCGTTGATTTTAACTTGCTCATGTTCATTAAAGTTTACATCTATAAAAACATTATTATCGTTAAAAGCAATGTATTCCATTATTTAGCTGTTTCTTTCAACATTGGAACAAAATTAAAGACCCCCAGACGTTCTTCTTTTAAACTTCCATCTTCTTCTTTCGTCAACAAAATCATTTCTTGATCTTTCCCAGCACCTATAGGAATTATCATTCGTCCTCCAATTTTTAATTGTGCTACCAAATCATTTGGAATATATGGTGCACCACAGGTTACTATTATCTTATCAAAAGGAGCAAAACTGGGCCATCCTTTATAACCGTCTCCATATTTTAATTTTGCGGTATAACCTAGTTTAGGAACAATTCGATTTGCTTTAAGATAGAGTTCTCGTTGACGTTCAATTGAAAATACTTTTGCCCCTATTTCACATAATATAGAAGTTTGAAATCCAGATCCTGTGCCAATTTCAAGAACTTTATCTCTTTTAGATAAGTTCAATAATTGAGTTTGAAAAGCGACAGTATAAGGGTGCGATATGGTTTGACCAGCACCAATCTGAAATGCCATATTAGAATAAGCTTGCTTAGTAAACACAGCATCTAAAAAGAAATGACGCGGAACTTCCATTATTGCATTAAGAACCACTTTATCATTAATTCCTTTATCTTCTAACTCACTAACAAGTTGCTTTCTTAGTCCTTTATGTCTATAAGTATCTACCATAAATAAGAATTCTCTAACTGGAGAAATACATTTTTATTTAATCATGTGAAAACCAAATTTACGTACAAAACTTTCTTTCTTGTTGGCTATAATAGAAAATCAATTAACAGTCTTTTTTTAGTATTTATTTATTTTCAATTCTATTTCTGCATAAATGAATAATTAAGTGTCTTAATGCTCATTTAAGTAGTACTTTTGCACCGTGTATAAAGGAGTGCTATATATGTTGCTGTCTTCAGTCAGCTTTGCTTTAATCAATTTAATTGTAAAGATTTTGTCAGGGAGTTCGTTATACTCCTCTGAAATACAGGTTTACCCTGTTTATGAATTGATTTTTTTTCGATCTATTGTTTCACTCTTAATTTCTTTTGCAATCATTCGATCAAGAAAAATACCTTTTTTTGGAGTTAATAAAAAATGGCTTTTGGTAAGGGGCATTTTTGGTGCTACAAGTTTAACTTTATTTTTTATTACACTAAAGAATTTGCCTATTGCAATTGCAACTATTGTTCAATACCTTTCTCCCATTTTCACAATTATTTTTGCAATTTATTTAAATAAAGAAAGAGTACGCTCTATTCAGTGGCTATTTTTCTTAATTTCTTTTGTTGGGGTGGCAATTATTGGCTATGGAAAAAGTGGTGACGGCGCAATTAATCCTATTTGGCTTTTAACAGGGCTACTTTCTGCTATTCTTTCCGGTGTCGCCTACAATGCAATTATTAAATGTAAAGAAACTGATCAGCCAATTACCGTTGTGATGTATTTCCCGCTTGTAGCAGCACCAGTATCTTTCATTATTATGCTTATTATGGGAACAACAATTCCAAATGGAATTGAATGGTTTCTATTAATTTTAATTGGTGTATTAACACAAATCGCTCAAGTATGCATGACAAGAGCATTTAATTCAGATGCAGCGTCAAAAATTACGCCTGTAAAATATGTTGGAGCAATATATGCTGTAATAATCGGCTATTTCGTATTTGATGAAACGTTAAGTCTGTATGCTACTTTCGGTATTATTTTAATTTTAATAGGCGTATTACTAAATACATTTATTAAAAAATCAAAACTCGTTAAGCAAAGTTAAGTTCGTAGAGTTTTTTATAATGCCCGTGTATGTTCAGTAGTTCCTTATGTGTACCTCTTTCTAAGATTTTCCCATCATCAATCACCAAAATTTCTGAAGAGTTCACAATAGTTGATAAACGGTGTGCTATGACAATTGAAGTACGTCCTTTTTGAAGTTCTTTTGTTGCGTTTTGAATCATTTCTTCAGATTCTGAATCAACACTTGCCGTAGCTTCATCTAAAATCAGAATTTTAGGATTGTAAACATAAGCTCTAATGAAAGAGATCAGTTGTTTTTGTCCAACGGAAAGTACACCACCTCTTTCACCTACATTATAATCGTACCCCCCTGGCAGGTTCATTATAAATTCATGTGCTCCAACTTTTTTTGCTGCAGCAATTACATTCTCCTTTGAAATGGACTCATCTCCTAACGTAATGTTATAAAAAATACTATCCGAAAACAAGAATACTTCTTGTAAAACAATAGCAATGTTTTTTCTTAAAACATCTAATTGAATATTTCGAATGTCTTCATTTCCAATTTTTATGTCTCCTTTTTGAAATTCATAAAATCGTGTCAATAAATTGGTAATTGTCGATTTCCCTGCCCCTGTTGTTCCAACCAAAGCTATTGATTCCCTTTCATTTACTTTAAAATCGATTCCTTTTAGGACCCAATTTTCTTCATTATAAGCAAACCATACATTTTTAAATGTTATAGAGGCATCAAAATTAACTTCTTCCGTTGTTCCCGTATCATCAATATGATCTTCAAGATCCAAGATTTCTATTACTCGCTCGGCCCTTACCATTCCTCTTTGCAAAATATTGAAACGATCTGCCAACTGACGGATTGGTCGATAAAGCATATGAATCCATAAAATAAAAGCCAGAAGTGTTCCAAAAACAGCTTCTATCGTTTCTTCCGAATAATCTGTCTGCAACATCCCCCACATAATAAGTACTGCAATAGATACAGAACTTAATAATTCCACAATAGGGAAAAAAATTGAATTTGCCCAAACTGCATCTACATGTGCTTGTCTATGTTCCTTATTAATTCCATCAAATTTTTCCGATTCAATTTTTTGCCGGTTAAACAGCTGTACGATAAACATTCCTGAAATATGTTCTTGTACAAAGGTGTTTAGTTTATTAACCTGTAAGCGTTCCTTTTGGAATGCTTTTTTCATTGCTCTTGCAAAAATTCGTGTTGCAATTATCAGCAAAGGAATTGGAACAAGTGTAAGTAAACTAAGTTGCCAACTCACTGAAAACATTAACGTAATTACAATTGAAAGACGAATAATATCACCAAACATGGTGATCAACCCTATGGAAAAAACCTCAGCAATAGCCTCAATATCAGAAACTAAACGTGTAACGATTGTTCCATTTGGTGTAATATCAAAATACTTTAATCGAAATGAGTTAAAGTGAGCAAACAATTTAGTTCTAACATCTTTGATGATTGATTGCCCAAGAAGGTTAGCCATATAGGTCAAGAAAAACTGAATGATACTTTCAAAAATTAGGATAATTAGAATAAGTATTGTCCAATAGTAAAGTTGATCCTGAATTGTTTTGGGATTTGAAAACTGATTGACCAACCCTTGAATTAATTGCCCATTCTCAGTAAGCGTAGTTCCATCTCCAGAAATATAATTATCAATCAATTCTTTAATGAATAAAGGACGCATAGGCCCTAATGTTGCGAATAAAATCATTAATATAATCGCAATAGCAAAAATACCTTTATGAGGAGCTGAAAACCCTATTAATTTACGAAGTAAACGTAGGTCAAATTTGCTTTTTTTAGACATCATTACAAAAATAGATAAAACATTCCTTTTCTTTTGCGATAAAAGTTAATTTGTGAGAATGGAATAACTCATTTGCTCGTTTCAACGTTAAAAAGAAGAGCACACAATAATAATTTGATGAGCAATCGTTATATTGTTAAACAATTCCTACTAAATGCGACTAATATTGTTCTTGAATATTCTTTTTTTAGGCTCGATTGCATTAGGCTCTGATTCTATCCAATTTATATCAAACAATGATTTTAATCAATTAATTAATCGCATTAACGACCCATGTGAAGAAGTCATTCGTTATACAGAATTAGAAACAAACAATTCGGACAGTTTAACTTATTATTTGGATTTGGCTGAAAAAATTTCACGTCATTGCAATGATAACTATTCAATAACCTTAGAAGTAGCAAGAGCTTACGCAGCAGTAAATGATTTCGAAAATGCCGTTTTAAATTATGATCGGTACTTTCAACAAAAAGATTCTATAGAAACGAGTAGTAATTTTGAAGAAATTGAAACCCAACATTCTAAATACGATTTTGTAAAAGACAGTATTCACAATGAAAATTTAAGAATTGAACAAGAATTAGAATTTATAAAAGGAGAGAATAAAGTACTTTCTGATATTTCAAATCGCAGAAATATCTACTTTACTTTTGGTGTACTTATTTTAATCATCATTATCTTCATTTTATTGTTTGTTACATCAAGAAAAAGACTGAGATTAGAAAAGAAGCATAAAAATATTTTAACGTATCAAAACGAAGAATTAAAACGAACACTCGTCTCTAAAGAGGAGAAAGAGACTTTATTAAAAGAAATTCATCACCGTGTTAAGAATAATCTTCAAATTATCAGTAGTTTGATTCGTTTACAGAGTGATTTTATTGATCAAAATAATTTTAGAGAACGTCTAAATGAAGTTGAAAATAGAATAAGAAGCATGGCTTTGATTCATGAAAAGCTTTACAAATCAGAAGATTTATCAAAACTTGAAGTTGGAAATTACATTAGAGAATTGACAATAAATATTTTAGACTCCTATGATAATGAAGAGAAAATTGATTTTAAGTTTGACATTGAGAAACAGAAATTATCGATTGATTCACTCATTCCATTAGGGCTAATTCTAAACGAAACTATATCCAATGCGCTTAAGCATGCATTTAAGGGTCAGGCACGTGGAGAAATTACAGTTGTTTAAAAAAAAGGAAATCATTCCAACATTATTTTATTAATTAAAGATAATGGCGTTGGAACGAATAAGACAATTCAACAACTTAAGGAAGATTCGTTAGGAATGGAATTAATCTATACTTTGTCAGAGCAGTTGGATGGTAAAATCGAAGTAGAGACCAAAAATGGATTTGAGTATTTATTCTCATTTCCTAACTTGCGTTAAAAATTCTATTCAAAACAAAAATTATTTTGAATTGTCATTAGAAGTTAATTTTAAACACCTTATTTTTACCGAAAATTTATTTCAATGCCAAAAATTTCTTCTAAAGGGCATCAAATGCCCGAGTCACCAATTCGTAAATTAGTTCCATTTTCAGAAGCTGCAAAAAAGGCTGGGAAAAATGTATTTCACTTAAATATTGGTCAGCCAGATATTGCTAGTCCTGAAGTTGCTTTAACGGCAGTGAAAAATCTAGATAGAACTGTTTTAGAATATAGTCATTCTGCTGGTTTTGAATCTTATCGAAGGGGGTTATCGGCATATTATAAGAAAAATAATCTTGCGATAGAGCATGACGAGATAATAATCACAACTGGTGGGTCAGAAGCTTTAATTTTTGGTTTTTTAACCTGCTTTAACCCCGGTGATGAAGTAATTATACCAGAGCCTTTTTACGCGAATTATAACGGCTTTGCTGCAACAGCCGGAATTACAATTGTTCCTGTAACAGCTAAAATTGAAAATGGTTTTGCATTGCCTGACGTAGCTGATTTTGAAGATAAAATCTCAGCTAAGACAAAAGGAATTGTAATTTGTAACCCAGGAAATCCAACTGGATACTTGTATGCTCAGGACGAATTAGAACGACTTAGAGATATTGTAAAAGCACATGATTTGTATTTGTTTGCTGATGAAGTTTACCGTGAATTTTGTTATGATGGCGCAAGTCCATACTCCGTAATGAGCCTTGATGGAATTGATCAAAACGTCGTTTTGGTTGACTCTGTTTCAAAACGTTATTCAATGTGTGGTGCACGTATTGGAGCTTTAATTTCTAAAAACAAGGAAATTATGTCGACTGCATTAAAATTTGCTCAAGCAAGATTATCACCTCCTACTCTAGCCCAAATTGCAAGTGAAGCAGCATTAAAGACACCACAGTCATACTTTGATGAAGTTGTTTCTGAATACGTTGAAAGAAGGGATATTATGGTTGATGGTCTAAACGCTATTGAAGGTGTATTTTGCCCTAAACCTAAAGGTGCTTTTTATTGTATTGCTGAACTTCCAATAGATAATTCTGAGCGGTTTTGTCAATGGTTATTAGAGGAATTCGATTATAAGAATGATACGGTTATGATGGCTCCAGCAAGTGGCTTTTATGCGAGTAAAGATCTCGGTCAAAAACAGGTTCGTATTGCATATGTCCTTGAAAAAGAATTTTTGCAAAAAGCTGTAAAATGTATTGAAGAAGCACTCAAGGTTTACCCTGGACGTCAATAAAACAACTGAGTTCTAATTAAAAAACTCATTTTCGGTAATTTTAAAGCATTACCTTAGTCTAAATACTTTTAGTCTATTAATTACGTTATACTTGATGATGCGAAGTACGTTATTCATTATAATTATTGTTTGCGCAAGCTTTGGATACGCTCAAGGAAGTGGTACTATTTACTACCACCTTGATAAAATCACAATTAAACAAAAATCAAGCAAAGACTCTACACGACGAAAAAAAGCAGAAGAATACGCAATTGCTAATTTCAGGTTAAATGGATACACAGGTGTCAGTTTACGAGATAGTACTGTAAAACGTAATAATGTTCATTACTATTACAATTATCAAAATCAATTTAAAAAAATTCATCTTTTTGAAAAAGGCAAAAAATTGAAGTCAGTGTATACTGGAAAAAATTTACTCCTTACCATTGATCGGATTAATAAACGAATCAAAGAACTTGAAAACAATGGATATCCATTCGCTCAATTAAAAGTAATTGATCAAAAGGAAGAAGACAATACGTTGAGTTTAACATATAAAATTGATTCTGGAGATTTTTTTATTATTGATAAAATTCATATTAAGAGTAAAAGTCAGTTTCATGAAAAAACAATTTTGAATACAATTGGAATAAAGCCTGGCGATACCTACAACGAAGAAAAAATTCGTGCAACACAAGCCATTTTTAATTCGACAAACTTATATTCTTTGACGCGTTCAACAGAAGTTCTTTTTAAGAAAGGAAAAGCGGAACTATACATTTATATTGAAAAAAAGAAATCAAGTGATGCAGATGGTTATGTTGGTTTTCAGCAAGATCGCATTACAGAACGACTCGTGTTGAATGGTTATATTAATTTGCAATTAGAAAACGCATTTAATAGAGCCGAAAAAATTCGTTTAAATTGGAGAAATAACCCGGACCAAACACAAGAACTGAAAACTATTTTAGAACTTCCTTTTCTCTTTGGTTCTCCATTAGGCATAGGAACAAATATTGATTTGCAAAAACAAGATACTTCATTCGTTCGTTCGGATTTACTTTTTGAATTAATTTATCGTAATCCACAATTTAGAGTTAGTCTTTTTGATCAAATTGAAAATTCTTCAACTATAACTTCAGAACCGATTCCAGGATTTAGAGATTTTTCTAAAAATACAATAGGGATTTCCGTCCAATATCGTCCTTTTCTAAATGAAAAGCTCAAATTTTATCATCCAAAACTCACGCTAACTGGAGGTGTATTTAATTACCGAGCAGATACATTAGACGATAATAAACGAAAAATCTCGAACAATAAATACTTATTAAAATACGAACATCAAGTTGATTTTCTCCGCTTTTTCCATCTAAACAATTCCATTCAATATGAAGGTCTTTCTTCTTCTGTCGGTTTATCTAGAAATGAATTTATTTTTTTTGGAGGATTACAAAGTGTCAGAGGTTTTTATGAACTTGAGCTTGCAGGAAGAAATAATTGGATCATTAGAAACGAAGTTGAATTTAAGCCAATTGAACTTCTATCTATAAAAGTATTATATGACTATTCGAATTTTAACAATGAAATTCAAAACTTCACCCATAGTTTTGGCGCTGGATTCGGTTTAACAAATAATTCAAGTCAACTTGAAATCATTATTGCAAATGGACGCTTAAACAACAACCCTATTGATTTACCTGATACAAAAGTTCACATTGGGTTTAAATCCAGTTTTTAAGTCCTTCTAATGTTAAAAAGAAATAACTTCAGATTCTCGGATACTTGAAGTTACCTTTACTGATTTTGAAGCTAATAAATTTGACGTTTTATAACCAAAACTTTCACTTCTAGCATCAAATTTTATCGTTCCAATTGGTATCCCAGAATTACTATTTGAATTTTCCATAAAGATGTTAAAATTCACCGAATAAATACCTGATAGAAAAGTATGAGTATCGACCATTAAACGTGTCGTAGCAAATCCTTCTTTTCTAAAATAAAGCAAAAACTTACCATTTAAGGGAAATGAGAAATTGAATTCATCTTTTACTTGGTCTCGCAGCACTTCTCTATTTGAAGCTATATTAATAACAGATATTTCTATCGAAGGATCATATGCAACAATATCACTTAAGTCTGCACTGACACTTAATTTACCTACTCCTTGCGAAAAGGAGTGAAATGATAAAAAAAGTAAGATTAAAAACAATGGTTGGTGGTTTGTCATGATCACATATACCTCAAAGTATTTATTTAGGTTACAATTTGTCAAGACAATTTAATCAATAAAACCACCACTTCATTAGTTCTTATTTACTTATGCGGGAAGAATTAATTACCTTTACAAAAACTACTTATTCATGCGAAAACTACTCGTTCTATTACTTCTCATAACGTTAAATGGATTTGGGCAAAATGCAAATCATGTTCAAGGAGAATTAATTATTCAATTGAATACAGCAACGAATCCTCAAAACTTTATTCGAGAATTTCAAAAAGATCAACTCATTGGTGTAAAAGGATTTACTCAATTAAGTAGTATCGTAAATATTTATCTAATTCAGTTTGACGATCCTTCTATTGATTTAGATAGAACTAAACATCTTTTAAATACTTACCAAGAAGTTAATGTTGCGCAGAAAAATCATTATGTATCTGATCGTGAAACGATCCCTTCAGATGTCTTTTTTGATGAATTATGGCATTTAAAAAACACCGGGTCAACTGGAGGAACAGTAGATGCAGATATTGACGCTACAGATGCTTGGGATATTACAACAGGTGGAATAACAACACATAACGATTCAATCGTAGTTTGTGTTGTAGAAACTGGAGGAGTTGATATTACTCATGAAGACCTTCAAGGAAACCTTTGGAAAAACAATGCTGAAATTCCTGATGATGGTATTGATAATGATGGCAATGGATTCATTGATGATTTTGACGGCTGGAATGTGATGGAAAATAATGACAACGTTGGTTTTGGGAGTCATGGTACACGTGTTTCTGGAATGATTGGAGCAAAAGGAAATAATACGATTGGAGTAACTGGTGTTAATTGGGATGTCAAGATGATGATCGTAAAAGGACAAAATGCATCTAATGAAGCTACTGTCTTGGCTGCCTATAATTACCCATTAGTTATGCGTAAATTATATAATGAAACCTTCGGAGAAGAAGGAGCTTTTGTTGTTGCTACTAATTCCTCTTGGGGGATTGATGGTGGTGATCCTGCAAGTTCTCCTTTATGGTGCGCTATGTACGATAGTTTAGGGAATTATGGTATCTTAAATATTGCTGCAACAACAAATAACAATTCTAATGTTGATGAGGTTGGAGATCTTCCAACAACGTGTACAAGTGATTTTTTAATCGGTGTTACCATGACAAACAGTACGGATGTTCGTGCAGGATCAGGATTTGGAACAACACATGTTGATTTAGCTGCTCCTGGCAGTTCAGTGAGGTTAACTACACCTGGAAATAATTACGGAATTACAAGTGGTACTTCTTTTGCTACGCCTTGTGTTACAGGAGCTGTTGCATTAGCTTACTCTGCTCCTTGTCCCGAGTTTATTAACTTGGTTAAACACGATCCTGCTGAAGCAGCACTAAAAATGCGAGATTATATTTTAGACGGTGTAGATCCTGTAACCTCTTTGGGAAGCGAAGTAGCTACAGGAGGGAGACTAAACGTTAAGAACAGTATTGATTTAATGTTAGCGGAATGTGATGCAGATGCTTGTGTTCCACCGTTTAATGTTAGAATTACAGCATTAAGTGATACATCAATAACTGTTGTATGGGATGGCTTTACAACTGACTATGTTCTTTCTATACAAGAAGGAAGTAATACTCCAATAGAAATAGTTATAGAAGGAGAACAAACAATTAGCTTTGATACACTTACACCTTGTCGAGAATATATAATTAGTGTTAAAGCAAATTGTGATGGTGAACTCAGTGAAAGTTCTTTTTCGCTCAATTTTACTACAGATGGTTGTTGTATAAACCCTGATTTAATAAACCCTTCGAAAACGGAAGAAAGCCTTACCATTGCTTGGGATGACATTTTGAATGCAACACAATATAATTTTAGATACACTAAATTAGATACAGAAGATTGGATTTCTTTAGAAGACGTTACTTCTCCATTATCCATTGATGGACTTGAAGGTTGCACGCAGTATGAATTTCAAATTCACACCGTTTGTGACGACAGCACAAGAGGCTTTAGCGAATCAACTATATTTAGAACATTAGGATGTGGAGCTTGTACAGAAGAGGATTATTGTCCAGTTGAAGGTGCAAATGATAATTTAGAGTGGATTGAATCAATCCAATTCAACGGGTTCACGAATGAGACTGGGCCAAATAATGGTTGGTTGCGTTCTGAACAAATTATTACGGCACTAGTTCCAGGTGAAACTTATTCTATTACTATAACACCAGGATTTGCAGGCGCAACTTTTACTGAGCGTTATTCAATTTATATTGATTACAATCATAATGGCGTATTTGATGCTCCAATAGAAATTGCTCTACTAGATTTTAGCGCTATGGGACCAATTACACAAATGATTACAATTCCTGCATCTGCTGAAATTGGAGTTACGAAAATACGAATTGGAATGAGTGCGCTTTCTTCGCCAATATCTTGCCCTACAGCTGCGTTTTTTGGTGAATACGAAGATTACTGTGTATACTTAGGCCCTACACTTGGAATTGATGATAATACATTGACTTCATCCATTTCTCTCTATCCCAATCCAGTAAATACTGAATTGTTCATCCAAAGTGATGCTGATATAAATCAAATCAGAATTTATTCAAGTGATGGAAAACTTATCATTAATAATGATAATTATGATGGCACTCCAATCAACACTAGTCAATTAAACAAAGGAATTTATATTGTAAATATGACAGTTAACAATACCGTTGTAACAAAGAAGTTTGTTAAGCAATAATGAGCGGATTTTCTAAAATAAGTCAACTCGATTCTGAAGATTACTATAAAACTGAAGAAGGTTATATAGTTTTTACAGAGAAATATCATTTGAAACGTGGTTATTGTTGCAAGAGTGGTTGTAGGCATTGCCCATATAATTATGATCCCAAAACAGGTCGAATTGACACGAAAGATTAATCAATCTTAAAATCTCATTATTTTTGTGCAATATTTTAAAACGGCAGTTCTAGAATTTTAACTTGAATAAAGTAAAGTGCAGCACATTATACATCCAGACAATCCAGATCAACGCAAAATAAAAATTATCGTTGATATTCTAAAAAAGGGAGGAATAATCATCTACCCTACGGATACCGTTTACGCACTTGGATGCAGTCTACAACATAAAAGAGCAATAGAAAAATTGGCAAAACTAAAAGATCTTAAACTTAAGAAAGCTAATTTTTCAATAATTTTTAATGACTTAAGCCTGCTTTCCGAATATACACGAAGAATTGATCGATCAACATACAAAATCTTAAATAAAAACTTACCCGGTCCTTTCACTTTTATTTTAGAGGCTTCTAGTAAAATTCCTAAATTATTTGATTCAACAAAAAAAACAATTGGAATTCGAATTCCTGCGAATAATATTGCCTTAGAAATTGTTAAGGCATTGGAGTACCCTTTGGTTACAACTTCTTTGCATCATGAAGACGAAATTTTAGAATATGCCACTGACCCTGATTTAATATCTGGTGATTGGGAAAATAAAGTTGATGCAGTAGTTAGTGGTGGCTTTGGTTTAAATGTGCCTTCAACTGTTGTTGATCTATCAGATGGAGACGTTGAAATTATCCGTCAGGGAACAGGAGAGTTAATCTATTAAAGGTTAGATCTAAGTTAGAAAAAGGCTTCAGTATGAAAAAAACACTTGCTAACGTTGAAACAAATAAGAGTGTTTATGATTATATAAATGCTATTCCCAATAAAAGAAGGCAATCGGATGCTAAAGAAATTTTAAAACTAATTCAGGAAATAACTGGAAAAATTCCTAAAATATGGGGCATCAGTATTATAGGTTTTGGCAAATACAAATACCAACGAAAAAACGGAGATGAATTCGAATGGTTTAATGTTGGTTTCTCTCCTGGAAAATCGCATTTAACCATATACCTGATGTACGACATCAATGAAGAACAAGAATTACTCAGTCAACTTGGGCCGCATAAGACAGGTAAAGGTTGTTTGTATATCAAAAAAATAGAAGATATTAATTTTGAGGTCCTCAAACAAATTATTGCCAAAAGTGATCGTTGGCAATAATTAACAGCCTTAAAAATATTAAATAAAAAAAGCTGCTTGAATATTATCAAGTAGCTTTTTAATATTAATTAATCAGTCAGTTATATTAACTCAATAACAGCTTGCCCAGCAGAAGTTTTTTCTTCCGCCTTAGACATCATTTCATCAAAAACAATGAATTCAACATCTGTTATTCCAACAAATCCTAAAAAAGTTTGTAAATAACCCTTAATAAAATCATATGGACTTCCAATTGGAGTACCTCCAGTTGAAATTACAACATAAGCTTTTTTTCCTTCGACAAGTCCAACTGGTCCATTTTCACCATATTTAAACGTACGTCCTGCACGAGCAATTAAATCAATATACGCCTTTAATGACGCAGAAACTGTAAAGTTATACATTGGTGCTCCAATTACCAATACATCAGTTGCTAAGAGTTCATCAACTAAAGTATCTGATAATTTTAGCGCTTCAATTTGCTCGGGAGTTTGCTCACCTTGAGCAAAGGACGCTGCTAAATATGAATCATCCAAATACGGCAATTTGTCGTATGCTACATCACGATTGGTAAGATCGACATCATTAGATGCTCCCAATTTATCAATAATTGCATCTACATGTTGGCGCGTTACTGAGTTTTGAGTATTACTACTCGAGTTAATTTTTAAAATTTTCATTTGGTATATATTATTGTTTTATTTAGTTCTGTAGCAAATTTAATGATTTTATTTGTTTAAACATGTATGTTTAAACAAATAAATACCAACTTATATTTAAAATATAAAAAAATCAGATATTTAATATTAAAAAAGCAACAGCACTCCCCTACAGTTATTTCAAAAAAATTGTTTTATCAAGCAAATTTTAAGTAGTTAACAATTAATACTGAAAACTTATTCGTTGCTCATTAATTGGATTAAAGATTCATTTGTAAATTAGACCAAATTTAATTTTGTGGTTTTAAACTATATTTGGATTGGCTTTTTTTTAATTGCGCTATTGATTGCAATTATTAGAACATTTAACGGCGAGTTAGATGTTTTCTCAGCAATCGTGAATAGTACTTTTGAAATGGCAGAAGTTGCCTTCGATATTTCAATCGGACTAACCGGAGTCCTTTGTCTTTGGCTTGGAATTATGAAAATCGGTGAAAATGGTGGGGCTGTTCAACTTTTAGCAAAACTGGTAGGTCCTTTTTTTAATCGACTGTTTCCAGGCGTTCCAGAAGATCATCCAGCAAGAGGAGCTATGCTTATGAATTTTTCTGCCAATATGCTGGGATTAGACAATGCAGCAACTCCAATGGGATTAAAGGCAATGAAAGAATTGCAAAACCTAAATCCGAAAAAAGATACAGCTTCTAATGCTATGATTATGTTTTTAGTGTTAAACACTTCTGGTTTAACATTAATTCCTGTTGCTGTAATGAATTATCGAAGTCAATTCGGAGCAGAAAACCCATCAGACGTTTTTATACCTATACTAATTGCTACCTTTTGTGCATCACTTATTGGTTTAATTGCAATTGCCGTTTACCAACGCATTAACCTATTTGACAAAGTGATTTTGGGTTATTTAACAGGACTAACAGCAATCATTGCAAGTTTAATTTGGTATTTTAATAGTCTCTCTCCCGAAGCTTTAAAAGTCCAATCTTCATTAATCAGCAATATCATTTTATATGGATTGATTTGCGGATTTATATTAATGGGAATTCGAAAAAGAGTCAACATTTATGAATCTTTTGTTGAAGGTGCAAAAGACGGTTTTGAAATTGCAATTAAAATCATTCCTTATTTGGTTGCTATTTTAGTTTCTATTGGGGTTTTTAGAGCTTCTGGAGCATTCGATTATATGACTTTAGGATTAGATTACTTTTTTGGACTTTTTTTCTCTGATACACGTTTTGTAGATGGCTTGCCGACAGCCTTTATGAAACCTCTTAGCGGAACAGGAGCACGAGGAATGATGCTAGAATCATTTAGAGCTGATGGAGTTGATAGTTTTGTAGCAAGGCTCACTTCTACCCTACAGGGAGCAACTGACACAACCTTTTATATTATTGCCGTTTATTTTGGATCAGTTGGAATTCGAAAAACGCGATATGCTGTCAAAGTTGGTCTTTTAGCTGATTTAGCAGGTATTATTGCTGCAATTCTTATTGCCTACTTATTTTTTGGAGATGTAGATGAAAAGGAAAGAATTTCTTCAGAAAGCATTGTTACAGAATTCACGAAAAATTGGAATACTCAAAATTTTGACGATAACCGTTCTTTCTTAAATGATGATTGTTTCGTTTATGATCAAGCTTATGATACAATCGCCGTCAATAAAGATGAAGTAATCGATAATTTTTTAAGCCCTAAATCAAATAGAAAAAATGGATTTGAAATAAAGTCTATTAAACAAGTTGGTGATTATCCCAATGAAAGCATTATATTAAAGATAGTAGGAGAGCAAATTGATGTTTATTCTTTCTCGTTTGAAAAAAATCGTATTAAATCAATTGAATATTTTGGGAATTTTTAAAAAGAAAAAAAAGGAAAAGGAAGATCTTTCGTCAGAAATTGTAAGGTTAAAACCCTTGAATTACCCTTCTAAAATATTAGTCGGTTGGGCAGAAGCTATTGGCGGAAACACAGATTTAAGGGATTGGTTTTTAGCGAGCCCTCAATACAAGGAATTGGGAATGGCTATTCATGCTCTTTTATTAAAAGATGAAGCCAGGACTTGGTTAATGAAAAATGGGTATGCACATTTAATGGCTATGATAAACGGAGTTGAAGGAAATAAACAAGCCATTCATTGGCTAGATAAAGCAAACTTTCAATTGTTAAAGCATGTTGCATTAGCTGGGGATGGAGAAGAAGGTTCATTTCAGTGGTTGTTAAAACAAAACCAACAAGAATTTGCAATGATTGCTGAGAAAATTAAAGTTCTTAAAAACCAAATTGAAGATACCCACAACGATATCCACTCTTTTGGAAAAGATTAAAAACGGCGCAAATTATAAACGTATCTTACCCCATCATTACTTAATTCAAGATCGAATAGCGAATCAGAAAAAACATATGTGTAAACTGTATCCAAAATAAAAAACGGATCATCCAAAGTCGGAACCGGTGCACGATTAATAAATTGGATTTCATCATCACTTAGTAAAATATAGTCTCCACTACATGATACAGGAACATTAGAACTTGTATCTCCCGTCATGATAAATCCATTGGATGCTTCATCAATTACCAAATGAAGTACTCCAGTGCCGCTTGTATCACCACCAAATAAAATCCGGCTAAAAACACCACGATAAATCCCATTATTTGGTGGAATTACTTTATCCTTATTACAGCTTATAAACAACATAAAAAAAGCAATAAGAATAAAATTTTTCTGGTATCTAAACATAAAATCAAAGATAGGAAAAACGATATACACATCATATTTTATGTTATCAAAAAATTGAAATGCTAATTCTCTTAAATTTCAATGAATATTTTAATTATATTGTTGTGCAAATTATAAAAGATATATATGGCAAAGATAGTAGGATCAGATATTGAAATAGCACAAGCTGCTCAAATGCAGTACATTGGGAAAATTGCATCCAAATTAAACATATCGGATGATGACCTTGAATTATATGGTAAATATAAAGCGAAGTTACCCCTATCTTTGATTGACAAAGATAAAATAGGAACAAATAATCTTATCCTTGTTACAGCCTTAACACCTACTCCTGCTGGAGAGGGAAAAACAACCACTTCTATTGGTTTAACGGAAGGATTAAATAAAATTGGTAAGCAAACAACTGTTGTCCTTAGAGAGCCCTCACTGGGCCCAGTTTTCGGAATTAAAGGAGGTGCCGCTGGAGGAGGATATTCTCAAGTGGTTCCTATGGAAGATATTAATCTTCATTTTACTGGAGATTTTTCGGCAATAGAAAAGGCAAATAATTTATTATCTGCACTAATCGATAATAACATTCAAAGTAAAACAAGAAGTTTAGGAATTGATCCTAGAACGATTGGTTGGAAACGTGTAATGGATATGAATGATCGTGCCCTAAGAGATATCGTTATTGGATTAGGTGGAACTGGAAACGGAATTCCAAGAGAAGACGGTTTTAACATTACGCCTGCTTCTGAAGTGATGGCTATTTTATGTATGGCTGAAAATTTTGAAGACCTCAAAAAACGTCTAGGAAATATTTATGTTGGTTTAACATTTAAAAAAGAACCTATTTATGCACGTGATTTAAAGGCTGAAAACGCAATGGCAATCTTATTGAAAGATGCTATTAAACCAAATTTAGTGCAAACGCTTGAAGGAAACCCTGCAATTATTCATGGCGGACCATTTGCAAATATTGCGCAAGGTACAAATACGATTCTAGCAACAAAAATGGGATTATCTTTGTCTGATTATGTTGTTACGGAGGCTGGTTTTGGAGCAGATTTAGGTGCTGAAAAATTTCTTGATATTAAATGTGTCTCTGGCGGTTTAAAACCAAAAGCATTGGTTTTAGTTGCTACAGTTCGAGCACTTCGTCATCATGGAGGAGCCCCAAAAGAAGAATACAATACACCAAGTGTAGAACGTGTTGCCAAAGGAATTGAAAATTTAGAAAAGCACATTGAAAACATGCAAAAATTTGGTTTAAACCCTGTTGTTGCAATCAATGCTTTCCCAACTGATTCTGAGGAAGAGGTAAATTTAGTAAAAGAAAGATGCGCTGCTAAAGGTGTGCAAGCAATTGTAGCAAACGGATGGTCTGACGGAGGTGACGGTATGACAAATTTAGCAGAAGCTGTTGTTAGTGAAATTGAATCTGGAAAAAACCAGTTTAAAGCACTTTACAATTGGAATTCAAGCATTAAAGATAAAATTGAGACAATCGCAAGAGAAGTTTATGGCGCTGACGGAGTTGATTATTCTAAAGAAGCACTCACAGGTTTAAATAAAATCGAATTACTTGGATTAGATAAATTACCAGTTTGTATGGCTAAGACACAAAAATCTTTTTCAGATAATGATAAACTTTTGGGAAGACCAAATGGTTTTAGAGTTACTGTAAGAGAATTTGAATTTGCAGCCGGAGCAGGGTTTGTTATTCCTATTCTAGGAAAAATGATGAGAATGCCTGGGTTACCAGCTGTTCCTGCATCTGAAGGAATGACAATTGACAATGACGGTAAAATCTCTGGATTATCTTAAAAATTTAATCCCATTTAGTTCCTGATCATAACATGGACGGAATAAGGAAATATGAAGGAATAAAAATTGAAAAGGGGTTGGCAACAAAAGTTGTTGACCCTTTAACAATAGAACAAGCTCTTCAAATAAACATCAATGGTAAAGCTTTTACTGTTGTAATGCAAACACCTGGAGATGAAATTGATCTAACTCTTGGCCTACTGTATGCTGAGGATGTTATCAAATCAGATACAATGGTATCAACTCATTTTCATTATAATGACCAAGAACAAATTGAAAAGATTGATGTAAGCGTGCCAAAAGATGAAATTGGCAATGGTTATTTAAGTGCCCGCAGCTTATTATCAGTATCATCTTGTGGAATTTGTGGAAAACAATCCTTAGAAGACCTTCAAATACAAGACGGGAAAATTAACCATTCAAATTTTGCTTTAAACACATCTTCATTATTCAAGATGCAAGCTACAATGGTCGAGAACCAAACAAATTTTAAAACTACTGGCGGATGTCATGGTGTTGCTGCTTTTAGTATTGATGGTAATTTATTATCTATAAAAGAAGACATTGGTAGACACAATGCACTAGATAAAGTAATCGGAGAATTAATTCGAAAGAAAACATTAAATGAAACTAAAGTTATTATGTTTAGTGGACGAATATCTTACGAAATTGTCTCAAAAGCCTTTCGTGCAAAGATTCCAATAATAATGGCAGTATCGGCCCCTTCATCACTTGCTATAGATTTCGCAAAAGAATATGGAATCACTCTACTTTCATTTTCTAGAAACGGAAAAACGACGTGTTACTCAAATTGCAGTACCATTTCCAATTCTTAGTTATTTTCATCTTAAACTTCTACTCCATCAGAAAGATTATTGATTAACTTTGCTCCAAAATATTGTTTTTATGAGATTCATCTTCTTATTAACTTCAGTTTTCACCATCTTATCATGCGACAATCAAGAGATTCCTGAAGTAGAAGAAACGGTTGAAGTTGATCACGAAAAAACAAAAGAACTTGAAGAAAAAACAATTGATTTACAATTATCAATTGAGCGTCTCAACGAAGATGTTGTCAATTTGAATCTGGAAGTTGATTCGTTATTAAAGGGATTTTAATTATGAAAAAATTCACACTTTATTTTGGATTATTTGTTTTTTTTTCGGCTGCTTTTGCCCAATCAACATTACATGAAAAACTTGACAATATTCAATCAAATGCTTCCAAATCAAATGATAAAATTGAACATATTGAAATCGTTAAATCTGATACAAATAGATCGATTGCAAAAGACACTTTATCAAAAATTATTCAATTAGATTCGGGTACAAAAACTAAAAAAAAAGACACTATTCCTTTTACGAACGAACGTTTCGAAAGTGCAATAGAAAGTGCTGAATCGCGAATAGAATTTTCACAAAAAAAAATGCAAGAACTTTATCGAGAAATTGCAAAAATTAAAGATAAGGTAGCAGCTGCAGAAGAACGAATTATGCGTGCTCAAGAAATGGATGATATAACGAAAGATATAGCAAAAGAACGATATGCTAAAATAGAAATAGCAACTTATCGTGTTGATACAATAGAAAACCAGTTAACAGAGGGAACCAACAAAATTGAAGCTTTGGAACTACTTATAATCGAATAAATGATTTTTCATAAGCGAATACAATGAAAATGAACACACAAAATAACTTAGTTCTTTCTTATTCATTATCTGAAGCTAATACCTTTCTTTTTTGGCTAACTTCACTTCTAAATTCTAATTAAAATGGCAATACGAGTAGCAATAAACGGATTTGGTCGAATTGGCCGTTATTTTACAAGGGTAGCAACTGAAGATAAAACAATTGAAATTGTAGCAATAAACGATTTATCAGATGTTAAAACCTTAGGGCATCTTCTAAAATATGATTCGGTTCACCGCCGTTTCAATGGAAAAATTGAAGTTGAAAATAATAATTTAGTAATCAATGGACGCGCTATCAAAATGTTTCAAGAGAAAGATCCTGAATCTTTACCTTGGAAAGAGTTAAATATTGATGTTGTTATAGAGTCTACTGGAGTTTTTAAAACCGAAAAATTAGCAACTAAACACATTAATGCAGGAGCAAAACGGGTAATTGTAAGTGCACCTCCCCTTTCTGATATGATAAAGTCAGTTGTACTTGGTGTAAATGAATCAATTTTAAATGGTAATGAAAAAATAATCTCAAATGCATCTTGCACGACAAATTCGGCAGCACCACTTATATCTGTCATTCAAAAGTTAGGAGAAATAGAAAGCGCATTTATAACAACTGTACACTCTTATACTTCTGATCAAAGATTACATGATGCACCGCATAAAGATTTAAGACGTGCAAGAGCAGCTGCGGAATCTATTGTTCCAACTACAACTGGAGCAGCAAAGGCTATTACTAAGATTTTTCCTGAATTGAGTGATCGCATTGGTGGATGTGGAATTCGTGTTCCTGTTCCAGATGGATCATTAACAGATATGACCTTTATTATGAAGGATGAAATTTCTGTTGAAACGATAAATGAAGCTTTTAAAAAAGCCGCTGAAACAGAATTAACAGGAATTTTAGCTTATACCGAAGATCCAATTGTATCTGTTGATATTCTGGGAAGCCCCTATTCTGCTACTTTTGATTCAAAATTGACAAGCGTCATTGGAAAAATGGTTAAAGTAGTTTCCTGGTATGACAATGAAGCAGGGTATTCAAACCGATTGATTGATTTGATCCATCATCTTTCAAAAAAGTAATCCGATTATTTCTTTATGAATAATGCCACCGCCTCAATATGTGAGGTATGAGGAAATTGATCTACTAAAGAGAGTTTTTTCATTTCATAACCAAATTCTAATAGATCTTTAGCATCTCTTGCTTGTGTAGATGGATTACACGAGATATAAACAATTTGTTTCGCATTTAGTCTCATTACTTTTCTAAGCGTTTTTGGCGCAATTCCAGCCCTTGGTGGATCAAGCATTATAGTGTGGATTTTATTGTCATAATCGGGGTATTCCAATAAAAACTTTCCGACATCTGCAGCAAAAAAATCTAAATTGTCAATTTTATTTCTCGCTGCATTCCGCTTTGCATCTTCAATCGCTTCAGGAACAATATCTACACCGATTACTTTAACTCCTTCTATCTGATTAGCTATAATTTGACCTATTGTTCCGGTTCCGCAGAACAAATCCATCAATAACTGTCCCTTAAGGTCAAAATTTTCTTGTGCATATTCAATTGCTTTATTGTAAAGACGTTCCGCACTTTTAGGGTTCGTTTGAAAAAAACTTTCCATACTAATCTCAAATTGCAAGCCCAACAATTTTTCTAAAACAACAGACTCACCATAAAGCAATCCATTATCTCCGTTTTCAATCTTTGCACGATCTGCAACATCATCATTCACCGTATGCTGTAAACCTGCGAGTCGATTACCCAATAATTCTACCATGAATGCTGTGAAAGCATTACGATCAAATTTTTCTAATCCCTGAGATGAAGTAACCAAGTTCAATAAAAGTTGATCTTGATCAAATGATTTTCGCACTACCAAATGCCTAAAAAAACCAATCTTTTGAGGTGGGTGCCAAGCTGGTAAATTTGTTGCTTCTAAATAGAGGCGAATTTCTTTTAATTTTGTTTCAAATTCAGCATCAAATAATCCATCAGGAGCATCTAGATTTTCAACTTTCCACCATGTTCCTCTTGTCTTAAATCCTAGCGCAAATTCGTCATCCAACTCTTCTCCACTTTCTAAATCTTGTCTAATTGTGGAAAACGAATATTCCATTTTGTTTCGGTAATTATAAACTTCTGGGGAAGATAGATATGTGTCAAATAGAGATGTTATATTTTCTATATCTCCAATTTTCTTATACTGCGTTAAGGTTGAATCTAATTTATACTCTTGCTGCTTTTCAATAGGCAACGATATAAAAGGAGCTCCAGAAATAGGTTGATAATCTACTTTAATTTCATCTGATGATTTTTCAAGTACTTTCAACAATTTACATTCAGCATATTTTTTTCGCTTTTTAGCAATTCGAGCTAAAACTTTTTGTCCAGGAATCGTATTCTCAACAAAAATAACGTATGCACCATTTTCAGTTTGAACTTTTGAAATTCCCTTTCCACCAAAGGCGTAAGCGGTTATCTCTACTTCGATTAAATCTCCACGTTTCATAGCTGCGTAAATTTTGAAGGCAAATGTACTCATATTCTTATTAATCCTATCTGGTTTTTTGTTTGTTGTCAAAAGCAGTAAATAGATGTTTTTTCAGTTAAACCATTATCTTTGTTTCAATCAATCCAATCTAATGAAAATAATTAGCTTTTTAACTTACGCTTTACCTGCATCTTTTCTCTTTTTCTCATGTCAATCAAAAGAGAAAATTGAGACATTTAATGAAGGCAATTCATCAGAAAATCTTGTCTTAAATTATACGAAACAGGAAACATATATTGAAATGCGTGATGGGGTGAAATTATTCACGACCATTTATAGTCCTAAAGATACAACACAAACGTATCCAGTTATATTGAAACGTACTCCTTATGGAGCGAAACCATACGGTTTAGATACGTTACCCAAAAGAATTTTGCACAATGAAGAACTTGTTAAATCAGGATATATTTTTGTTATTCAAGATGTAAGAGGACGTTGGATGAGTGAAGGCGTATTTGAAAACACAAAACCTCCTTATTCTTTTCAAGATTCATCCCGAACGGATGAAATTACGGACTCTTGGGATACCTTTGATTGGTTTCTTGATAGTTTAAAGAACTATAATGGTAATGCTGGAATGCTCGGTAATTCATACTTAGGTTGGACAACACTTGTTGGAGCAAGATGTAATCACCCATCTTTAAAAGCTGTAATGGCTATGGCGCCTGTTACTAATTTCTTTTTTGAAGATTTTAATCGATATGGTCTTTTTGCTTTAAACTACCTCCCAGTATTAGGTTCTTTTGGAACACCTAAAGACACTCCTTCTGATACCGCATGGTGGCCCGATCGTTCTGAAGAGTTTGGTATAGACGAAGATTTAGGAATTCAACCAGACTATTATGATTTTTTCTTGGATAGATTTACATTAAATAACTATACTGACATTTTAGATTCCACCGATTTCTTCTGGAAAAATATAAAAGCGCACCCTACATATGACGCCTATCGAAAAGAAAGAAATTGGTTGCAATACTTTAACGACATTAACTGCCAAGTGATGGTTGTTGGTGGATGGAATGATGAACAGAATTTATTTGGTATCCTTAATTCGTACAAGCATATTGCTGAAAATAGTCCAAAAGCCAATGCTCAATTTGTAATGGGGCCTTGGTCACATGGTCATCCTGTAAGAAATGATAGTGCTTACTATTTGGGAGATGTTTTTTACGGTTATGAACTTTCAAAAAACTTTATGCATGATATAGAGTTTAATTATTTTGAGAAACATTTAAAAGGAGAAGGAGAAGCTCCTGATTTTACGGTAAAACTTTACGACACTGGAAAAAATGAATGGTCTTATTTTGATGCTTATCCTGAGATTAAAGAAAAGAAGACTTACTATTTATCCGAAGGGAGCTTAATGACGACAGAAAAAAAGCAAGAAATTTCGTTTTCAGCTTACGTTTCTGATCCGTTTCACCCTGTACCCTATATTGAAGATGATAATTTTCACCGAATGGCACCTAAGTCATATTTTACAGCCGATCAACGATTTGCCAGCAAACGTCCAGATGTATTGACTTTTGAAACTGGAGAATTAACTGAAGACATTACTGTATTAGGTGAAGTAAAAGCAATGATTGATTTTGCTACAGACCATAATGCTGCTGATTTGTATGTAAAAGTTATAGATGTTTATCCTATGGATCGTGAGCCACTAGAAACAGATTTAGAAAATGTGAAGATGAATGGATATCAACAACTTGTTCGTTGTGGATACATTAGAGGGCGTTTCAGAAATGGTTTTGAAAATGGTGAACCTTTTGTGGCAAATCAACAAACACAAGTTTCAGTGCCTTTGTTAGATCTTTACCACACTTTCAAAAAAGGGCATAAAATTATGATTCAAGTACAAAGTTCTTGGTTTCCACTATTTGACTTAAATCCTCAAAATTACGTTGATGATATTTATTCAGCAAAAAAGGAAGACTTTACTAAAGCAATTCACAAAGTGTTTTCTAGTAGTCGAATTGAGATGCCGATCTACAAAAAGTAATTGTATAATTTTAAAGACTGAATTGATCTTTAAATTTTATTGTTTGCCTTCTTGAGATTTCAATTTTCGTTCCACAAGTTAATTCAACTTGTAATCCTCCATTAAACCAATTCTCAATGTTTACAATGTGTGAAAGATTAATGATATACTTTCTATTGGCACGGAAAAATAATTTATCAGCTGTACGCTCTTCTAAACTATTTAGTGATCTTAAAATAAGAGGCTTAAAATTGTTAAAATGAACTTTAACATAATTTCCTTCAGATTCAAAATATCGAATTTCGTCTACTTTTATAAACCAAACCTTATCTCCATCTCTAATTAAGACGGAATCCCCAGATCTTAAAACAGATGAATTAGAAACACTTTCAGGTGTTTTATTTTCTTCTATTAGTCGAGAGTAAACTTCATCCAATCTTTCAGGGTCAATTGGTTTCATTAAGTAATCATAAGCATTCACTTCAAATGCTTTCATAGCATATTCATCATATGCTGTTACAAAAACTGTTCTGGGAGGGTTTTTTAATCCAGCCAATAAATCTAAACCACTTTCTCCTGGCATTTGGATATCCATAAAAACAAGATCTGGAGTATCTTTTTCGATTGCTTCCTTTGCTTCTAAAGCATTTTTATATTCACCAATAATTTCTAGATCTTTATATGACTCAAGTAATGATTTTAATTCTTCACGCGCAAGACGCTCATCATCTACAATTATTGTTTTCATGAATAATTTATATTTATTGTTACCAAGACATTTTCTTTAACTTGTCTTATCTCAAAACTTGCTTTATCCCCATACAATATATTCAATCGTTTTTTAGAGTTTGAAATTCCAATTCCCTGTATTTCGTCACCTTTTTCAAGTTTTCCTGAGTTAAGCACTTCAATACTTAGTATCTTATTTTCATAAATCGTTCTAACACTAACTTTGCCTCCATCAATTGCCTTTGAAATACCGTGTTTTATTCCATTTTCAACAATTGTTTGAATCATCAGTGGTGGAATTTCCAATTCTAAGGAATTCTCTTGCACATCAAATTCAGTTCTTAAACGCTCTTCAAATCGTACTTGTTCTAATTCCAAGTATGTTTTTACTAAATCTAGTTCCTCCTTTAAAGGAATCACTTTTAATTTTCCCAAATTTATCGATTTTCTTAAAAGGTTCGACAATTGAGTGATTGATATTTTCGCCTGTTCTGGATTAAGCCCTACTAAAGCACGAATCGAATTCAACGAATTAAAGAGGAAATGCGGATTTAATTGTGCTCTTAAATTTTTTAATTCAATTTCATTTTTAGAAGCTTCCCATTTTAAATTCGATATTTCTTGAACTCTTGATTTTTCAATAATTGCAAAAACGTAATAAAAGCCGCACCATAATAGAAATAAAATGATTGACCGCGAAACACTAAATAAGAAGTCTCCCCACATGAATGTCGAATAATCTATATGCGGATTAGTTATATAATCAACAACAATTGTTGCTTCAATAAAGTACTGAAAAAATTCAAGTATAAAAGCTGCTATTATTGACATGAATAATGTAATTACAATCAATTGACCAATTGTTTTTGAAAGCAATGATTTCCGAATTATAAAAAACCGAATAGCATGGGAGATTGCAATTGACGCTAAAATCGATAATCCAGCATAGATATATAAATTGAATGAAGGGAAAAAATCTCCTGCGAAAAACAAGAGTAATACCGAAAACATGAAGTAAGCAGTCCAACCAACAAATTGAATAATCCAATACAACAACTTCTTTCTTTCCATAGCTCTAAGCTAATAAATAATGCTCAATTATTATGGAAAATATACTTCAATGACCTTCTGAAAGTACTAGCAATCTTTTTTTAAGGATAAAAGGAAGGAGTGTTATACATTAAATCTAAAATGCATAATATCACCATCTTCCACAATATATGTTTTTCCTTCAACTTTTAATTTTCCTGCATCTTTCACTGCAGCCTCTGACTTAAAGTTTATGAAATCTTCGTATTTAATAACCTCTGCTCGAATAAATCCTTTTTCAAAATCAGTATGAATAACACCAGCAGCTTGAGG
>CAYPZN010000050.1:0-27343 GCA_964415335.1 uncultured Crocinitomix sp.
ATTGGAAAGTATATGTAAATGTTAAACATAAAACAGTTACAACATTGCGACAATTGGTGCCTTTAATTTTTGTTTTGGGTCTCTTCAGTGGAATCATTCTGAGTTTTATTCATTGTCTTTTCTTTTTTCTTCTTGTGGGAGCCTTGCTATTGTATGCTATGTTAGCAACAGTTGTTGGAGTGCGGAAAAGTAAAACAATTAAGGATGGACTAAAGACGGCACTAGTTTTTCCAATCCTTCATTTTAGTTATGGTTTGGGTTATTTATACGGAATTATTCATTTTGCATGCTTATCAAAAAAACCTTCGAAAAGAAGCAAGGTGAGTACACGAAATTAAATGAGATGAAAACAGGATTAATCATACAGGCAAGGTTAGGCTCAACACGTTTACCAGGAAAAATGCTGGCACCTTTCAGTGGTGAAAAATCAATACTTGAACTATTGATTATGCGTTTAAAAAAACATTTTGAAGTAGATGAATTTGTGATAGCAACAACAACGTCTAAAAAAGATGATCCAATTGTTTTATTATGCAGTAAATTAGGGGTGAATTGCTTTAGAGGAGATGAAAATAATGTACTCGATCGGTTCATTAAGGCAGCTGAAAAACACAACTTTTCAACTATAGTTAGAATTTGTGCAGATAACCCGTTTCTTTTAATGAAAGAAATACAATTGCTAATTGAAAACTTTGATCATATGGCGCATGATTATCAATCATTTTCGTTTGAAAGCGGAACGCCAGTGATAAAGTCTCATATTGGTTTGTTTGGCGAAATAACAACATTAGAAACATTAAAAAAAGTTGCTACACGCACGACGGAAGAACTTTATTGTGAGCACGTAACCAATTATATCTATGCGAATAAAGATAATTTTAGGGTTAATTTCTTAGTTTTGTCTAGTGAATTGAAGAATAGAGAGGATATTCGTCTTACAGTAGATACTAAAGCAGACTTTGAATTGACTCAGAAATTATATCAAGAAATTGATCAAGAAAATTTCAATATCAAGTCGTTATTGAAAGCCATTGATAATAATGAGCAATACCGAGAAATAATGACATCAGAAATTAAAAGAAATACAAAATGAATCCAACGTACATTATAGGAGAAATTGGACAGAATCATAATGGCTCTGTTGATATTGCAAAACTTATCGTGGATATGGTGAGTAGACCAATCAAGGAAGAACTGTTTGATCTTGATTTGCATCCAATTAATGCTGTAAAGTTGACTAAAAGAGATTTGAAAGAGGAGCTTTCTGCGAGTCAAATGGCTGCACCTTATCACAATAATAATTCATTTGGAGACACCTATGGAGAGCATAGGGCTGCACTTGAGTTGTCAGATGAAGAGCATTTAGAAGTCTTTAATTATTCGAAAGAAAAAGGATTGGATTTTGTTGAAACGTTATGTGCAATTGGAGCAATGTCGTTATTGAAAAAGTTTACACCTGATTACCTTAAAGTGGCCAGTAGAGATTTAACAAATCTTCCCCTTCTAGCTGCAATGGCAGAAACGAAAATTCCAATTATTCTGTCTACTGGAATGGCTGGAAAAGAAGAATTAGACAATGCATTAAATACAATTACAAAATATCACTCGGGTATTTCAATATTACATTGCGTATCGCAATATCCTACTGCACCAACAAATGTTAATCTAAATACAATTGATTATTTAGCGAAAAACTATAGTGATTATAGAATTGGGTATTCAGATCATACAGTTGGCATTGCTACTCCAGTTGCTGCAGTGGCGAAAGGTGCAACGATTATTGAAAAGCATATCACGATTGATCGAAGAATGAAAGGAACCGATCAAAAAGGTTCATTAGGACCGGATGGCGTCAATAGAATGATCAGAGACATTAGAATGTTAGAAATGTCCTTGGGTAATGAAGAGATTTATGTGGTAGATGATGTTAAATCTGCACAGAAAAAATTAGAACGAAGCGTTGCTTCAGCACGGGAAATAAGAAAAGGAGATACAATTCGATTAGAAGATATTCATTTATTATCTCCAGGGGATGGTGTAAAATGGGCTAAAAAAGAACTCGTAGTTGGAAAAATAGCGCTAGAAGATATCCCTAAAGATGAGATAATCTATCAAAATTTAGTCAAGTAAATGGCACTTCCTAAATTAGTTTTAACAGACATTGATGGTGTTTGGACAGATGGCGGAATGTATTATAGTTCCAATGGAGAGGAATTAAAGAAATTCAATACTTCTGACAGTGCAGGAATATTATTTTGTAAACTGCTTAATATCCCAACAGGAATTATCACTGGAGAAGACACTCCAATGGTAAAGCGTAGAGCAAAAAAATTAAAAGTAGATTACCTCTTTATGGGAGCGAAAAACAAAGTCGGTATCATTAAAAAACTCATAGAAGATTTGGGAATAACATTTTCAGAGGTTGCTTATATCGGAGATGATATCAATGATATTGCATTACTTCAAAAGGTTGGAATCAGTGCTAGCCCTGCAAATGCACCAGATTATGTGAAAAAACATAGCCAGTTCCACACAGTTAAGAGTGGAGGAGAGGGTGCTTTTAGAGAATTTGTGGAACAATTATTGAAGAGAGAAAACAAATTAGAGTTAGTGTTAGAAAAATATCTAGAAACAAATAAATTTGAACAATAAATGCCGAAGACTTCTCCAGCTCTAAGCATAATTTTGTGCCTTTTAATTTACCTTCCTACAATTGTATACGTGCCAATTGGACTATTCATGGTTGCAGCTGGAATAAGCATTTATCTATGCAAAGATTATTTGGTAAGTTTTTTCACCAGCGCGATAAAATTTAAAATCGTAGATCGAAATTTTGCAATACTCATTCTTATTGCGATTATCGCAATGGTTTTGCGTATTTCTCAGTTCGCAAATCATACTTCAATAGGTGATATGTACAGCTTTGTTTTCTTATTCCCGTTTACTTACATCTTAGGAAAAGTGGTGTTTGAAAATCCAAAAATATATAAGTTTTTATTGCTTTGTATCGCGGTAGAATCGCTTGTAGCAATAGCAGAATATTTCTATGGGGCAAGTACTTTTTTTGTAGGAACCGAGAACTACAGAGCATTTGAAAGTTATGATTTGCTGTATTTTACGAGAGTGTTTGGATTATCACCAAATTCTTCAGCATTTGCGCTAAAATTGTTTTTTGCAATTGTTTTTCTCCCCTTAGCCCGCTTCAATAAAAAACAAGCTTTCTTACTTGAGTTGCTGTTTGTTATTGCATCCATTTTTGCTTTTGGACGAATTATACTTGTAGCATTAATATTTTTCTACCTACTCAAACTGTTTAAAATCATTATTCAAGAAAAAAAACAAGGTCTCTTTTCGTTAAAAACCGTTCCTGCGATTCTTTTAATTCTCTTTTTTAGTATAAACCCATCTTGGTCGAAACAGCAGTTTACACGAAATAATACGGTTGCAAACTTAGAATCTCACGCCACTGAAGATGAAGTTTTACCGCAAGATAGAATTGTGATGGATGAGCTTGAGGAAAAAGGAAGGATCTATACAACTAAAGTTGGACTCGATAAAGTTGAGATGTCTGGAAGAAATTACATTTGGAATGTATATGTAGCTTATATTTTTGAAAGCCCTTTGTTTGGAAACTATGGTAAAAAATTAATGTTTGGAAGGTTCCATGCACACAATTCATTTATTGAGTTTTTTGCATCATGTGGATTAATTTTGTTTTTACTTTTAATGATACTTATTGGTGTTAATATCAACATAGAAAACTGGATTTATATTTTCCCAATATTACTGCTAGCTTTTGGACAGTACCTAGTTTTTTGGGGGATTTCTTTTTTCGATATTTTGTTTTATTCCGTACTTTTCTTCTTAAAGCCAATTAAGAATGAAAATTGAATCAATTATTAAAGAAATTGAGACTACAAAAGATGTGAAAAACATCAAAAGCCATGGCGTTCATGTTTGGCTTGACATTAGAAGTCGGTTTTTTTATAAATTGTCAATTGGAAAAGAGACTAACCTAGTAATTAATTCAGGCCTTTATTGGATGATTTTGAAATCATTTTTTTATGGGTTTAAAAATTGGTTTCTCAAATTTGATTACTGGTTTTTTGGAACCAACCTAAATCGAATTAAGATTAATGACAAGTACTACGATCGTTTGTTCGATTACCCTGCTCAAAAACTAGGGAAATCACTCCTTATTGAATATCCATCAAAAAAACACGCAAAGCAAAAGGAGGTAGAAACGAAACATATTATTTCAAAAGCGCCGTTAATTGTAGCAGAGAAAATCCTAGAGCGTTTTTTATCTAAGCGTGCTGAAGGAATTAATGTTTTTAATGAAATTAAAGCGCAATATAACCTAAAAATAGACCCAAGTTATTCTATTGGAAAAATGGTTGCGCAATATAAAATGATGCGATTTTTGCTCCGTTTTAAGAAACCAAAAACTGTTTTTATTTCACCTGCTTATACAAATATGGGATACTTAAAAGCGTTTAAGGAACAAGGAATTAAAGTAATTGAAGTGCAACACGGAGTTATTAATAAAGAGCATTTTGGATATAACTTTTATGCCAATTACCCTAGAACGTATTTCCCAGACGCACTGCTAACATTTGGTTCTTTTGAAAAAAAGGTGTTTGACGAAGAAAATGTGTTTATTAATCCAGAAAACGTTTTCCCTGTAGGAAGCTTTTATATTGATCATTTGGGTAGAAACTTTGTGGAAAATGAAGAGGTAGAAAATTGGAAGCAAAATTTTAAAAGAACTTGTGCTGTTGCTTTGCAGGATTGTGATATAGGAATGAAATTAATCCCATTTTTAATTGAAGTAGCAGAAAAAAATTCCAATGTTTTGTTTTTAGTCAAACGAAGAAGAACGGAATTAACTTATTACTTAGATAATTTCATTTTTCCTGAAAACATCAAGTTCATGAATGAAATAGATGTTTATCAAATTATTCTGCACGCAGATTTTCATCTTACAGCATACTCAACAACAGCACTTGAGGCGCCTGCTCTTGGAAAATCAAATTTATTGATTAATATTGATAATAAGGCAATAGAATATTACCAAAAGACGTTGGTGGATAATCAGGTGACACATTATTTGGAAACAGTTGAACAAGTATCTGAACAATTAAAAGTGCCTGAAGTTTTGCCTGATGAAATCATAAAAGAGAAACATGCAGAAGTCATTCAAAATGACTATAAAGCGAGAATGGATGAATTTTTAGCATCTTTATAATGAAGATAATAAAAGGAAATAGAAAACTTTTGTTTTCAATTGGAACCTATACATTGGTTAATGTTATCAATCAGGCTATTCCCTTTCTATTACTTCCACTATTAACCCATTACTTAACAACCAAAGATTACGGTATTTTAACAAATCTGCAGTCAATCTTAACACTCATTGTTCCACTCATTGGAATCAACTTGCCTTCAGCAATTACACGACAATATGTAAAATCAGAGGTTAATTTGAAAAATTATTTGGTGTCCAGTTTACGTGCAATTTTTGTGAGTTTTGTTTTAATTACTTTAGCATCTTCGGCATTTGCAGAATTCTTATCTGAAAAGACATATATCCCCGTCGAAATTATCTATTTTCTCTCGTTTTATGCTTTGTTTGACACGCTTATTGAAAGCCTACTTTCTTTATTAAGGATGGAAGACAAACCAACTTATTATGGCGCCTTGCGAATAGCAAGAACATTGCTGGATATCGGACTTTCGTTAAGCCTTATCTTAGTCTTTAAATACGATTGGTTCGGGCGATTTTTAGGAATTTACACCGCATGTGTTTTTCTTGGACTTTATGCGTTAATCTATTTCTATAAAAAGGGATTTTTTAAAGGCAAATACACAAAAACTGATCGCTCTCATTTTTTGAAGTTTGGATTGACTTTAATTCCTCATTCAATGAGTGGTGTGGTAATCATGTATTCTGACAAAATTATCATTACAGAAATGATCGGAATTGAAGAGAATGGTATTTATAGCGTAGCTTTTACAATCGGGATGGTTATTTCGTTGATTCAAAATTCATTTAATCAAGCTTGGGTACCTTGGTTGTTTAAGAAACTTCAAAAAGGTGTTTTTGAAGATAAACGAAAATTGGTAAAAATAACTTATCTCTATATGATTGGAATTTTAGGATTAGTACTAATACTCTGGTTATTGGCTCCTATTGTCTATATGTTTCTAGGTAAAGACTTTTCTGGGGGATTAAGTTTTGTTGCAATCATTGGGCTTGGTTTTGCGTTCAATGGAATGTATAAAATGATGATTAATTATATCTTTTTTGCTGAAAAAAATCACATAATTTCCTTTATTGCAATCTTCATTACTGCGTTAAATATTGTTTTAAACATTATTTTTATCAAGGCGTTTGGTTTAATTGGTTCAGCTTATGCGACGACACTAACTTTTTTCTGTCAGTTTTTAATCGCATGGTTTTTAAGTAATCGAATTTATCCTATGCCTTGGTTTAACTTTAAGAAATGATCGCAAAGGACAAAATAATGAGTGGATTAAGTTTTGCTAATATTACATTGCTTCACCTCATTATTGTATTGCTTCCAATTTATCAAAAACCATTAGCACTAGTGATTGCCATTTGGGCACTGACCGCAATTTTTTTATTCAAAAAAAGTAATTTTAAAATTACGAAAGCTGCTTTATTTCTTGCTTTATTCTATGTTTTTTTGATTGGTGGTGTTTTTTGGTCAGAAGAGAAAGCGGTAGCCAATTTTGATCTTGAAGTAAAACTTTCATTGGTTATCTTCCCATTATTTCTCTCCGCAATCCCTATTTCGAAAGAACAATTGTTAAAGTTGGTCAGAACATTTGCTTTCTCCCTTCTTGGAACAAGTATAATATTATTGATTCAGGGTATAATTATGTTGATTGAAACAGGTGATTTTTATATGCTTTTTTATGCAAATTTATCTCCCATAATTCATCCGTCTTACTTGTCTTTTTATTTCTGTCTAGCAATTTTTGCACTGTGTTATAATTTGATCTACCAATCGTTTAATTTTATCAAATCGAAATGGCTAAACGTTACTTTAATCGGATGGTTTTTGCTTTTTAACTTTATGCTGCTCTCAAAAATTGGAATCCTTTCAACCATATTAATGGTGATTTTTTTTAGTATCATTTGGATCAAAAAGTCAAAAAAATACTGGCATGGTTTAGGTGCTTTTTTAACAATGATTTTAATATTGTTCCTCGCGTACAATACTTCACGCTTTTTTAAACAACGTACGGATGAACTTGTTTACAGTTTAACAACAAATGACCCAACCTATTCAAGTGGTTCTAGTTCCATGCGGACTAAGATATGGAATGAGTGTTTTGAATTGATCAAAGAAAATCCATTTTTAGGTTATGGAACAGGAGACGTTAAACATGAACTAATGAAACGATATGAACAGAAAGGGTTAGTGAATGAACTAAACCTGCAATTGAATGCGCACAATGCTTTCTTTCAAATTATAATAGCGATTGGTTTTTTTGGTTTCATTGTTTTTTTACTGTCCTTATTTTTAGCATTCAAAGAGAGTCTTAAAAATAAAAATCATTTGCTTATTGCATTTATTATGTTGTTTTTACTCTTTGGTTCCACAGAGTCTTTACTAGAAAATCAAGCGGGGACGATCTTTTTCGGTTTGTTTTTTATACTACTGAATAAAAATGTTGTTACCAATCAGTTTTCAATAGAGGGTAAGGATGAAAACTTACAATTAAACAACGAACGTTAATATTTCAGAAATTCGTAATTTTTTAACCCTTAAATTAATTGTATTTTTGTTTAAAAATTGCCTATGATTCCATTCTCTCCACCCCGTATGGATCAACTAATTGTTGATGAAGTCAGCAAAGTATTGCTTTCAGGTTGGATTACAACAGGGCCAAAAACGAAACTGTTTGAAAATCAACTGACAGAATATATTGGTTGTAGAAAAACAATTTGCTTTAATTCTGCCACAGCAGGAATGGAGTTAATTCTAAGGTGGTTTGGTGTTGGTAAGGGAGACGAAGTAATTATCCCCGCGTATACCTATTGCGCAACAGCAAATGTTGTTATTCATTGTGGTGCTACACCAGTTATGGTTGATATTAATGAAGAGGATTTTAATATTTCATTAAATGAAATAAAAAAAGCAATTACTAGTAAAACCAAAGTAATTATTCCTGTAGATATATCAGGTTATCCTTGTGATTATGATGAGCTAAATCAATTAGTTAATACTTCAGAAGTAAAAACAAAATTTAGCCCAGAAAATAAAATACAAGAAAAACTTGGGCGTATTTTAATAATGGCAGATGCGGCACATAGCATTGGAGCTATTTATAAAGGGAAAAAAATGGGTAGCGTTACAGATGTTGCTGTGTTTTCTTTTCACGCGGTAAAAAACCTAACAACAGCAGAAGGTGGAGCCGTATGTTTAAATCTTCCTGAAAACATAGATATTGATGAGGTTTATCGAAGTCTAAATATTAAGTCGTTACATGGTCAATCTAAAGATGCTTTGGCAAAAGTGAAAGCTGGTGGCGGAAATTGGAAGTATGATGTAATAGAACCAGGTTACAAATGTAATATGATGGATATTCAAGCTGCCATTGGGCTAGTTGAACTTAATCGATACGAGAGTAACTTAGAAAGAAGAAAAGAAATATTTGCATATTATCAGAACGTCTTTGAAAATTATGATTGGGCAATTTGTCCACAGTTTAAGTCCAATTCAAAAGAGACATCTTACCATTTGTATCTCCTGCGAATAAAGGGTGCTTCAGAAGAACAGAGAGATCAGATCATTAGTCGAATTTTTGATAAACAAGTTTCTGTTAATGTTCACTTCCAACCTTTGCCGTTGCTAACAGCTTATAAAACAAGAGGATACAGCATAAATAATTATCCTATATCTCATCAGAAATACATGAATGAAATAACCTTACCGGTTTATTTTAACCTCACAGAAGATAACTTAAAAACAATTACAGAAGCTGTTATTGCTTCTGTTGAAAAAGTTTTGACTTAATGTATTTTATTTCAAAAAGGATATTTGATATTGTAACAAGCATTATTGTTATCATCTTGTTGTTTCCATTATTTTTGGTTATTGCCATTTGGATTTTACTAGATAGTAAAGGAGGGATATTTTATCGGCAAATTCGAGTTGGAAAGAACCAGGAAGAATTTTATTTACTCAAATTTAGATCCATGCGACCAAACGCTGATAAATCTGGTCAATTAACTATTGGAAATGATCACCGAATAACAAAAGTTGGAAAGTTTATTCGAAAATTCAAAATTGATGAATTTCCGCAACTAATTAATATCTTAAAAGGAGAAATGAGTATTGTTGGTCCACGACCAGAAGTTCCAAAATATGTTGCTCTTTATAACCAAATTCAGACTAGTGTTTTAGACGTACTTCCGGGGTTAACTGATTATGCCTCAATTGAATTCATTGATGAGCAAAAAATTTTAGGAAAGGCTGATGATCCCGAAAAAGAATATATCGAAAGGGTAATGCCTGAAAAATTAAAATTTAACCTAAAATACCTTGAAGAAAGGAGTTTTCTTGTTGATCTAAAGGTGGTTATAAAGACCGTTATCAAAATCGTCAGATAAAATAAAATTAAACTGTTTGAAGTTTTATTTTAAAAATTGAATTTTACGTATTTATGCGCATTTCGTCGGCTTTAATATTTTATTGGTCGAAAAATTAAAAATTAGGTTAAAGTTATTTACGATTGGGTGTTGAGTATTAGCTAACTTGTATCGGCAAGCTAATGTTTTACTGAATTACTCTTTCCATGAATAAAAAAATTAAATTAGCCTTTTTATCACTTTTTATCCTTGTATTAAACTTGGCAAATACAGGATATTCTCAAACAATAACGCTTGGCTCTGGCACAGCCGTGAATGGTATTACTCAAAGTTCTCCAGTTAACATTTGGTTTCGAAAAACAGTATGTGAAATGGTGTATACTTTTGAGGAACTTAATACTGCAATGGCGTCCTCTGGAGAAATCAACGAACTTGGATTTTTTATTGCTAATAATCCAATCTTTAACCTTCCAGATTATACTATCCAAATGAAAAATACGGATATGGATGATGTTAGTGGAGATTTAGGAGGAGGTTTTACAACTGTTATTACGATTGATGATTATGCTCCAGCAGCTGGAGGATTTGATATGTTAACATTAGATACACCATTCGACTGGGATGGTACTTCAAATATAGCGATCAGAATTTGTTGGTCGCAAGTGACACCAACATTTAACCCTTCCGGACAATTAAGAATTTACGATTTTGACAATGGATATAAGTTTTTTAGAAATGATACACCGGGAAGTGCTTGTGGATTAGATGCGGTTTTCCTTCAAAATGTTAAACCTCAAATACGATTTATTTTCCAAAATACGACTGAATGGACAGGTACTGTTAGTTCTGATTGGTTTATACCTTTAAATTGGACATCAGGGGTTCCAGTGAGAACGATTAATACTGTTATTCCAGGAGGAACACCTAACGATCCTATATTAAATGCAGCAAGTGAATGTAAAAACCTTACACTTTCAGGAACCATGACTTTAGGTGCTGGGGGGCAAATTGATGTTTATGAAAATTTCACAAATACAGGAACTTATAATGATTTAGGAGGAATAACCCGTTTTACAGGATTGGCTGCTGCTCATGAGCTAAACACTACGCCTGACATTACGATTGCAAATCTTCAGGGAAATTCTTCTGGGGGGACAGTTCTTACTGGAAGTGGGAATGTAATTATTAGTGAAGAATTACAAGTCAATAGAGGGCTTTTTGATACAGATGATAGAGTAATTATTCGTTCAGATGCTGATGGAACAGGTCGTATAAATGAATTAAGTACAACGTGTACATATACGATTAACATGACAGATACATTTGGAGATGGATGGAACGGTGGGTTTCTAACCATATTTGAAGAAGGTGAAGAGGTTGGAACTTTCTTTGCATTTGATTTTGCTTCTTCTGCTACTTTTGAAATTGTTGCAGATGCATCCTTTACAGTAAACTATACAGCTGGAACATTTGAGAATGAAAATGCATATTCAATTTTAGATGAGGACGGGTTAGAAATTTTCAGTGATGGCGTTAACCCTTCGACAGGAGATGTTTTTACAGATGTTGCAACAGGTTGTTCATTTTCTTCTACGTTAATTGGAAACATTACAATGGAACGTTATATAGATGCAGGAGCAACATTTTGGAGATACTTTTCTTCGGCTGTAGAAGGAGCTACCTTAGCACAATACTTAGATGATTTTACAACATCTGGATTTCCAGGAAGTCCTTTTCCTGATTTCCCATTTACTTCTATATTTACTTATGATGAAACCTTACCACCGTTTGCTGGTTATGTTCCAGCCTCTAGTGCTGCACAAGTAATTGAAGTAGGGCAGGGACTACAAGTTTATTCAGGAGATACAATTACAGGGACAGATCCTTTCTTAGTAGATTTAGTAGGTCCAGCTAATCAAGGTGATATAACTTTACCAGTTACTTTTACACCAAGCGGAACACCATCAGAAGATGGATTTAGCTTTATTGGAAATCCATACGCTTCAACAATAAATTGGGATGCTCCAGGATGGACAAAAACAAATATTATTGATGCAACTTATATTCAAAATCCAGATACACAAAATTATGCAACTTATATCAGTGGGGCAGGTGCAAATGGCGGGACACAGTTCATTGCTTCTCAGCAATCTTTCTGGGTACAGGCAAGTGCAGGGTCTCCTGAGTTAACCATTAGAGAAACGGTAAAATCAGATGTAGATGCAACTTACTTTAGAGCAGAAACATTTAGTCCTGGGATGACAATCCAACTTATTGGAGGCGATTTGGTTGATGAAGGTGTTATAAGACATATTGAAGCAGCAACAGATGCTGTAGATCCTCAATTTGATGCAGTGAAATTATATGGAGGCTGGGGATTCCACCCTCAATTAACTGTTATGAATAATGAAGGAAAAGACTTTACAATTCATTCTTTCAATAAAGGGTACGAAGAGATTGAAATTCCATTGAGAACAATTGTTTTTGAAAATGGAGTCCACACACTTAAGTTTTTAAATATTGGTGAATTAGATGTGCCATGTCTTAAAATTGAAGATACATATTCGGGAGAATTTTATGCAATAGAAGAAGGAGTAGAATTAGAATTTGAAATGTCTGATACTACTTTTGCACCACGTTTTGTAATTCACGTAGGTAGAGATTATATTTCAAGTAAAGAAAATGCAACCTGTAATGAATTGGCTAATGGAAGTTTTGAAATTGATTTTGATTTAGATGAAGAACTTGGATATGACCTTTCTTCTGATGATACACTTATTGTTGGAAGTGGATTTGCAAACCCACTTGTCATTAATGACCTAGAAAGTGGTTTGTATACATTGGTAATTGATAGTTTAGAAGATTTTTGTGGAGAAAATACGTTTAACTTCTATATCGGTGAACCAGCAGTTATTTCTGTTGAAGAAGTTATTTCAGATGAAATTGCGGGAGAGGATGGATCAATTAATATTAGTGTAGAAGGAGGAACACCACCTTATTCTTATGATTGGTCTACAGGAGCTTCTACAAATGCAATTAGTGGATTGACTTCGGATTTTTATGAAGTAGAAATAACAGATGCAAACGGATGTACTACAAGTGAAACGTTTTTTATAAATAGTTTACTTTCGTTAGAAGAAGAAGTGAATGATGAAAATACACCTTCTTTCGTTTTTGATCAATTAACAAACGAAATTCACCTTTCGAACTTAGGAAATAACTTTGGGCAGGCAGTAACATTATATGGTGTAGATGGAAAACATATTTTAGATTATTCATTAACGACAGATTCTGAGCAATCAATTGTATTACCACGAAATTTATCGAAATCAATTTATTTGTTAAAATCAACTGATGGAACTTGGGTTTATAAATTTTCCAACTAGTTCAATAAAAATACTTTTTACCCAAATCCAACTGAAAGAAAATCCCGTTTTGAATTTATTCAAAACGGGATTTTTAATATCCGAAATAAATTCTTTTATCCAAATTTATACGCGATTACAAAGTAAAAGTGAATAAAATTAGAGCATTGATTTTCGGGGTGAAAAAATAATTCCGCTCTGATTTAATCAAAGCGGAATTTTTATGTTGCCGTTCTACACTATCCTCTTAAAGAGGGAAATGCAGATCGTCTAGAAAACAAATTATTGTCTAAAGGCTTACATCATTGGCATTCCTCCAGGCATTCCACCGCCACCCATATGAGGAGGCTCTTCTTCAGGAATGTCAGCAATAACACATTCAGTAGTTAGGAACATAGATGCAATTGAAGCAGCATTTTCAATTGCAATACGAGTTACTTTTGTTGGATCAATTACACCAGCGTCAAGTAAATTTTCAAAAACTTCTGTTCTAGCATTATAACCATAATCCCCTTTTCCTTCAATTACTTTTTGAACGATTACAGCTCCTTCACCTCCTGCATTTGCAATGATTTGTCTTAACGGCTCTTCAACAGCTCTTCTAACAATAGCAATTCCTGTCGTTTCATCAACATTTTCACCTTTAAGATCATTTAAAGACTCAATTGCTCTAATTAATGCAACACCACCACCAGGAACAATTCCTTCTTCTACAGCCGCTCTTGTTGCTGATAAAGCATCATCAACGCGGTCTTTTTTCTCTTTCATCTCAACTTCTGTAGCAGCACCTACATAAAGTACAGCAACACCTCCAGCTAATTTAGCTAAACGCTCTTGAAGTTTCTCTCTGTCATAATCAGATGTTGTCGTTTCAACTTGGGCTTTGATTTGGTTAACTCTTGCAGTAATTTGCTCTTTATCGCCTTCACCATTAACAATTGTTGTATTGTCTTTATCAATATCAACTTTTTCAGCAGTACCTAGGTGCTCTATTGTTGCGTTTTCAAGTTTAAAACCTTGCTCTTCAGAAATTACCGTTCCACCAGTTAAAGTAGCAATGTCCTGAAGCATTTCTTTTCTTCTGTCACCAAAACCTGGTGCTTTAACAGCCGCGATTTTTAATCCTGCTTTTAAACGGTTAATTACCAATGTAGATAATGCAGTTCCATCAATATCTTCTGCAATAATCAAAAGTGGTTTTCCTGATTGAGCAACAGGCTCTAATACTGGAAGAATTTCTTGAATATTTGAAATTTTCTTATCGTAAATTAGAATATAAGGATTTTCTAATTCAGCAATCATCTTGTCAGCATTTGTAACAAAATAAGGAGAAAGATAGCCTCTGTCAAATTGCATTCCTTCAACAGTTTTAACTTCTGTATCCGTTCCTTTAGCTTCTTCTACAGTGATCACTCCTTCGTTTCCTACAACTTTCATTGCTTCAGCAATTAAACTACCTATTGACGAATCATTGTTCGCTGATATAGTCGCAACTTGTTTAATTTTATCATTGTCAGAACCAACCTCTTGAGATTGCGTTTTAAGGTTTGCAACAATTGTTGCAACTCCTTTATCAATCCCTCGTTTTAAATCCATTGGGTTTGCTCCAGCAGTAACATTCTTTAATCCCGTTGCGATTATTGATTGAGCTAGAACAGTTGCAGTTGTTGTACCGTCACCCGCAATATCAGCAGTTTTTGAAGCTACTTCTCTAACCATTTGAGCGCCCATGTTTTCTATTGGATCACTCAATTCAACTTCTTTTGCAACACTTACTCCATCTTTAGTAATATGTGGAGCACCAAATTTTCTGTCGATAACAACATTTCTACCTTTTGGTCCTAATGTTATTTTTACTGCATTCGCTAAAGCGTCTACACCTTTCTTTAATTGATCTCTTGCATCAATATCGAAAATAATTTCTTTTGCCATTTTTTATGAATTAATTTTGTTTAACCGAATTAAAGTACACCGTATACATCAGACTCACGCATAATTAGATATGTTGTTCCGTCTAATTTAATCTCTGTTCCAGAATATTGTCCGTAAAGAACGGTGTCTCCTTCTTTTAGCGTCATAGGCTCATCTGTTTTTCCAGGGCCTACTGCAATTACTTTACCTTGAAGTGGTTTTTCTTTTGCCGTATCCGGAATAATAATTCCACTTGCCGTCTTTTCTTCTGCCGGTGCAGATTCGATAAGAACTCTGTCTGCTAATGGTTTTAACATAATTTTATTTTTTGATTACTTGTTTAAATTTTAATATGTTTTAGCAGTCATAATTTATGCCAAAAGCACATTTATAACTTACAATGTCAAAATTACACTTTAATCGTAATTTTGAGCAAAAAAAATGTCAGTATGAATGACATACTGACATTTTTAAATGATTTATTTTTTGGATTAGTTTCCTATTGGAAGGTCTGGATTTGAAGGCGCAACTTCTAATCCACCTCCTGTTGTGTTATCTTCAGTACTAATATCTCCAGCGTTTGTTTCAAGTTCGTCGGTGTTGAAATCTCCTTCAACAATATTGTTTCCTCCGGCAGCCATACCTAAACAAATTACAGCAATTCCAATTGCTAGTCCCCAAGTTCCTTTTTCTAAGATATCTGTTGCTCTTTTTGCTCCACCTAACTGAACTGCAGAACCAAATTCTGAATTCAATCCACCACCCTTAGGATTTTGGACTAAGACAAATAAAATTAACGCTACACAAGCAATTAATACGATTACTGTAAATAAAACTCCCATTACTATTTATTTTTAATTTCTTCTTTTATTTTTTCAATTTGACTTGCAAAGAAAGTCTTTTTTTCTGGATATAACAAAATTAATTGTTCATAAGCCGAAATTGCCTTTGAATAATTCTTCTGCATGACATGAATTTTCGCCAATGTTTCAGAGACAAGATCAATTGATTCTTCAATACTTTTCTTTGCATTTTTTGCAGGGCTATAAAAATCTTTTACTGGTCTTGAAATTTTTGGTTCTTCACTAATAAAACGATCCAATAAATCGTCAATAGATTCTTTTTCCTCTTCTATTATTTCCGGTTCTTCCTGTATCTTCTTTTCTGGCTCAGAAACCAATTCTTTCTGCGCTTTTTGCTTTTGTTTAAGCCAATCAATAAATGAAAGAGGTTCGTCAGGTTGTTGCTGTTGTTCTAAAGCGGGCTGTTTTTTTACTTCCGTTTCATTATTATTGATTTCAACAGTAGACATTTGATCTATTTCAAACGTTTCGTCTTTACTTATTTCTTCTTTAATCGAAGAAACATAATTGGTGTCAATTGCAGTTGTATTTATAATAAGATCCAATTCATCAATATCTTCCGTTTTTTCTTCTAAATCATTTCCATTGTCTTCCTCTACTTCTTTACTTTCAAAATCAGTTGAAGTTGATTCTTGATTCGATTCTTCATTAACAACTAAGGTTTCTTCTTTTTCTAAAGGGATTTTCTCAGTGCTGGAATGAATTGCTGCATACAATTGCTCTCGGTCTGATACATGAGCTGCGGCATTCTTTAATTCGTTTTCAAAATCAATGTGATTAGTTAAAGCAAGGTGTTTTAATTTTAGAATAAACAAACTACTGCAATAAGGAAATTTTGCGGTTAAAGCAGATAAATCATCAATAGTTTCTAATTCAATTCCATTGAAATCGGTAATATACTGCGCTATTTTTTCTCCCGAAATCACCAGTTACTAGTTAAACGATTAATGATGTCTTGGGATAGTTTTTCGTTGATATCATCTAATAACTCATCTTGCACTGCAGATAAATCTTGGTCCGCTGAAAAATCAGAGAACTGACTAAAATTAGATTCAAAACTTTGTTCTTCATTTACATTATTTATAACAGAAACTGCTATGGTAACATTTAAACGACTAATTTGAGCCGATCCAGCGCCTTCATTAGAAGTAACTGAAACGGGAGAAGTATTGAAAAATGTAACTCTGCCAAAAATTTCGATATCAGCATTTTCCTTTTTTAAGTTAAGTTTTGTTCTAGAAATCATGTAATCTTTCAAGAAATCTGTATAAACAGCACCATAGCCTGACGGCGCGTTTGCAGCCTGTTCTTCAAATAATTCAACCGAAAAAGTGTCCGCATCAATACTGCCATCAATCATACCATATTCAACACTACATGCAGTCAGTAAAAATGATATTATGTAGATGATAAATTGATTTTTCATAGTAAACATAACGAAAACCTTGTAGGCTTATTTTAAGTCGTATTCTTTTATTTTTCGATAAAGTGTTCGTTCAGATATTCCTAAATCCTGAGCAGCGTATTTACGTTTACCTCTATGTTTTTCAAGTGCTTTTTGAATCAATTCTTTTTCTCTGTCTTCTAACGACAGCGATTCTTCAACTTCTACATGTTCTTCATAACCATTTGAAAAATCAGTTTCGTTATTAATTATAGGTGAAGTAGGGTAGTTGACGGGCTCAGAAAGGAGGTTGCCAGTTTGGTTAATAGATGAATTTTCTTGATAAAGTTTAGAAATCATCTCTGCGCGATCTTCATGACTCAAATCATTGGTTCCAGTTTTAAGCAAATTAATTACCATCTTTTTTAATTCACTCAAATCACTCTTCATATCAAACAAAACTTTGTAAAGGATATCCCTTTCACTAAAATTCGAATCAGAATCCTTACTGCCAGCTATTACAGGTAGATTACTAGCATTGTAGTCAGGTAAATACGATTTTAAAATATCCCCTGAAATTTCACGTGAATTTTCTACAACCGAAATTTGTTCTGTCACATTTTTTAACTGACGAATATTTCCAGGCCAATTATAATTTGTTAAAATGTGAATAGCTTCAGGAGAAAGCCGAATTGCTGGCATTCTATATTTTTCAGCAAAGTCAGCAGCAAATTTTCTGAAGAGTAAATGAATGTCTTCTTTTCGCTGACGGAGAGGTGGTAGTTTAATAGGAACTGTACTCAAACGATAAAATAAATCTTCTCGAAATTTCCCTTTTTGAATCGCTTCCTGCATATTTTCATTTGTAGCAGCAATAATTCTAACATTTGTTTTAATGGGCTGAGAGGATCCTACACGAATAAACTCACCTGTTTCTAATACACGAAGAAGTCTTACTTGAGTTGTAAGCGGAAGTTCTGCAACTTCATCTAAAAATATAGTTCCATTATCAGCAACTTCAAAATAACCTTTTCGCTGGTCATGAGCTCCAGTAAAAGAACCCTTTTCATGACCAAATAATTCGCTATCTATTGTTCCTTCAGGAATTGCACCACAGTTTACCGCAATATATGCGCCGTGTTTTCGAGCACTCAATTGATGGATTACTTTAGGCATTACTTCTTTTCCTGTACCACTTGCGCCAGTAATTAATACACTAATGTCAGTTGGGGCAACCTGAGCTGAAATATGAAGCGCTTGATTTAAAGCTCCAGAATTACCAATAATTCCAAAACGCTGTTTTATTTGCTGTAGCTCCATAATTAGTTTTTAACGGCAACACCTTTTAAAGTAGCGCTTGTAAATTCAGTGATTTTTACATTTGCATAATCACCAGGGTTAAAATCCTCTTTCGGAAAGATTGTTGTGACATTTTGTGAATTTCTACCGTAAACAAAATCATCTGATCGCTTGGAAGTGCCTTCGATAAGTACACGATAAGTTTTTCCTACAGTCTTTTCATTGCTGGCAAAAGATAATTTAGCTTGTAATTCTTGAACCTCATTTAGTCGTTTCTTCTTTATTTCTTCTGGAATGTCATCTTCAAATTTTCGTTCAGCCAACGTTTTTGGTCGCTCAGAATAGAAAAACATATAAGAAAAGTCATATCCCACTTCTTCCATCAAATGCTTTGTAGCCTGATGATCTTTTTCTGTTTCTCCACAAAAACCAGTAATAATATCCGTCGATATTCCTGCTTCAGGGACAATTCGTTTAATGGCAGCAATCCGATCAAGATACCATTCTCTTGTGTAACCACGATTCATTCGTTTCAAAACCTCAGAGCTTCCAGATTGGACAGGGAGATGAATATAATTGCAAATATTTTCATATTTCGCCATGGTATGAAGTACATCATCTGTCATGTCCTTTGGATGAGAAGTCGAAAATCGAATTCTTAAATCAGGATTAACTTTTGCAACCCTCTCCATTAATTGGGCAAAAGAAACTACAGGTTGAGTGTCATCAATGACTTCACCTTTCTTTGTAATGTTCCATTTATAGCTATCTACATTTTGTCCCAAAAGAGTTACTTCTCGATAACCATTGTTAAATAGTTCTTTTGCCTCCTGTACAATTGATCTAGGATCTCTGCTTCTTTCTCTCCCTCGTGTAAAAGGGACAACACAAAAAGAACACATATTATCACAACCTCTCATGATAGAGATAAAAGCTGTAACTCCTCCTTGCCCCAATCGAACTGGCGAAATATCTGCATAGGTTTCTTCTCTTGAAAGTAAAACGTTAACCGCTTTTTGACCACCTTCTACTTCTTCAATAAGGTTTGGTAAGTCTCGATAAGAATCTGGCCCAGCAACAAGGTCTACCAATTTTTCTTGATCTAATAGATTTTGCTTAAGACGTTCTGCCATACAACCCAAAACTCCAATCACGAGTGAAGGGTTTTTCTTTTTTCTTTTGTTGTATTGGCTTAATTTATTTCTAACACGTTGTTCCGCATTTTCACGAATTGAACATGTATTCATTAAAATTACATCTGCTTCTTCAGAATTTCGCGTAGTTAAATAACCTTCTTTAGATAAAATAGAAGCGACAATCTCACTATCAGAAAAATTCATTTGACAACCGTAGCTTTCTAAATAGAGTTTTTTTCCATTCCCTTCGTTTGTTTTAGAAACCATAGTTGGACTACCTTGTTTCTCTTCATCAATTACTTTCTCTTCTAAATTTAACTTACTCATCTGACAGATTTACTTTTCGACACAAATTTAGCGAATAATTGGGTTCTCTGACAATATGTCATGAGTTAATTTAACGATTTTTAAGATTTTTTTAGAACATTAAAGGTCATTTGGAAAAAAGTTATTATTTCATAATAATAAGACAGGAATTCACTTTTTTCGAATTTTTTTTTCGTTTAAATGAAATTTCATTTCTAATTTTGAACCACTCTTTTTAGAGCTTATAATAAATACAAGTATAAAATTGCAACGCAATATTAAGATATGGGAAAGAACCTTGTAATCGTGGAGTCACCTGCAAAGGCAAAGACAATTGAAAAGTATTTAGGAACTGATTTTATAGTAATGTCAAGTTACGGTCATGTAAGAGACTTAGCGAAGGGAGACGGATCAATTGATGTAGAAAATGGTTTCGCACCAAAATATATTGTTTCTACTGATAAAAAGAAAATTATCACTGAACTTAAGAAAACAGTAAAAACAGTTGACGAAGTTTGGCTTGCATCTGATGAGGACCGAGAAGGAGAAGCTATTTCATGGCACTTAAAAGAGACATTAGGTTTGGATAAAAAAGGATATAAGAGAATAACCTTTAATGAAATTACAAAAACAGCAGTGTTAGATGCAATCGCGAATCCTAGAGAAATAGATCAGGACTTAGTAAATGCACAACAAGCAAGGCGAGTTTTGGATCGTTTGGTTGGTTTTGAATTGTCTCCAGTATTGTGGAGAAAAGTAAAACCTTCTCTATCTGCAGGACGAGTTCAGTCTGTAGCTGTTCGACTTGTTGTTGAAAGAGAGCATGAGATAGAAAAATTTGAAACAAAAAGTTTCTTTCGAACAGATGCTAATTTCAAAGTTGATAAAGCTAATCTAAAGGCTAAATTAACAGGTCAGTTTAATTCGAAAGAAGATGCTAAAGGATTTATTGAAGATTGCATTGGATATAATTTTAAGGTAAATAGTATTACAAAAAAACCTGCAAAAAAGAATCCAACAGCACCTTTTACAACATCAACTCTTCAACAAGAGGCAAGTTTGAAATTGGGATTTTCTGTGTCTAGAACAATGTCCGTTGCTCAGCGATTGTATGAAGCAGGGCATATAACATATATGAGAACAGATTCGGTTAATTTATCTCAAACAGCTGTTGATGCATCTAAAGCAGAGATAAATAAAGCTTATGGGTCAGAGTATTATAAGTTCAGACAATTCAAGACAAAATCAAACTCGGCGCAAGAAGCGCATGAGGCGATTCGACCTACGAATTTTGCTTTACACGAAGTTGTGGCGGAATCAGATGAAGAACGTCTGTATCAATTAATTTGGAAAAGATCAATTGCATCTCAAATGGCCGAAGCACAACTCGAACGTACGTCAATAAAAATTGATGCGCCAAAAGGGAAAGAATTTACTGCAACAGGAGAGATAGTAAAATTTGACGGTTTCTTAAAAGTTTATTTAGAATCTCAAATTGATGCTGAAGATGATGAAGTAGAAGGGCTATTACCTCCTTTAAATGAAGGAGATGTTATTTCTCCTGAATCAATTTCGTCAACAGAGCGTTTTTCGCGCCCTCCAGCAAGGTATGTTGAAGCAAGTTTAGTGAAAAAATTAGAGGAATTGGGAATTGGTAGACCATCAACATATGCTCCAACAATTTCTACGATTCAAAAAAGAGGATATGTAGAAAGAGGTGAAAAAGAAGGGGTGGAGCGCTCTTATCAGGTCATTTCATTGTCTGAAGGTAAGCTGGAGGAAAGTGAGAGTAAAGAGAAAACAGGAAGCGATAAAGGGAAAATGATTCCGACAGACATTGGTCGTGTGGTAACTGAATTTTTAATGGAACATTTTGATCAGGTTATGAATTACAATTTTACTGCAAGTGTAGAAAAAGAATTTGATGATATTGCGAAAGGACTAGTGCAATGGACGAAAATGATTTCTGAATTTTACGGGCCGTTTCATGTTAAAGTGGAGGATACAATTGAAAATTCTGAACGAGCTTCAGGAGAACGATTGTTAGGAGAAGATCCAAAAACGGGTAAAAATATTTATGCAAGAATAGGAAGATTTGGACCAATGGTTCAAATTGGAGAGCAAGATGATGAGGAAAAACCAAAGTTTGCTTCCTTACAAAAAGATCAAAGTATTCAAACGATTTCGCTTGAAGAAGCGCTTGAATTATTCAAATTTCCTAAAGTGATTGGAGAATATGAAGAAACACCAGTTAAAATCAATAAGGGACGTTTTGGACCTTATGTTCAGTTGAATAAACTTTTTGTTTCAATCAAAGAAGCAAATGGAGATTCGCTCGATAATATGACTATAGAAAGAGCAATAGAATTGATTGAAATAAAAAGAGAAGAAGACAGGAATAGAATTATAAAGCTATTTAAAGAAGATGAATCTATGCAGCTTTTAAATGGGCGCTATGGAGCATATTTAAAAATAGGAAAGAAAAATTTCAAGCTGCCAAAAGATGTTGAGCCAGCAGAGTTAAGTTACGAAGAATGTGTTGAGATTTCCAAAAATCAACCAAAACCAAAACGTAAGAAAAAGAAATAATCATTTTACCATACTATTAAAACCTTAAGTGAAAGACATAAGCATTTATTTTAGTAAGTACAGTTCATTAGAAGGCTATCAAGATGGACAGATAGGTTCTGTTATAAACGCTTCTAAGGATAACGATTTTGAATTTCCGATATCAGGAAGTGTTGCTTTAATATATGTCCCAGAATATAGAAATTCTACAGAGCAGTCAGGTCTAGAATGGATTGATGATTTTCGAAATGCTTTTTTTCAACTTTTTAAAGGAGATTGGAAATCAACTATTTATGATTTAGGTGTTATAAATCCAGGAAACTCTATTGAAGATACTTATTTAGCACTAAAAGAAGTCGTTTCAGAACTTGTTAAGGGAGATGTTTTCCCTCTAATTATAGGAGGTAGTCAAGATTTGACATATCCTATTTATCAGGCTTATGAAAAATTAGAGCAAACAATTAATTTAATAAGTGTTGACGCAAGTCTTGATTTAGGAGAGTTAGAAGAGCCTATTGATTCATCTGGTTGGCTCAATAAAATTGTTTTACATAAGCCAAACTACTTGTTTAACTATTCGCTTTTCTGTTATCAATCCTATTTGATAAATCCAAAAGAGATGGAATTGCTTGATCAACTTTATTTTGATTCATTTCGATTAGGAGATTTTTATTCAAATGAAAAGATTGCAGAGCCATTGTTGCGAAATGCAGATATTCTAAGTTTTGATTTAAACGCAATTCGTAGTTCTGATTATAAGAGCAATCAAAAACATCTTCCGAATGGTTTATATGGAGAAGACGCTTGCAGAGTAATGCGTTATGCGGGAATTAGTGATAAACTTTCAAGCTTAGGATTATTTAACTTTTCTAATGAAAATGGGTTGGGCTACAAAAGTGATCTTAATTTATTGGCCCAAATGATTTGGTACTTCCTCGAAGGATTTAATCTTAGAAAACAAGATTATCCCATAGGTAGTAAAAAGGCATACTTAAAATATCGTGTATCAATAGATGATTTTAAAGATGAAATTATCTTTTATAAAAGTGATAAAAGTAACCGGTGGTGGATGGAAGTCCCGTATCCAAAAATTAAAGGAGTGAAACTTCAGCGACATTTGCTCGTACCATGTAATTATGAGGATTATGAAAACGCACTAAAAAATGAACTGCCTGATTTGTGGTTGAGAACATTTAAGAAGTTATCTTAAGCGTTAAAATCCTTGAGTAGAAATTGAAAATACTTGAAACAAAAATCTAGTTTTCAAGAATTTTTATTTATTTTAGCCACTTGTTGGAGCGTTCCGACGTTAAATGGTATAGAAAAAACTAATTTATGAAGAAAGTTTTATCTTTAGTATTATGTTGTTTGTCAATCAGTTTTGTTAATGCACAACAAGATAAACAGTTTACACAGTACATGTTCAATCGAACGAATTTCAATCCAGCAACAACTGGGTTTAAAGGTTTCTGTGGAGCATTACATTATAGAAATCAATGGGATCGTGTTCAAGACGCGCCAAATACAACAAGCTTTACTGCACAAGGAAACTTGCAAAATGTAACGTTAGGACCTGGAGGAATCGGAGTTGGTGTTTCTGTTTTGAATGATGCAATCGGATTTCAACGAAATAATACAGTTGTATTAAATGGCGCATATCATTTTCCAACACCGTTTGGAACATTGAGTGGAGGTTTAGGACTAGGGATAATAAATGTAGGGTTTAGACCAAATTGGGTTCCGCCTACAACTGATTTTGATGCCGTTATTTCTCAAATAGAAAATCCGATAGCAGCAACAGGTTTTGATGCAAATTTTGGTTTGTATTGGACAGGTAAAGAAGGTTATTATGTAGGGCTTTCTTCAACACATTTGGCGCCTGCTTCATTAGACAAGATTAACTTTTCAATCGCAAGGCATTATTATGTTTTAGCAGGGTATAATTATGACCTGGGAAGTGCTTTAGGTACAAGTAAACAACTATTGTTGAAACCTAGTTTTTTGTTAAAAGCTGATGGGGCAACAACTGTTTTTGATTTGAGTGTTTTAGCAGATTACTGGATTAGTGATCAAGCTTATTTCTGGGGTGGAGCAAGTTATCGCTTGTCTGATGCGATCGGATTGTTAATCGGTTATGGATTCTCTCCGAGTCAAAATAAAAATAAAGATTTATTAAAAATAGGATATTCTTTTGATATTGTAACTAATCCTTTAAGCGCATATTCTAGAGGAACACATGAGCTGATGGTGAATTATTGTATATTCCCACCTGCTCCTATTGTACCTCGTCATGGTAATCCATTCATTTTACAATAAAGTAAAATAAATTGTAACCTAATTAGAATACTCTCGTTAATAGAAGACCTAACCCTTATTAAGTCCTGATAGTCGAAAGAATAAAGATTGGTAGAAAAAACAAAGGTAGCATGAAGAAATTAATGGTTTTTGTAGTAGTAGTTACAGCGTTGTTGTTGACAAGCTGTAATTCAGGTACTGGTCATCTGACCGGTGTGCAGGGAAGAAAGACATTTTTTCCAGAGATTCCGCTGGGTATGGTATACGTTCCGTCCGGTTCTTATACAATGGGAAGTAGCGATCAAGATGTTCCATTTTTGCATCAATCACGTTCACACGTGGTTTCGATACCTGCAATGTATATGGATCAAACGGAAATCACAAACAATGAATATCGTGAATTCGTTTATTGGGTGCGTGATTCAATTTTCTTAGAAAAAATCTATGAAAATACAAACCCTACAGGAAATGATGAGATTCCAGAGGAAGATATAGGAGAGATGTTAAATCATCCAGATATCTATTATGATGAGACAAACCTTGAGTGGAAAGAATTTGATCCTTCTGAACCTTACATTAATAGAGAATTATTCCCGCTTTCTTGGAAAACAAGAGGAATTAAAGAAAATCAAATTATTCCTTTGATCTCAGATATGTATTTACGTCCAAACGAACGTTTCTACAAAAGAAGAGATATTGATACTCGAAAGTTAAGATTTAGATATTATTGGATTGATCTTCAGGAAGCTGCTAGAAAAGGTCGAGTAAATATTGTTAGAAATGGGTATGATAGTGATGGAGAATTTGTAAACCCATCATTAGACCCACAACATAGAGATTTGAAGAATCCAGTTCATCCATTTACTGGAGAACCTTCTGGATTAGATAAAGATTTAGGGCATTTCAATAAAAAAGGTCAAAACAATGCATTGCGGTCGCATGAAGATAGAAGCCGTTTTATTATTGATGAAGTAATTAATGTTTATCCAGATACATTATGTTGGGTAAGAGATTTTACTTATTCATTTAATGATCCAATGACAAATATGTATTTTTGGCATCCTGCGTATGACAACTATCCTGTTGTAGGTGTTACTTGGGTGCAAGCAAAAGCATTCTCTGTTTGGAGAACACAAAAACTAAACAATTGGTTAGGTAGTGTTGGTTCACTATGGGTACAAGATTTTAGATTACCTACAGAAGGAGAATGGGAGTATGCTGCAAGAGGTAATTTAAAACATAGTCCATACCCTTGGGGAGGACCTTACATTAGAAACGCTGGTGGATGTATGTTAGGTAACTTCAAACCTCTAAGAGGTAGATATTTTGATGATGGAGGATTCTATACGGTTAAAGCTTATTCTTATAATCCGAATGGATATGGATTATATTGTATGTCTGGAAACGTTGCCGAATGGACAGAAACAGCATTTGATGAATCAGTGTATGAATTTTCACATGACTTAAGCCCAGAGTACAGATATCATGCAATGGATTGGGATCCACCATCAATGAAAAGAAAAGTAATTAGAGGAGGTTCTTGGAAAGATATCGGTTATTATCTACAAACTGGTACAAGAACATACGAATATCAGGATACCGCTAAATCTTATGTAGGATTTAGATGTGTTCAAACGCATATCGGACGTGGTGGAGCAGATTTCTCTAAAGAAGGAGGAGAAGAATTGAAGTCAGATATCGAGTTGAGATAAGCAATCAAATAAATAAACCAAATAAATAAATGTTAAACTAAAAGCAAGGAACTATGAGACCAGGAACTAAAAAATGGAAATTATTTATGGCGAAACTGTACGGTATTGGTGCAGCAGTCGTAATCTTAGGAGCATTATTTAAAATTATGCACTGGCCAGGTGCAGGACCAATGCTTATTGTAGGGCTATTAACTGAGGCGGTGATCTTCTTTTTCTCAGCTTTTGAACCTCTACATGAAGATCCAAAATGGGAATTGGTATACCCAGAATTAGCACTAGCACATGATGAAGATTTTGATTTACACGCATACTTAGATGAAAAGGGTGAGTCAGGATTAGTTCACGGTGGTGGCGGTGGCGGTGGAACCGTTACTGGAATTACAGAGCAATTTGATAACTTATTAGAAGAAGCTAAAATTGATGCTGAGTTGTTAAATAGATTAGGTGACGGAATCCGTACGTTAAGCGACAACGCTGAAGGGCTTAAAGCAGTTTCAGGAGCTGCTGCAGCAACTGATTCTTATGTAGCTAGTTTAGAAAGTGCTTCTGAACAAGTAAAAGGATTATCAAATACATATGAAAGAGCATCTGAATCTATCTTAGGATTAGCTTCTGGGGCAGAAGAAGGGGCTTCTTTTGGAGAGCAATTAGTTAAAGTTTCTACTAACTTAGCTGCTTTAAACAATGTATATGAATTACAATTAAAAGGATCTAGCTCTCATTTAGAGTCTACAGAAAAATTCCAAGCACAAGTGACTGAAATGATGTCTAACTTGAGCGATTCTGTTGAAGATACAAGATTGTATAAAGAGAATATGGCAATGTTATCTAAAAACTTAACTGATTTAAATCAAGTTTACGGTAACATGCTTAAAGCTA
>CAYPZN010000051.1:0-27257 GCA_964415335.1 uncultured Crocinitomix sp.
GGTGTAAAGATATTTAACGGTGGAATTACTGGATCAGCAAAAATCGTAATCGTTTTCTTTGTTGTATCCGTACATCCGTTCTTATTCGTTGCTACTAATGCAACATCAACGGTATATGTAACATCCTTTAGTGGGAAGAGAGTATCAAATTTTTCATTGATATCTTCACTTATTTGCCACGTACCATTAGGGCAATCCAAGTTCCAGAAGAATGTTGTATCTGCCAATGGATTTAATGGATTAGCAAAGTTAATTGACGTATTACAGAATTCTACTTCAACAGGTCCTACTCCTTGACAATCTGAATTTAAATCATCAGAAACTGTCGTGAATGAAGCTACTGGATTTAATGAATCAACTGTAACTGTTCGTTCAATCGTACATCCATTAGCATCTGTTGCGACAATTAAATAGTCTCCAGGATTTCTACCTCCCCAAGTGGTGTTTGTTGTTGTTGATGTAGGGTCAGATAAATCAGTCCATAAGTATGTATAATCAGGTGTTCCTCCAGAAGCTGATGCGAACACTTGCCCATTTCCATTTTGGAAATCAAATACTCTACAGAAAGCAGGATCAAATCCAGTGTCACCATTAAAGAATAATGAATCTGGTCGATCTACAGTAATGTCAATTACGTTAGAACATCCTTTAGAATCATTTACTGTAAGTGTATACGTACCTCCAAGAACTTTAACTGAATCTGCATCTAAACCATTCATAACATTTGTTACAGGAGCCCAGAAGTAGCTAATTGGATTGTTAATTCCTTCTCCAGTAACTGAATCGATAACGATACATCCAAAATCATCATAACAAAGTGGATCATCTACTCTAAAGAACACATCCAATGCTGGTGGATCTGTTAGAATAATTGTTCCAGTTGCATCACATCCAGATGGGTCTACAACAGTAATTGTATATATTCCTGCTCCTAATGTGTTTGCTGTGTTTGATCCCGGAACGTTAAGTATTGTACCTCCTTCATCTTCAATCTCAATATCAAAAGATCCACTTCCTCCTGCAACAAATGCAGTTATTGATCCATCTGTAAATCCATTACAAGTTGGGTCGTTAAAGATGATATCTAAGATAGGTTCTGTATAGATAATGATCTCTTTTGTAAATGTACTTGTACATCCATCTGCTGTTGTTACAGTCAATGTAATTGTATAAGTATCTACATCAGTATATGTATGAGAAGGATTCTCTGTACTTGATCCTGTTCCATCTCCAAAATCCCAATCGTAAGAAGTAATTGTAGATCCTCCAGGGACAGTAGATTCATTAACAAAATCTACCGTATTAATAATACAAGTACTTGCTAATCCATCCGCAGAAGAGTTTCCGTCAACTTCATATTCAAAATCAGCTTCTGGTTGTCCAAATACTACAACAGTAAATGTTGCTTCATCTGGAGGACAAGCTCCTACCCCATCTACAGAATAAGTAAATGTAAATGTTCCGCTTAATCCAGAAACATCTAATATTCCTGTAGACTCTGTAAATTGTCCTGAGAATGTTGTTTCGTCAAAATCTCCTAAAGGATTTGCTCCTTCTTCGATTAAATCATGAAGGTCTAATAATGTTCCATCAGTACCACAAAGCATAATTGTACTGTCTACTCCGGCAGCTCCTAATCCACCAAAGTCTATAATTACTTGTTGCTTATCAAAACATCCTCCAGCAGTATCTCCAATTAATAACCAAACCTCGTCATCTGGTCCCATAGTAGGTCCAACGAATTCAGGAGCAATTTGTGATGCACTATCAGGACATTCTGTTAAGAAAACAATATTCGGATCAACCGTACTATTAAGGTCTGAAAATTCTAGTGTTGTAATATCAAATTCTTCACAGAAAGGTCCAGGATCTGTAATACTAATGTCCGGTCCTTCTGAAAATTCAACAATAATTGTTTTTGAAATCGAGTTAACAAGACATTCAGAAATTGGATCTCCTGTCACTGTATAAGTTGTTGTTTCTCCAGGAGAAACTTCCGTTACTGGCCCAGTTGAATCAAAATCCGTATCAATAGGTTCTGATTCCCATGTCCATGTGTAATCTCCAGCATTCGGCCCATCAACACTCAATGTAACAGGAACTCCATTACATGAAGTTGCTGTATCCACAGTAGGATTACATTGGTTAATTAATCCGCCTCCGCTCCCACCAATTGAAGAGAAATCGATATAATATAAACTTGAGAATGCTTCTTCAACTGCATCTTCACTTAATACAATTGCATATGTAAAGTTAGCTGTATCTGTGTCTAATAAATCACACTTATACGCAATTGAAATTGCTTGATCCATTACTGCAACTGCACCAACAGTTCCAGTTAATCCACCTACACCATTCCAAATATCAGATGCATCTCTGTTTGCAAAACCTCCATGAGAAACACGGAATTTATCTCCTAATGCTCCAAATCCTAAATAAGAATCATGCGGTAAGAATTGTTCAGCAGAAACTAATGCTTTTTGACATGTTCCACTTGGTTGAGAAACGATTGTATTTGTCGTTGTAAATGTTCCACCAATTGGTTGATTGTTATCTGGATCCACATTTCTATGGTAATAAAGATCAATAATATCAGCTCCAGAGTTATTAATTAAAGTAACCTCTGTAGTATAAAATAATGCATCAACAGAAAGGTGATACTTAATATTAACAATAACGCCATCAACAGCGCCTTCCCATTCAACAGTAACACATGATCCGTCAACTGTATGAGAAATTGGTTTTAAAGGGTCTGGCATAATATCAAAATCCGCAAAACCTGCATTATTGTTATATGTCATTCCTCCAAATTCTAATCCCCACCCATTTTCTGGTGCCCCTGGTGTGAAATAATCTCCATTAAATAATAATGGATCCCATCCAGTAGCATCAGGATCCGAAACGAAACCACAAGGAGTACCTCCAGATCCACCTCTAAAATTAAATAGTGTGCTCATTCCAGTTCCTTCTTTTCCTTTAGGACCATCAATAGCGACATTTACCCCGTCGGCTACCATATAAGCATTTCCGCCATCTAATTGACCGTAAGATGTCAATCCAGCGAGCAAAAGGGCAAGCGTACCCAAAATTGCTTTAGTCTTTTTTATTAAAAACATAATTGTTAAGTCTTAGATTTAATTGATTATTCGCAAATACCTTGCAGATAGTTATTCCACCAGATTACGTCTCTTGACTCATATGTTCTATCCGTGTGAATTCGGATAATTATGTCTCCATTTGCATAATCTTCTTGCAACGTAATTAAATTGTTTCTATGGAATCCACACATTTTTGCTGCGTTTTCTACAGAAGACCAACCTAAACTTGATGCACTTGCTACATAATATTCTTGAATTGGCTGAGAATCATCCAGTTCAATACAATATGCGCTGCTCACAGTAGCTGAACCATAATCAATTGCTTCAGTCGAAGTTTGTGCAAACGACGAAGAGGCAACTGTAATTGCTACTAAGAGAAATAATCTTTTTAAAGTATTCATCTTTGATATTTATTAATTTAATCAATTATCCTAAAATCCAAATATAAGACAATATGATTGCGTTTTTCATTAGAGTAGACTCTATTTAAATAAAAAAAGTTGCGTGGATAGATAAATTATTTTATTCTTTTTGATAAAGTGCCTGACATGTTCTACTAAAGGAGTAGAACAAGGCTATAAGTGTATATTGTAAAAAACTGAATAACAAGTAATTAAACATTGTCAAGGTCTTTTTAACGTTTTTCCAATTCTTTGATAAATTTAATTCTATATCTTATCTTTTTTCATTCAGTTTTAACTTACTATAAAATAAGTGAAACAATAAAGCCTCCTACAATAAATTATTGCAGAAGGCTTCATTCATTTGGTTCTGGGTTAGAACTAATTCGATCCGATTTGAATTGGGAGGGTAAATCTCACACGAACAGGTTTTCCAGCTTGTTCGCCTGCTTTCCATCTGGGCATACTTTTAACAACCTTTTGTGCTGAATTATCTAATTCGAATGATAATCCTTTTACAACATCAACTTGTTCGATAGAACCATCTTTATTGACAACAAACTGCACATAAAGCGTTCCCGAATCATACGGAGGAATATAATCTGGAAGCTGTATATTATTTCTGATAAATTTGATCATTGCCGATTCTCCACCAGGGAAACTTGGCACAATATCAGGAAAATCGATAATTTTTTCAGGCTCTACTGTAGCAAAAACATACTCATCTCCGTCATCTCCGTCATCATCACCAAAATCAATTATTTCTGAACCCTTATCAGCTACAATTGCAGAATTATCTGGAAGAATTTTGTCCACTACTTTTACGTCATCAATGATTAAGGCAATTTGCTTTTTTTTCTGTGGTTGCTCAGGTTGTTGAAAAGGGTCTTGAGGTGCAGGCTCTGCATAAATTCCAGGTACATCATTAATTGATGCTACTTTAGTTTGCTCAAGGTGTGCAGATGAATACTCAAATGCAGCTAAAGTAAGTGACCCTGCCACTAGAAGTCCGATTTGAAAAAAGGCGAATCTTTTTTTCTCTAAATCCGCCTTTGGATTTTTTTTTGCGATCATAATAGTTATTTTTTTAATTAAACATATTACGATCATTGCAATGGTTATGCCAATTTTTTAAACGATTAACAAACAGATAGTTACAAATGAAAGAAAGTTAATTTTTTGTTAAAGTTGTATCTCAGATTAAACCTTTTTATTGGTTTCCTTTCAAAAAAATCGAAATAATATTGCCTGCAACGATAAAGATTCCCATTGTTATCCAAACATATCCCCAAAGGCTAAAATCATATGCAGTTGGGTTTAACAGAATTAAAACTGCCACAATAGCAATGATTAAAGAGGCAATACTTAATCCAATTCCGATATTTTTAACCTGTCGCATTTTTGATTTTATTGCTATTATGACCTCAACTACAAAAATCATTAGAATTAATGGAAAAGTAAACAATGCGGCTTGATAGTTCAATTTTGGAACTAATGCTTTATCATAATGATAAATATGATCTGCTTCATTTAAATATGTAATCAGGCTATTGGTATTTGCATTATGTACACTTGCTCCAAAATATAAAGAGACAAGTAATAATAAGAATCCTATTGCAGCGCAGAGTCCGTTTTGTTTTCGCATAGTATTAAAGCAAATATACGAAATCAAAGAGATTAGTTTTTCCATCCTATTAACACATGAAAAAGCATTGAAAAAACTTATTTGATTTTTAGCTGAATCATTCAAATGGGTATATTTGTAAAAAATTGAACTCTATGTCTGAAAAAATCAGTACTTCAAATGCTCCAAAGCCTGTGGGCTTGTATCCACATGCGAGAAAAGTAGGGAATCTTCTTTTTCTTTCTGGTGTTGGGCCAAGGGTCGCGGGGTCTGATCAAAACGATTCAGCTGTTCCAGATTTAGAACTTGATCATAATGGAAATTTTAAGTCCTTTGATTTTGAAGCACAGTGTCGTTCAGTTTTTGATAATGTTAAATTAATTCTTGAAGCTTCTGGTTCTTCATGGGAAAACTTGGTTGACGTTACCGTTTTTTTGGTGCATATGAAACGTGATTTTCATGTATATAATAAAGTTTATGCAGAGTATTTTAAGGAAAACCAACCTTGCAGAACCACGGTAGAAATAAATAGTTTGCCAACACCAATTGCTATAGAGTTAAAATGTATCGCTACAATTGATTAAAATTTAAAATAAAATGATTGGATTAATAATAAAATCTGTTCTTACACTTTCATCTCTTTTTTTCACAATCTATCTTTTTTATGATGGTTATTGGGGATGGGGTATTGTCTTTATTTTTATAACGGCTTTACTTGGGTTATTTATTTTCAGAAATGAAAATTTAATTCTTGCGGCATTGCAAATGCGTCAGCAAAATATGGAAAAGGCTCAAAAATATTTAAATCGAATTAAGCACCCTCAATTCTTACTGCGTGGGCAAAGAGCTTATTTTTTCTATTTAAATGGAATTGCAAACTCTAATTCATCTTCAATGGGTCAAATAGAATCTTTATTTCGTAAAGCGCTAAGCATTGGTTTAAATAAGGATCATGATAAAGCTATGGCCAAAATGAATATTGGTGCAATTTGTATGCAAACAGGAAGAAGAAGGGAAGCTGAAACCTTATTAAACGAGGCTAAAAAATTAGATACGAAAGGAATGCTTGCTGATTATATTAAAGACTTAAAAAGTCAGATGGGCCGTGCAACTTCTCGTAATCAGATGCGAATGGCACAAATGAACAAAGGAAAGAAGGGGAAAATGCGTTAGTCAAACGATTTTACAACGCATTAGAAATAAGACTTCCTATTTTTAATCCTGTCAAGTCAAGTGTAAATCTAATTTTCTCCGCATAGCGTGTCCCATCTTCGTATGCATTAATTATATTTGAAGATTCATAAAGCGGGAAATAGACAGAAAATTTATTCCTTATTCTAATTCCTAACCCTGCGTCAGAAGCTGATTCAAAGTCTGTTCCATTATCAAACAATCCATAATCCGCATAAGCAACTAGTAAAGGAATAAAAGGAATTTCAGCAACAACGTTAGTAGAAAAAAGGCTACCATTTGTTACACCAAAACCACTTACTGTTTTAAATCCTCCTTGGTTCTCGATTCGTTGATTTGACCAAAACCCATTCGTTTCGTTACGTCCAAATAAGTATTGTTCGTAAGTGACGTCTTGTGTCCCAGATTGACCTCCTAACGAATAGCCATAGCGTCCATCTTCGGTGCCATTATAAAATAAATTTTGCCCTGCAAAGAAACGCAATTCTAGTTCTTTTCCTTTTTCTTCCCAATAGCTCAGTTTATACTCTAGTGTTAAACCAGCATTTAATAGGTCCAAATTATCTTCAATTACATCTAGACTATTTATTACATTGTAGTAATCAAATTTTACTTTTGCAGCAAAATCATGAACCCCTCTGTTGTATTTAAAATTATACTTTAATGATCCTCCAGTTAAATTACTGGAACGTAACTCTCCTGATTCAAGAATATAATGCCCTTTTAAATTTAATCCTTGTTTGAAATAAGTTTTTGCTTTTGGTTTCCCAATTTGAAGATCTAAATAGGGTTGAATAGTAATATAGGTTCCTGTAAGATCATTATCTACAGGATCTGGTCCAACCTGTGCAACTAATCCATTACCAAATGTTTTTGTCGAAATACCTAAGGTTGTTTTTCTGATATTTTTAGCGGGCAGCCAAGCATAATTTAAATCTGCGAAACCAGAAATTGTCTTTCTTCCAAAAGAATAAAGCGGTGCAATCGTATATTCAAATTTGTTTTTAGGAATTGTTTGATTGTGGAAGATTGCTCCAAGCATAAACTTATCATATACATTTAGCCCAAAAGCAGGGAGCCAAAAATTATTCCATTTGTTTCCTTCATTATCTCCAGCCAATAATTCTAACTTAAATGGTTCTGTTCGGTGAAGCAAGCCCTTTTTTGTCCAATAATTGTTATTTCTATTGATTTCGGGCATTTGTTTATTGGCATCAATAACAAATGAATCAAACGTTGTTCCTTTAAATGTTGCAGAAGGTTTTTTCGATCCTGGTTCAATCCACACAGATTCTCTGTATTGACCTAAACTGTATGCATCTACTCGAATTGGTGAATCAACCTGCCCTACATTACGAACATCAACTAAAGTTGTGCCATCTTTCATTTTTACTTTCTTGACTTTAAAATCAACTTGTTTTGTTGTTTGAATCAAGTCATTAAATAACCATGACAGTTCTTTTCCAGATTCTTCTTCTAAAATTTTTTTCAAATCTTCTGGTTGCGGATGTTTATAATGCCATTTATCATAGTATGCTTTCATTGACTTATCAAAAAGTTCATCTCCTAAATAATCCTTTAAATACGTAAATACTAAACCAGTCTTAGAATAGACGATTGCTCCATAATTCAAAGATGAATAATCTGCTGAATGAAGTTCGATTGGCTGATCTAATCCATGACTAGCAACAAAGCGATAGGTCATATCAGCCATGTCGTGATGACTCAGTTTTTCCAAGTGAATTTTATCAGCAATTCCGCCCGCAAGATCTGACATTCTTGTATTTTCAGGATACTTTGTTTGAACGTATCTGATTTCATTTAAAGTATTTAAACCCTCATCCATCCAGGCATGATCCCTTTCATTCGATCCTAATAAACCATAAAACCAATTGTGTCCTACCTCATGCACAATCACCACTTCTAATTCTTCTTTTGACGAAGCATTTCCAATAACCGTAACATTTGGATACTCCATTCCTCCTCCAGCACTAATTGTACCGTCAACAGCAGTTACTTGATTGTAGGGATAGTCACCATTCCATTTAGAATAATAAAATGTAGCATCATTCAAATATTCGATTGCATCTTTCCAAAGTTCAGCATGATGCGGAACAAACATTGCCCAAGAAGTTACTTTTCGACTGCTATTTGGTAACTCTACTTCTCCTTTTAAAACTTCGAATCTTTTATCCGCAAACCAACCAAAATCATGAACATCTTTTTGCGTATAACGAATTGTTTTCATTTCTTTTTCAGAATCAGGAAAATTTGAATCCCGAGCGGACTTGAACGTTTCATTCTTGAATTTTTCATTTGTGCTTTCGGCTCTTTGATTCAAAAATTCAATTTCGCTTTCCGTTTGTAAATCACCCGTTGCCCCAACAACATAGTTTTTTGGAAGTGTAATTGAGACATCAAATGTCCCGTATTCAGAATAAAATTCTCCTTGTGTCAAATAAGGGAATTGATGCCATCCATTTACATCATAAACAGCTGGTTTAGGATACCATTGCGTAATTTGAAATGATTCTCCTACATGCCCCAATCTTGAGATACTTCCCGAAGGGATTTTTACTTTAAATGGTGTTGAAACTTTCATTATCTCTCCTGGTTGCAATGCTTTATTCAATGTTAGTTTACAGATATCAATATCTTCTTCTAATTCCCATTTTACTGGTTCGCCATTTACTTTAAAGTTTAAAGAATCAATCCACCCTTTTTCATCTTCAGAAGCTCCACTTAAAGCATCATTACCCATACCGTATAATTGTTCTCCTAATGCTGTATTTTCATTTTTATACGCATTTGGCCAAAGGTGAACATAGATAAATGAAAGTTCGTCTGGTGAGTTATTTTGATAACTAAACTCTTCATAAGCACTGAGTGTATTTTCAACATCATTTAGCTCGACTTGGATCGTGTAATCTACTTTTTGTTGGAAATAAGTTTGAGAAAAACCGATCAAACTCATATTTGCGATAACAATCAATATTAATCTATGCATTTCTATTCTGATTAAGAGAATCATTAAATCTTAAAATCTGCTTGGGAGTATTGCCCATTTTCATCATAAAATCTACTAATTTTGTGGTGTTTTATGAATCTAACAGTCGCAAGATAACTATATTTACTAAAAAAGTTGGTTAATTTTTATGATCAACTACAATCTTATTTTTATGACCAAAACTCTGCTCTTTTGTACAACAATTTTAATGTTACTCATTGCATGCAGCGGCAATTCTCAAAAAGATGATCATATGGTACAAAGTGGTACTCATAAATATACAAACGATTTAATCAATGAAACAAGTCCTTATCTTTTGCAACATGCGCATAATCCTGTAAATTGGATGGCATGGGGTGATGCCGCTTTTGAAAAGGCTAAAGTTGAAAACAAGTTAGTTTTGGTTAGCGTAGGATATTCTTCTTGTCATTGGTGTCATGTTATGGAACATGAAAGTTTTGAAGATGAGGAAGTGGCTCAATTAATGAATGAAAAGTTTGTTTGCATTAAGGTAGATCGTGAAGAAAGACCTGATGTTGATCAAGTTTATATGAATGCTGTTCAATTAATTACTGGAAGTGGTGGTTGGCCACTGAATTGTTTTACACTTCCTGACGGAAGACCTATTCATGGCGGAACTTATTATGAGAAAAATCAATGGGTACAACTATTAAACAGTTTAAGCTATAGCTATGAAAAATCGCCTGATGAAATGATTCAGTTTGCAGATAACCTAACCAAAGGTGTTCAACAATCAGAATTAATTGAAATTCCTGTTGAAGGAATCACTTTCTCGCGTGAAAAATTAGACGAAATGATTGCTCTTTGGAAACCAAATTTTGACATGAAAGAAGGAGGAGGAAATCGAGCTCCTAAATTCCCACTCCCGAATAATTATGAGTATCTGAGTCAATATGCTTTTCATTATGGTGATACTGCTACAATAGAATATGTTGATTTGTCTCTGAAAAAAATGGCTTTGGGTGGAATTTACGATCAAATTGGAGGAGGGTTTGCTCGATATTCTACTGACATCAATTGGAAAGTACCTCATTTTGAAAAAATGCTTTACGATAATGCCCAGCTTGTGTCTTTATACTCAAATGCATACCAACGTACAAAATCACCATTATATAAACATGTTGTTTATCAAACTTTAGAATGGGTTTATCGTGAAATGACAACAAATGAAGGATCTTTTTATTCAGCCCTAGATGCCGACAGTGAAGGGGAAGAAGGAAAGTTTTATGTTTGGGAGAAAAACGAATTGAAAGAAGTTTTGGGTGAAGATTTCAACTTTGTAAAAGATTATTATAATGTTGGTTTAAAAGGTGCCTGGGAAGGTAAAAATATTTTACTCAGAACAAAAACGGATCAAGAGTATGCACTTCATATGGCTATGAAAGTAGAAGATGTTCGTAAAAAATCTGCCGAAGTTAATCATACATTATTAGAGAAAAGAGAAGAAAGAATCCGTCCGGGATTAGACGATAAGTCACTAACATCTTGGAATGCATTAATGTTGATTGGATTTTTAGATGCTTATGAGGCTTTTGATGAGAAATTATTTCTTAACGCGGCATTAATAAATGCAAAATGGCTTGAAAAAAAGCAGTTAAAATCGGGTGGTGCTTTATTTCATACATACAAAAATGGAGAAAGTAGAATTAATGGTTTTTTGGAAGATTATTGCTTTACAATTAGTGCTTTTACTAAACTCTATCAAATTACTTTTGACGAGCATTATTTGAAACAAGCTCAATCACTTGCAGATTACGCCATTGCACACTTTTATGACGAAAAAAGTGGGATGTTTTTCTTTTCATCAGATCAAGAAGGACAATTGGTTGCAAGAAAAATGGAAATTACCGATAACGTGATTCCAGCTTCTAATTCTGAAATGGCAAATGCACTTTATAATTTAGGTGTAATTATTAATAATAAGGATTACAAAGAAAAGGCAAAGCAAATGCTTGCCAACGTCTATGAAAGCATTCACACCTACGGAAGTGGTTATTCTAATTGGGGAATACTCGCATTGAATTTAACTAATCCCTATTACGAAGTTGCTATTACCGGAGAAGGGTGGAAAGAAAAAATGAGAGAACTCAATCAATATTACATTCCAAATAAATTGTTAATGGGAGCTGAAAAATCAAGTGACTTAGAGCTTCTAAAAGGAAAATTTTTGGATGAGACTACAATTTTCGTGTGTATAGAGGGAGCTTGTAAATTACCAACTACTACGATCCCTGAAGCGCTAAAACAAATGGGCAATTAGTGAGGAGCAATGTAATATTCTTCCAAGTAGCTATCTCCAACAACTTCTAAAAAATGGAAGTTTATCTCTCGAATTAATCCTATTTCTTTTGCATAAAACAGTTTGTCTTCGTCGAGTTGGTAAGGGCCTATTTTACTTTCATAATTATGTTTTACAAGGATTTCAACAACATCATAAAAAATAAGATCATTTGGTAATACGATAGAATCATGTAAAGCAATTACTTCTCTTGTTGGTCTATAAGTAGACCATGCAGGATCAGACGGGGCTGTAGATTGTTCAAATTCTATCCATCCAGAATTAAGAACTGTTGAAACTTGCTTTCTTTTTTCTGTTTTAAAAGGTCCCGTATTAAACACAATAGCATTCTTATAAATAACCCCTCCTCTATAACCAGTAATCTTAGGGATTATTAATCGTGTTCTATCGATATATCGTATTTGTTCATCTTGATCAATACTTTTTAATTCGTAAAATGGAAATTCATCCAATTCGCAATTTCGCTCAGCTCCATTTGAAAATTTCCACCAACTCTCCGGGTATGCAGCAAGATACTCGTTTGGTTGAACTTCTTGTTTTTCTTGGTCAGAAATAATAAAATTTGGACTCTCCTTTTCACAAGAAATAAAAACTGGAAGAATTATTAACAGTAATAATTTGTTTTTCATAAGCATTATTTGTCTGGTATCTAATATCACGTAAAGAATAATAAAATTGTTGGTTATTAAATTAAAACTGTGCTTCATTGAAAAAAATAAAGCAAGAATTTCAACATTTCATTCTTAACATCAAATTGATGCTTTAGCTGCTATAATCATTGAAAAAATAGTACATTTGACTTATATGGTAGAATCAGATTCTTTAGAGTATAATACAGCTCGTCCTAAAATGCAGATTCCTGAGTACGGAAGAAATGTTCAAAAAATGGTTGATCATGCCGTTTCTATGAGTGATCGCGAGCAAAGAAATAAAGTTGCTTTGGCAATCATTAAAGTAATGGGGGAATTAAAACCTGAATTACGTGATGCAGAAGAATATAAGCCGAAGCTTTGGAATCATCTTTTTATTATGTCTGATTTTAAATTGGATGTTGATTCTCCATACCCTTTACCAAGTAAAGAAACGCTAGAAAGTTCTCCTGACAAGGTTGCTTATCCACAGTCTAAAATAAAGATTGGACACTATGGAAAGAGTGTAGAAAAAATGATTGAAAAAGCCTGTGAAATGGAACCAGGAGGAGAAAGAGATGCCTTGGTTAAGACGGTTGCTTGTATGATGAAACAATTCTACTTAACCTTCAACTCTACCTCAATTGAAGACGAAGTAATTGGAGAGCATCTTCGAAAACTTTCTGGGGATCAAATCAATATAACAGACTTGTCTTTTCTTCCTTCAACCTCTTCTGTTTTAAAAGCGCAAGGAATTAATGTTAATTCCAATAATAACAAAAAACAGAATAATAAAAATCGAAACAACAATAAGAATAGGAATAACAAAAATAAAAACCGCAAAAGATACTAATATACAATGGGTGCATTTGAAATTCATGGAGGAAAGCCATTAAAGGGTGAACTTACTCCACAGGGAGCGAAGAATGAGGCGTTACAAATTTTAAGTGCTGTTTTAATGACAGCTGAAAAAGTGACTATCAGTAACATCCCTGATATAATTGATGTAAACAAATTGATCAATTTGCTGCAGGCCATGGGAGTAAAAGTTGAAAAAGTTGAGAAGGGAACTTACAATTTTAAAGCTGCTGACATTGACCTTGATTACCTTAAGTCTGAAGACTTTACAAAAAGAGCTTCTGGACTACGGGGATCTATCATGATAATTGGCCCATTATTGGCTCGTTTTGGTAAAGCTTATATGCCAAAACCTGGAGGTGATAAAATTGGAAGAAGACGTTTGGATACTCATTTTGAAGGTTTTGAAAAATTAGGTGCAAAATTTAATTTTGATCCGAAAACATATTACTATACCGTTCAAGCAAAAAAGTTGACTGGAACATACATTCACATGGATGAAGCTTCAGTTACAGGAACTGCAAATATTGTGATGACGGCCGTTTTAGCCAAAGGTCAAACAACTATTTATAATGCAGCTTGTGAACCTTATTTACAGCAATTGTGTAAAATGCTAAATAGCATGGGTGCTAAAATAAGCGGGATTGGATCAAACATGCTTATTATAAAAGGTGTAAAATCATTGGGAGGTTGTTTCCATAGGATTTTGCCTGATATGATCGAGATTGGTTCTTTCATTGGTTTAGCTGCAATGACTCAATCTGAAATCACAATTAAAGATGTTAGTTATCCAGATTTGGGAATTATGCCTTCTGTTTTCAGGAAGTTGGGAATAGATTTACAACTAAAAGGGGATGATTTATATATTCCGGCAAATAGTTCTTATGAGATTGACACATTTATTGATGGGTCAATTTTAACTGTTTCTGACGCTCCCTGGCCCGGATTTACACCTGATTTATTAAGTATTATCCTGGTAACCGCAACACAGGCAAAAGGATCTGTACTCGTACATCAAAAAATGTTTGAATCGCGTCTATTCTTTACAGATAAGCTGATTGACATGGGTGCACAAATCATTTTATGTGATCCGCACAGAGCTGCTGTAATTGGATTAAATCACAAAAACCGCTTACGTGGAATTAGCATGACTTCTCCAGACATTAGAGCGGGAGTTTCGCTACTTATTGCTGCTTTATCTGCTGAAGGAAAAAGTACAATTCACAATATCGAACAAATCGATCGTGGATATGAAAATATTGATGTCCGTTTAAATAACCTTGGAGCAGATATTCGTAGGCTTGGCTAAAGAAAAAGAATTGACCTTTATTTTAAGAACAAACCTTACGTCTGTTTTTTTCGTGTTCTAAGTTACCTAAAATAATAACTATGAAATTACGAAGCTACTTCTTTGTGTTTTTATTCTATTTATCTGGTTTTTCTTATGCTCAAGACTATATCCCGCTTCCTGATTCTAATGCTGTTTGGGTCAATACTTTCTGGACGATAGTAAAGGAAGATGTCATCTATTATAAACTCCAATATTCTAACTCATTCTGTGCAAATGGTGAGGATACCATCATCTCTGATCAATCCTACACTAAAATTAGATATTGTGTTAGTGGAGATTATCAAGGGGCATTTAGAAATGATACAGGTAAAGTTTATTATGTTCCAGTGGATTCTACCATGGAGTATTTGCTATATGACTTTACAGTATTGCCGGGAGATACGATTCATAATGTTTATACTGACGTGGTAGCCCCCATTCTTAACGAATTTCACGTAAAATCTGTGGATACAATTGAAGTGGATGGAATAGCAAGACGCAAAATAAACTTTTATGGAGGTGCATTAGGAGCTGATTACACGTATTGGTATGAAGGAATAGGAAACTCTCAAGGGATATTCCAATCTCCATTATCCGCTCCTTCGGATTATCTCTTTTTACTAGATTGTATGACTAGCAACGATACGATTCTCTATTCAGGCCATTTTCTCCAGCATACTCCTGGAACATGTGAAATTAGCTTAGGTGTAGAAACAATTCAAAATAAATCTTCGGATATAAATATATACCCCAATCCTACTAAAGATAAAATTTATTTTCAAATTCCAAGTGAATCAAATTTGAAAAATATTTCAATGACTGGCATTTCCGGTGAAGTTTTAAATGCAAAAGTTAACCAAATAGGGAATCAATTCGAAGTTGACATCTCAAATTTCCCTAAAGGTTTGTATGTTATTGCTATTCAATTAGAGGAAGGGGTTTACTATCAAAAAATCATCAAGCAGTTTTAAGTAAAAGGTTTTACGATATTAAGTATTTGATTTAAATGCCCTCTTCCAAATAAATTGAGGTGCACCAATAACGGATAAATCTGATTGTATTTAATCCGCTCTTGCCATCCTTTTTCTAAAGGGTAGATTTCTTGATAGTACCTGAATAAACTATTATCAAAACCTCCAAAAAGATGCATCATTCCTAAATCCATTTCTCGGTGGCCATAATAAACCGCTGGGTCAATTAAATAGGGTTCTTTCCCTGATAAATAATTTCCACTCCACAAATCGCCATGTAAAAGTGACGGTGGTTCAATTGGCCATAATTCACTACAAAAAGAAAAAACCGCTTCGATTTTTCTTTGTTCTTGATTTTCTATAATTCCAGAATCGGTTGCCAACTTTAATTGAGGGATAAAGCGCTCAGTAATTATAAATTCTTCCCATGTATCATGCCATTGATTAAATTGGTGAAGACTTCCGATATAGTTGTTTACATCTAACCCAAAGGATGAACGCGAAGAAAGGTGTAATTTTGCCAAATTTTCACCAAAAAATTGCCAAAAATCAGCTGGGTTTTGTATTGTTTTGACGAATTCAAGAACCAGGTACTGATAATCATCTTCTACTCCCTGATCAATAATTTTTGGGGTTTTGAATTTTCCCTGACGACTTAATTCTTCTAATCCTTTTGCTTCTAAATAAAGCATTTCAGGATATTCATTGACCGAATTCAATTTTATAAAGTGGTCTTTCTCCTGATATTCAATTCGATAAGAAAAATTGATGTCTCCACCTGATATAGGAGAAACTTTCACCTTTTTTGTTCCAATGATTTTATAGATCAATTCAGAATGATCCATGTTTATTTATTATTCCATTGATTCATAGCGCGATCAATCCCAATTGAAGCAAAACTTTTTATAAATTCGATTGCAATATTAATACGTTCATTAATTGTTTCTCTTTCTTCTTCATTCCACTTCCCTAAAACGTAATCAATTTGTTTACCTCTTGAAAATTCACTACCAACGCCAAAGCGCAAACGTGGAAAAACAGAGGAATTAAGTGTTGCAATAATATCCTTTAAGCCATTGTGTCCTCCATCACTTCCCCTTGCTTTCATTCGTAATTTCCCAAATGGAAGTGCTAGATCATCTGTAATAATTAAAATCCTTTCAACAGGTATTTTTTCCTGTTTCATCCAATAATTTACTGCTTTCCCACTCAAATTCATAAAGGTTAACGGCTTTAAAAGTACTAGCGTTCTTCCTTTATGTTTGAATCGTGAAATATCTCCTAAACGATCTGTTTCAAATGTTCCTTCCGCTTCTTCTGCAAGTTTGTCCAATATTTTAAACCCAATATTATGTCTTGTTTCATCATATTTCATTCCTGGGTTTCCTAACCCTACAATCAGATATTTCATTTATTCAAATCAATTTAAGTCGTTCAAATTTAGCTAAAAACAAAAAAAGCCGACCCAAGAGGATCGGCTTTTCTAACTGATTTATTTTATTGCTATGCTTCTGCTGCTGCTTCTTCTGTTGCTTCAGCTGCTTCTCCTTCTGCCTCTTCTTCGTCTGCAACGGCACCTCTTGCCATTTTAACAGAGCAAATAACTGCATTTGCAGCATTCAAAATTTCTAGTTTATCATTTGCAATATCCTTAATACGGATTGCTTGTCCAATTCTTAGGTCGTTAATATCAACTTCTATTGAATCTGGTAAATTAGCAGGTAAAGCATAAACTTTAACTCTTCTAAAAATTTGTTGCAATTTACCTCCATTCAATACCCCTGGTGCTCTTCCAACAAGGTTTACCGGAATGTTTACTTTTATTTTTTTATCGTCTTTCAACGCAATAAAATCAACATGTGAAATACGATCCGTCACTGGATGAAATTGAATGTCTTGAATAATTGATGGTACTTTTTTACCTTCAACATCCAAATTGATAATATATACATCTGGTGTATATATCAATTTTTCCATATCAACGTGTTTAACGCTGAAATGTACTTGCTCGCCATCACCATATACAACACACGGAACATTTCCACTTGTTCTAACAGCTTTAGCATCCTTTTTCCCTACGTTCGATCTTACCGAACCGCTCAATGATACTTCTTTCATTATTTATTTGTTTTATACGTGTTGTTATTTTGACACGTTTGTTTATTACTTATTAAAAATGTTTACTTATTGATTCTTCACGAATCAAACTATTCATAACATCTGCATATAATTTTGCAACGGATAATACGTTGATTTTATCTGATTCTTTTCGCAAAGGAATAGAATCTGTAATCACCAACTCCGTCAATCCCGAGTTTTCAATACGTTCAAATGCAGGTCCAGACAATACACCATGTGTACATATTGCACGTACAGAAGTTGCTCCGTTTTCTAAAAATAAATCTGCTGCTTTTGTCAACGTTCCTGCGGTGTCAACCATATCATCTACCAGAATAACGTCTTTCCCTTCAACATCTCCTATCACGGTCATTTCAGCAACTTCATTTGCCACTTTTCGTTGTTTGTGACAAATTGCCAATCCTAGATCTAATTTTTTCGAATAAGAATTTGCTCTTTTCGCTCCTCCTGCATCAGGAGCCGCAATAATAAGATTTCCTGTATCAATCGATTTGATATAAGGCAAGAAAATCGTAGAAGCATATAAGTGATCTACAGGTTTTTCAAAAAATCCTTGAATCTGATCAGCATGCAAATCCATTGTCATAATTCGATCTACGCCTGCCGACTCTAACATACTCGCCACCATTTTCGATCCAATTGCAACTCTAGGTTTGTCTTTTCTATCTTGACGAGCAAATCCAAAATAAGGAATCACAGCAACAACAGATTTCGCTGAAGCTCTTTTTGCTGCGTCAATCATTAACATTAATTCAAATAAATTCTCTGTAGGAGGCATTGTTGATTGAATCAAGAAAACATGTTGACCACGAACAGTTTCTTCTAAAGAAGGTTGAAATTCTCCATCACTAAACTCAGTAACGATAACATTCCCAAGAGGAACACCGTAACTTTCAGCAATTTCATTTGCTAGTTGTAAAGTGGCTCTTCCAGAAAATATTTTAACTCCTTTAGACATAAATTCTATTTTTGGAAGGGCAAATTTAGTCACAAATCTTGAATAATTGATCTATTTAAGCCAATAATCTCTAGAATGGATTTATGCCGTTTAAATTGAAACCAGTTAAATTTGTTGTACTTTCGCCTTAAGCCTAACTCAAATGTATTTCAATTCAATCGATTTTCTGGCATTTGTAAGTGTTTTCTTCTTTCTTTATTGGTTTGTATTCAATAAGCGTTTAGCTGCGCAAAATACTTTTATTACAATTGCTAGCTATTTCTTTTATGGCTGGTGGGATTGGCGATTTTTAATTCTGATTTTTATCAGTTCAAGTATTGATTTTTTTATAGGTAAAGCGCTCGTTTCTTCCAAACAAAAAAATAGGAAACTGCTCTTGGCAATCAGTTTAATTTCAAACCTTGGGCTTCTGTTTTTTTTTAAGTATTTCAATTTTTTTATTGAAAGTTTTGTCACTGCATTTTCATTTATTGGATTTAAAGCAAACACTGAGTCACTCGAAATTATTTTGCCTGTTGGAATTAGTTTTTATACATTCCAAACACTCAGTTATACAATCGATATTTATCGGAATAAATTGAAACCAGTAATTGATCCTATTCATTTTTTTGCATTTGTGAGTTTTTTCCCCCAACTCGTTGCTGGTCCTATCGAAAGAGCAAGTGCTTTTCTTCCACAGTTTTCTGTTAAACGATCCTTCCAATACGACAAAGCTGTAGATGGTTTACGACAGTTCTTATGGGGATTGTTTAAAAAGGTGGTTATTGCCGATAATGCTGCAAGTATTTTAAATCCAATTTTCGAAAATCATGCAACTGCCTCAAGCAGTGAATTGATTCTGGCTAGTTTCCTTTTTTCAATTCAAATTTATTGCGACTTTTCAGGATATTCGGACATGGCCATTGGAATTTCGCGCCTATTTGGTTTCAATCTAAAGCAAAATTTTCGCTTCCCCTATTTTTCAAAAAATATTAGTGAATTTTGGAGGCGTTGGCATATCTCCCTATCGACATGGTTTAGAGACTATTTGTACATTCCGTTAGGCGGAAGTCAAACTAAAACAATTCGGAATTTAACTATCGTTTTTCTGATTAGTGCATTATGGCATGGTGCCAATTGGACATTTATTTTTTGGGGTGTTTTACATGTAATCTATTTCATTGCTTCGTTTTTCCTTAAAAAAAGTAAAAACCTAGCTCCAATTCAATTTCCAAAATCAAAATTATTGGCACACTTAACTAACATTGTTGGTGTTCTAATTACTTTTTTGCTTGTCACATTTGCCTGGATTTTTTTCAGGAGTGAAACTGTTCAAATCGCTTTTGATTTCATTTCAGGGTTAATTTACAACCCTTTTTGGACAAATAAAGTCATTGAAAATGAAACTATTATTACCTTATCGTTAGTTGGCATAATGCTTTTCATGGAATGGAAACAACGAAAAAATGAGCATTGCTTGTCAACCTTGGTACAACGTAAAACAATATTTCGTTGGTCTATTTATTTTCTGATTGGTTTTGCCATTTTTCTTTTCAAGGGAAATGCACAAAGCTTTATTTATTTTCAATTTTAATGCAACGTTTTTTAGTTAAAATAGCGTTTTTCTTTTTACTCCTTTGTAGTGTTATCATAGTGTACAAGAATATGGCAACTGGCGTTTTAGAGCATTATCAAGGTCCAAATACGGAAAAACAGATCAGTTATAGTTTTGAAAACGCACTTAAAAATGATTATGATGTTTTCATCATGGGTAATTCACGAATTTATCGCGGTGTTAATCCCGAGAAATTTAGTGTAAATACTTTCAATTTTGCACATGATCATGAAAGTTTTAATCAAATTTATCATAAATTGGTATGGTTAAAAAGCAACAATATCTCCCTAAAAACAGTAGTTTTAGGTATTGATTATTTTCAGTTTTCAATTTTTTCTGATTCTAGAAACTATGCATATTACAAGTATTTAGATAAAGATTATCTATCAGATTATCCTTATCGATTTCTTCCAATACAACCTTACGAAAATATTCGCGGAAATGCTATGACTGCTTTTATAGCCGATTATACAAGTCGCTATTTATCAGATGTTCCTAATACCCCACTTCAATTAAAAGAAAATGGTCAACTCGTTGTTGATGGGATTTCAAAAAGTGAATACTTAGTATTCAAAAAACGAAGTTCTTATCTTCATCCTATTCAAATGCGCTATCTTAAGCAAATTTTAAGTTTCACTAAGAAAAATAATATCGAATTAGTTTTGCTTATACCTCCAACAAGAAGCGAGGAGTTATCATCATATACCGATAAGTTTCGTTCTGATTTTGATTATTTCTTTAGCAAAATTGCACTGGATGATCATGTTTCATTTTTAAATTTCTCAACAGATTCAATTTATAATTATACGCTCTTTTCAGATATTACTCACTTAAACTTGGCAGGCTCAAATCAATTTTCAAATGCCTTGAATGATTCTCTTTTAAGATTAAAGGTTATTCGCCCTTAATACTAAATCGTGAATATAATTCTGAATTAAATCATAACTCAGGCCAATAAAGTTTCCTATTTTTATCATTCTGAAATTATACTCAATATGAAATACGATAGAATTGACAAAGCACTTTTTATAAAAAACAGAGCAAAATTTATTGCTTCTTTAGCCCCAAAATCTGTTGCCATTTTTAATTCAAATGACATTTATCCAATAAGTGCGGATAGTGCTATGTCATTTCAACAACATAGAGATATTTTTTATCTATCAGGTGTTGATCAAGAAGAAAGTGTTCTTGTTTTATTTCCTAACGCTTTTGACGAAGCGCATAGGGAAATGCTTTTCTTGAGGGAAACAAATGAAAAAATTGCAATTTGGGAAGGAGAGAAATTAACGAAAACCGCAGCTTTTGACACTTCTGGCATTAAAAATGTTTATTGGCTCGATCAAATGGATGCTGTGCTTAAAACGGTTTTAGCTCAGGCCGAGAATATTTATATCAATACAAATGAGCATACACGTGCATCAACTATTGTTGAAACCAGAGAAGATCGTTTCATAAAGAAAATTAAGAATGACTACCCGGCCCATTCATACAAGAAAAGTGCTCCAATCATGCACAACATTCGCGCTGTAAAAGAAACGCAAGAAATTGCGCTTATGCAACATGCATGTAATATTACTGAAAAAGGAGTTCGAAGAATTTTAAATTTCATAAAACCAGGTGTAGCAGAGTATGAAATTGAAGCTGAAATAATGCATGAATTTCTGAGAAATCGTTCAAAAGGATTTGCTTATACACCAATTATCGCTTCGGGGAAAAATGCTTGTGTTTTGCATTACATTGAAAACAATCAAATGTGTAATGATGGAGATGTTATTTTGATGGATTTTGGTGCTGAGTACGCAAATTATGCATCTGATTTAACACGTTGTGTTCCAGTAAATGGAAAATTTAACAATCGTCAAAAAGCTGTTTATAATGCTGTTTTAAACGTTAAAAAAGCTTCCGAAAAATTATTAGTCCCAGGTACTTTCTTAGGTGAGTATCATAAAGAAGTAGGAGCCTTAATGGAATCCGAACTCATTAATTTAGGTCTGATTGATCAAACTGATATTAAAAATCAAGACCCTTCATGGCCTGCTTACAAAAAATATTTCATGCACGGTACTTCTCATTTTATTGGTTTAGATACACATGACGTTGGCCTGTGGACACAACCGATTACTGAAGGAATGGTGTTTACATGCGAACCTGGAATATATATTCCAGAAGAAAGTTTGGGTATCCGAATTGAAGATGATCTAGTTGTTCAAGCTTCTGGAGGTCCACTTAATTTAATGGGAAATATTCCTATTGAAGTAGAAGAAATTGAGGATTTAATGAATGCATAAGTGGACGCATTTCATCAAGGCAATTTAACATTACATTACAGGATTTTTGGAAACGGGGATCCTGTAATTTTTTTACATGGTTTTTTAGAAGACCATCAAATGTGGAATTCAATTGCGCCTAAAATTGAAGCCTTAGGTTTTAAAATTATTTTAATTGATTTACCGGGTCATGGCCTAAGTAGACACAAATTAAGTAATTGTTCTATGGCTGAGATGGCCTTATTACTAAATGGTTTTTGCAAAGCATTTTCCATCCTTAACCCTTTTGTCTTTGGCCATTCAATGGGAGGTTATGTAGGACTTGAATTACTTAAGCTTTATTCTATAAAATTGACTCTTATTCATTCTAATTTTTGGGAAGACTCGGCTGAAAAGAAAAAAGACCGTAATCGTTTCGCAACGATCGTTGCTCAAAATAAACAACGTTTAATTCAAGAAGTTATTCCAAATTTATTTGCTCCAAATAATCGTCAAAGACTTCAGTCTGTAATTGATGAATTATGCATCCGCGCAAATAAAATTCCTTCGCAAGAAATAATTGCAAGTACATTGGGAATGCGAGATCGGTTAAATAATGCGTATTTATTAGAAAGTCATCCAATTTCTATCGTACATGGTGAATTAGATACGGTTATCAAAACAAATGTAATGCGTCAAAAGCTAGACACTTTTGACAAAACGTTTCCATATCATCAAATTAATAATGTAGGTCATATGAGCATTTGGGAAGATCCTGACAGTCTAATTAAGTATATTAAAATGATCCTATTTAAATAAATTAAAATATTTTTGTCCTTTTGCAGTTATAATAATTCCTATCAGAAGAATTAAATGAAAATTAGCCCTTCATATTTATCCTTTTTCGTTGGTGCCTTTTTAGTGCTAGCGAATTTGTCATGCTCTACAGAAAAAGATGCATTACTAAACAAAGGGTACCATAACATGACTGCTCGTTTCAATGGTTATTTCAATGCCGGTATTATTATTGACGAGTCATTGAAATCATATCGAAACACTTATCCTGAAGATTACGAAAAAATTATTCCACTGGACATATATCCTGGACAAGAAGATGCAACTGGATTGTTTCCTGAATTAGATGATGCTATAGAACGTTGCGAAACTGTGATTGTTCGGCACAGTATGCCAAACCCGCAAGTCGTTACAAATAAAGAAAAAGAGAATTGCCGTTGGATTGATGATAATTGGTTAGTAATAGGGCAAGCGCATTATATTAAGCGAGAGTATGAAGCTGCCAAACAAAAACTAAATTATGTTGCAGATACTTATCGTGGAGAGGTTTCTATTTATGAGGCACAAATTTGGCTTGCTAAAACGCATATTGCTATGGGAGAATATCCTGAAGCAAAACGAATTTTAACTTTGGTTGAAAAATCAATTGAGAACGCGGAAGAGAAACAAGAGAAACAAAAAGAAAAAAGACCAAAATCAAAACTACAGCGACAACGCGCAAAGAAAAATAAAGTAAAAGAAGACAAAGGTCCTGCTCCCTTTCCAAAACGACTAAAACTAGATTACGAAATTGCAATGGCGGAGCTTTTTATTGCACAAGAAGAAAATAAAAAGGCAATTGTACATCTCGAAAATGGAATTAAAGTCTGTCGAAACAAAAAGAGACGTGCGCGATATATGTTTGCATTAGCACAACTCTACAGTAATCAAGGCAACAATTCACAAGCTTCATATTATTATAACAAAGTTTCTAAATCAAATGCACCTTATGAAATGCAATTTAAAGCACGAATTAGAAAAGCATTGACTTCTACTGGGAATTCGGGAGATTTAAAAAAAGAACTTGATAAAATGCTCAAGGATGGTAAAAACTTTGAGTATAAAGATCAGATATATTACGCTTTAGCCGAAATTGATTTAAAAAAGCCAGATGTTGAAGCTGCTAAAAAGAACTATTCAAATTCTGTGCTATGGTCTGTCAATAACGACCGTCAAAAAGGAGTAAGTTACCTTCGTTTAGCAGACATTCATTTTGAGGAAAAGAATTATGTTGATGCCCAACGATATTATGATAGTTGTGTACAAGTTCTTCCAAAAGACCATGACGGCTACGAAAAGTTAAAAAATAAAGCTGCTGGTCTTTCTGAATTAGTTGTTAATTATGAAACAGTAGAGCGAGAAGACAGCTTGCAAAAGATCAGTTTCATGTCTGAAAAAGAGCGTAAAAAATTCTTAGAAAAAACAATTAAAGACATTGAGGCAGAAAAAGCGCGTAAAGAAGCAGAAGCAGAACGGCGCTTATTGGCTCAGCAATCTCGTGTTAATCTGCAACAAACAACCAGAGGGAATGGAAATAAATGGTATTTCTATAATTCTAAGCAAGTTGCTGCAGGATTTAATGAATTTAGAGGATTATGGGGTCAACGAAAGTTAGAAGACAATTGGAGACGTGCTGATAAATCTACAATTGCTACTTTTGATGAAGAGAATGGTGAAGTTGAATCTGATTCAACCGAAGCTGAAGGACTCACAGTTGAAGAGCTTTTAAAAGACGTCCCTCTTACTCCAGAAGCTATTGATTCCTCAAATAATTTAATTTTAAATTCACTATATAACCTAGGAATCATTTATAAAGAACAATTGAAGGAAGAAGCTGAAGCAATTTCTTACTTTAATCAAGTAATTGACCGAAAAGTTGAACATCCAAAAGTTTTACCCGCACTCTATCAACTTTACCTCATTTCTAAGAAAAAAGGAGATTCTAAAGCGGAAAACTACAAAAAGAGTATTATTAAAAACTACTCAGATAGTGAAATTGCACAAATCTTGATTGATCCTGATTATCTTAAGAAGAAAGAGTTAAAAGATCGTGAAGAATTAAATGCATACTCTAGTGCATTTAGAGATTATAGACAAAGGCGTTATGGTGTTGTAATCACTAAATCAAATAAAGTAATCAATGAAGATACAAGCAATGCATTTGTCAATAAATATTATTTATTAAAAGCATTTGCCATAAGCAAACTTGATGCTGGGAATAAAGAAGCTATTTCAAAACCATTGGAGGAGCTTTACGCAAAAGCACCAACAACTGAAGAAGGGAAACAAGCAAAAAAATATCTTGATCAAATAAAATCAGGCCAGGCTATTGTCGATCCAGATGAACAAAAAGTAGAATCTCCTTACATTTTTGAAGAAAATTCAAAATATATTTTTCTTCTTACTTTTCCTGCTCAAGCTGGAAATATAAATCCCACTAAGGTTAAGGTTTCTAATTTTAACAGTGAATTTTTTAGAAAAGATGAGTTAAAGATCAAAAATGCTCCTGTTGGGAATAAATACCAAATTCTGACAGTCCGTTCTTTTAAAGATTTAACCAAGGCAAAAATCTATCTTACAACTTTCACATCAGATCGTGCTAAAGATATTTTAGGGACAACAGCTGAAGATTATGAAATAGCGTTGATCAGTACTAAAAATTTGAGTGAATTATTCAAAACAAAAGATATTGAAGGTTACTTCGAATTCTACGACGCAAATTATTAGTTTTTCCTTTTAACATCTCTTGCAACCTTTTGTACAAAAAAACGTCTATATCCTGTTAGTTGTTTTGGTTTACACAAAATAAGATTCTTCCACTCATTTCCTAAGTTTTTTATGTTGAAAGTGGGTATATTTAGACTACTGGACCTGTAATCAGGACAAATTACTGCAACCAATAAAATTTAAATATTTCTTTTAAATGAAAAGTATTCTAGTTATTCTATTGTTTATCTCTTGTTTTAGTTTTGGTCAGCTTGACTGTGACAATTATACATCTACTGGTACTTCTTTTTCTGGTTATATTTCTAGTGGTGATTCAGAATGCTCTGTTTGTCCAGAAGATGAAGTTGGAGGGCCATAGACAGGTTCAAGCTGTGCAGGAATCATAACGGTTACCCCGCTCGTACCTACTACTTCATTAGAAATGGCTTTCTTCGCTGTAAATACTGATGACTTTGCGACAATTACGGTTGACGGTGGTGGTGTAGTTTCACTAACTGCAGATGGTGCCGACATTGTTGATAATGTTGTTGGCCCTTATACTTGTTCAGGTTCCTTTGGAGATGTTTTTGTAACCGTTACCACTTCCTTTTACTTCAGTTACAATTACAAATACTGGATGTTCTTCAGGTTGGGTATTGGCATGTCCAGGAAGTGCAACTGCAGGTGATGATGACTTAACAACTTCATTATGTGGAGGGACATTTACATTATCTGACCTACTTTCTGGTGATGCTGCTGACGGAGGAATTTGGATGGAAACAACAAGTTCTGGTTCTTTTGATGAAATGACAACCGTATTTGATTCAGATGGTTTAACTGCTGGTGTATATGAATTTATTTATGTGGTTGATGATTGCAGTGGTGATTTAGATACTGCATTTTTCTCAATCAATGTTGGAGGTGGTGAATCTGCCGGAGATGATAATACTGAAACACTCTGTAACATGGGCGGAACATTAGACTTAAACACACTAACTACTGGAGGAAGAGATTACTTCAAGTGGAAGTTTTGATTCAGGAACAGGAATTTTAACCCTTGATGGTTTAAGTGCAGGAACTTATTCTTTTGATTACATCATTGTTGGAGTTGCTCCATGTATTTCAGACACGGCAGAAATCACGGTAATACTCAATCCAGATCCGGTAGCCGCAATTGAATTTATAGCAGGAGGCGTTTCCTCCGAAGATGGTGGAGAAGGTGCATGTATTGTTAGTCCTGTCCAATTCAACGATTTATCTACCATAGATCTCCCTGGTGACATTACCACTTGGGATTGGGATTTTGGAGATGGATCAGGTTCAACCGAAGAAAACCCAGAACATCTTTATA
>CAYPZN010000052.1:0-26563 GCA_964415335.1 uncultured Crocinitomix sp.
GTACTTCCTTGGTGTCCAATAATGCTGTTTCTGGAACGGCAGGTTCTTTTGGAACTTGTGCTTTATTTAATCCGTGTAACTCCTTGAACTGCTCAAATTGATCCTTCAATTCTAAGTTTTGCAATTTTAGTGATTCCACTTCCTCCATTAAACTATTCAATGCTAATTGAAAAATTTTGATTTCTGTACTCATAATCATTCTCCTCTATTTTAATTAATAAAACTCACCTCTTCTTTAAAAAGCCTTCAATGCTTTCATGATTTCTTTTTCCTTATAATATACCCTCCCTCCTAATTTATATGCGGTTAATAATTGTTGATCTGTCCACGCTTTTAGCGTGGTTAATGACACCGATAAAAAGTCCGCAGCTTCTTTTCGTGTCAATATTTTCTTAGCCTTCGCTTCCATTTTTCCCTCCTTTTGCTTTAATTAATTCTTCAACTGTTTTTAATAATTCTAAGTCATTGCCCAGCGTTATGGTTACTCCCAAAACCCTCTGAAAGATCTCTTCTCCCCAATTTTCACGATAGCTATTTATCATTCCAAGCAAATCAGTCGTTGGAGTACCATTAAGATCTTCGGGTAACTTTTCTTTCGATTCGTTTTTGTTTCCCATTAGCTGAGGTATTTGTGCCGCAACCTTCATGATGCCTTCCAGATCAATTGATTTTTTAGCTTGTAGCGTTTCGTTTCTAGTTTCGCTCTTTTTAAGCTGCTTTTTCAATTGTTTATTTTCCTCTTTGAGTCTGGCAAAATCGATTTCCTTTTTCTCTTTACTAATCCATTCATCTAGTTTTTGTTTTAGATATTCCTGTGGAGCTAAATTTGGCCTAGCTTCATTATCCACATTTCTCGTCAAAATGTATTGATCGTATTTTCTTGAATTGCCTTTGTAAATTAGAATGCGAACCGTCTCGCAAAATGATGTTAGCGATTTTTTAAATAGACGGAAATTCTCTAAATTATTTGTTCGTCCAACAACTGTTAAATCATCAATTCGAACCTCAAAATCTTTTGTGTTTCCTTGATTTTTGAAATTCATCAATTGCTTGAATACATGCTTTACTGTCTCTTTATTGTATTGATATGTTCTTGTCATGAATTTGGATTTAGATTAATGTTAGGTCAGTTTCAGGATCATCAAAAGGATCAATCTCCTTCTTCTCTATTTTTTCCGATTCTTGTTGTTTCATTTGATCGGCTGCCTTCTGTTCCTTCACGATTTTTTCCGCTAAATCAATACCATTCGTTATTTTATCTAAATCTGACTCATCTTTAATTATTGGTTTAGCCGATTTTAGCGTTGACTTCGGTTTTTGATCCTGTTTCCATTTAAAATGAAGCGAAGTGAATAAATCATTACCCAATCCTTTCACACGTTTTTGAACTGAATTGTATTCAGGATTCCCTTTATAATCCTTCGCTTTTGCAATGCCATATCCAATTGCACTTGACCCTATGACGCGTAAAACGCCTGATTCATCACCTGCAAAAATTAAAGCAATACCTGTTATCGTAGAGTATTTTCCCGAAACTGCACCTAAGCCTGTTCCTAACACCGAACTTGCTACTGCATCAACACCACCTTTAACAAAAGTGTTTTTTACGTTTCCTTTTGTTTCTTTTTCATTGAATCGCTCAACCAAAGATTTTCCCTTTTTCTTCTTCTTTCCCATCTACTTTGTTTTTAACTGTTCTTGCCCTTATTGGGCTTTCATTGAAACAAAATTCGGACATTTCCTAGGGGATTCATAGGGTCGGGTAACCCGAAACTCATTCCGAAATGTTGTTTAGTATTCTAAAAAAGAATGTAAAAGATGAAAAAAGGGATTGCGTTTATGAGGATATATTTTCCTTTTCGCTAGTAATCGTTGAGAAACGTTTATGGAGTAAATTTTTGAATAAGCCATTTTTTTCTTGAACGCAACTAGTCAGCTCAATATAAGCTTTATTATGTTCGGGATAAGTGTGAACAGCTAAGTGACTTTCACCCAATAACCAAAGGCAAGTATATCCTTGTGGTTGAAAATGGTGCTCCATGAAACCGAGCTTTTCAAAATCGCATTGATCCAATAACAGATCCAATTCTAATTTTAGCATTTGAGGATCACTTTCTTTAATCCAGCACTGATAATTATGTAATTCGGCTATCACGTTATAGGTCTATGTTTTTATTCAAATTAGCAAGTAGTTGATTGGCGGCTTGCAATCCAGAATCACAAGCCTCATAGAATAATGGGAGACGTCCAGTATCTACTCCAGCAAAAATAATCCGTTCTGAAAATTGTGGAGCATTGTCAAATGTCAGGTAATTCGGTTTAGGAATAGGCATGGCATGCCCCATTAAATTAACGTTTACATATTCGACGTATTCTTCCAATGTGCTATTTGTTTGTTTTTCAATTAATTCAATTGTCGCTGCAACAAAATCTGCAGGGTTTTCTTCTATCTGCACTAAGGCATCTCTATCTGTGTCAGCAAAACAGTAATATGCCGTGAAAACATCATATTCTGATGGGCGTGTTTTTTGTTTAGCAGAATTCACAAACCCTAAGAATTGCAGGTCTTCCGTTAAAACATCATTTTGCCATTTATCAAAGTTAACACCCTTTTTGCATACAATGTTTAATACAACCCATGGAGCATAAGAATTTGAAAAATGATTGGTGTCAGATTTTAAAATATACTTGAGCGCGTGCTTTTGCCCTGCAAAAATTAATCCTTTGGCTTTCACTAATTGAACGTTACCATTTTTATGAAGCACTTCGGCTTCAACGCCTGTTTCTGTGTCTCTAATGGCACGAATGAATGTATTGACGTGTAGTGCTTCGGGATTCGGCAATTGGCCAATCATTTTCTCAACGAAATAAGCGTTCCCATTTGGCGGTGAGAATAATTCAACGCCTTTTGTATTGTATGGTCGGCAGGTATAATAATGAATACCTGCTAGTGCCGAAACCTCATCACATTTACCTCCCCAATCATCTAACATTTGATAGCTAATTCGCTGCTCTAAATTTTTTGATAGATTGATGTTGGATGTCAAAAAATCTTTAAACGTGATAGTATTTAAATGGTGAAATTCCGAGGGAATTAATCGGGTTGGTAATTGCATTTTCCCTTCGTAAGATTGCAGTAATTCATAAAAGTCATCCACACCATCTGTCTCTGATAAAACATCTTCTAAAACAACGCCCCCAGAAAAACATTGTTCCATGATATTAGATTTAATGATATGCTGTTTCTCCTTAAACTCATGTAATTCAGACACTGAATTGTATTGCAATACATTTAATTCGGTCAAAAGGGAAATAACTTCTTTACCAAACGAATTTGGATAAGCCAATTCGTAATGCGCTCCAGTTGCAAATTCCGTGGTCTTCCAAGAATCACTTGCAGAAGAACCACCTAGTCGGTCATCACCTTCAAAAAGCAGGAAGTTTTCACTTTTTAGGACGGTTGAAGCAGCTATTCCTGCTACTCCGCCACCAACTATAATATAGTCGGTACTCATTTCAGAAGTAGGGGCAGTTGAAATGGATTCTCTCAATAAATGTCCAAAGGCTCGATTAGACCTTACATTTATTTTATAGGGTTTCTTCTCTCCTTTACTCCGTGGGAATATTCCTAGCAAGATGGGTATTGCTGTAACGGCTGATATTTGTATAAATCCCCTACGATTCATCTTTTGGTTTGAAGATCGGTTTTAGATATTTGTTCTTGCTATTCATTTTCCAAATAAAGCCGTCAATTACATAATGTACCTGTTGTGGAAGAGCAAGTATTGCAATAGCAAAGATAACCCACCATTTATTAGCTAATTGCTCCCAATTGTAAGGATGAATACTTTCAAAGAATGAACCATGCTCGCGGTAAATGAACATATCCCAAAAATATTCTTCTATTAATGCAGCTAAAATAATGGTGACCAATAGGGCAAATATCCACTTTGCTTTTTTGCTAATGCGTGAGGCTTGTTGCTGAATCACTTCATCTTTTTTGATTTTATAGTAATAAATCAATGCAATATAGGGAATACCATGGGCAACAACATTCGAAATGCTAAAGATGACATCTGAATTAAAATAGACAATACCAAACCACCAATTAATAGCTGTAGTGACAACCCAGAATATTTTACCAATTGATACAGATTCCTTATTACGGTGCGCTTTGATTTCAAAAAACAGCCAAAAGCCAATTGTTCCCCAGTAAAGTACGTTCGCGACTTGGAAAAATATAATCATGGATGCAGGGTCTCCAAATAATTTGTGAAGCGGAAAAAAATCGCTTCTTACAAACCAATTGAATGTAGCAGTAGAATTAAAATGCCAAAAAATAACAGGATATAGCGTAGCAAGGTATATGATGACTTTGTCTGAAATAATCTGTTTACGTTTTTCACCTGATTTGAGTTTGTACAAAGCTACGAAGCCATACTGCTGCTTAATAAAATGAAAAACAGCAATATAAGCCATTGCCCTCCAAAACCATTGCATGGAAAAACTCATGATTAGAATGCTAGCCGTAAGAGCTATGATAGGCGTGAGAATGAGCAGTGTGCGGTGAATTTTGAATTCTTCTTTTTCTAAATACGTGCGAAATAGTGAACTCCAAACATGGCTCACATCAACTCCTAAAATAAAAACAACCCAAGCCCAAATAGGTAATTCAATGGATTGATAATAGGTAGCATCCGAGAAAAAAACGATCCATAATACCCAGACAGGGGCAAACAGAACGAGTAAATCCGTCGGGCCAGAAATTAACCAATTCTTCCGCTTAATATTCAAATGACCAGTCTCCTTTTTCATAATATTTATAGGCTACAGGATTATGAATGGTATTGAACTCTAGTGTTGAGGTATCCACTTTTATCAAATCTTTGCCAAAAGAGGTGAGTAGCAATAACGATTCTTTTGTCATCCATTTTAAATTTTCAATTTCACTGATTTTGGCGTTGTGAATCTCCGATTTAATTTGGGATGCCGTTAAATTTTTCGATCCTATTATCCAGCTCCATTCTCCAAAAGAGTATACATGATTGTGAATAGGTAAGGTATTGAAACCTGCTTTATTCAATGTTTTTTCGATACAACGAAAGGTGTGCGTAGTGTAATACGGACTTGTGGATTGTGTTATAAATGCGCCGTTTGGGCGCAAACGGTGACCGCAAAGTTTGTAAAACTCATAACTATAAAGCTTATTCAATTCAACTGTTCGAGGGTCTGGGAAATCAGCAATTATCACATCAAAATAAGTTGGTGTGTTTTCTAAATAATGAAAAGCATCCGTATTAATAACCTTTACTTTTTTAGAGAAATAAGCGTCATCATTTAATTTTCTGAAAATCGGATGTTCTTGGCCTATATTCGTCATTACAGAGTCCAAATCTACCAGTGTGATGGATCTAACCCGATCATACTTCAATAATTCACGAATGGCACAACCATCACCTGCACCCATTACCAAAACATCCACTTCACCTTTGGTTAATGACATAACAGGATGAACAAGTGGTTCGTGATAGAGCCATTCATCAAAAGTGCTTAACTGTTTTCCTTGATTTAAATAGAGTTGATGGTGATCCTTCCATTGGGTAATTGTGATTTGTTGATACGGAGTTTGTTCTGTAAAAACCACTTTTTCATCAAAACGACTTTGATTGCCGTATTCGACAATAGGGTTAGAAAAAACAATGCCAAGGACAAATAACAAGGCAATACCTCCACCTGCCACACGCAGTTTTTTTACGCTAGGTTTTGGGATGAATTTCGTAAATGAGAATAATAGGATTAAAGCAACCACAAGATTGATTCCTCCGACAACAAATGGGGTATAGGTCAATCCTAAAAAACGGATGCCGATAAAAGCAAAAAACAGACCGCCTACCAAGCTTCCATAGTAGTCGTTCTCCATCATTCCAGATATGTTAGTTTTAAGCCCTTCATATTCGCTATTGATACGGGTAACAAGTGGGATTTCCATACCAATTAGAAAGCCGACAACCATACTCAATCCATAAATTACAATGTCCAAACTGGATATTACAGGCATTAAGCTGTATAAAAGGATGACGGAAAATGATGTGATGATTGATAGTAAGAATTCCAATATAATGTACGACTCGATAAGCCTTGTTTCAATTTTTTTACTGAATCGACTTCCTAAACCCATTGAGAAGAGCATGAGCGATAGAATGATTGTCCATTGAAAAACAGAATCACCTAAAAAATAACTAGCCGTTGTAGCTAAGACATATTCTGCCACAATTCCCGAAAGTCCTGTAGCGAATATTGAAACTTTTAAAAGTCTTGAATAGTTTATTGGCTTCACAATCGGATATTACAGATTCCAGCACCAAACGAATAGTAATGCACCACCTATGTATGCGGCAGCCTCAAACATTCCTAAGCCCACATTTGGTACTTCTTGGTTCACCATTTCATCCGTAATTTTTCTATGTTTCGGAATAAATGCTTTGTCCACTACAAAACGGATCAGTGGTAAAAGGATGATACCTCCTAAAACGTCAATTCCAATGCTAATTAGCGAATCTACCCAGTTGGAGTGTTCTATTTGAAACCCTGCATAAATAAGAATCGCGAAAGCAATTTGCGCACCAACGGCACTAATAGCAACGGCTATATTTCCTTTATAGATCTCTGTTTTAGCATTAAAGGGTGTCGTCAAATTATAATAAAGAAAACCAATTGAGGCAATCCCTAATGCGAATACTAGAAACGCTCCTGCTTGTATGGGTTTGTCAACTTCTGTAAGCATTACACCACTAATAATTATACCTGTGCTCAGGTAATTCCCTCCTTTTAAAACACCAATGGCAATATTTGTATTGTTGGTAACCTCATCCCATAGTTTGATGGATGAATGGACGAATCGATCCATGATGAAAGTGATTAAGTTTAAAAGAACAATACCAATCAACCCATAAATAACGGTGAGGTATATTTCTTGCCAAAAATCACCAGAACTTTCGCTGTGCATTACACCGCCAACAATTGCAATGAAGGCCAAGAAATAACAGAAATAAGCGACATAAAATGCCGTATTATCTTTATCAACCAACTCTGCGCTAATATTCAAATTACGGTTGAATACTTTAAAAGCCAACTTAGTAATAAAGAAAAGTGCCAAGCAAATGATTAGAAATAACCCTGATTGCCATGCAAATTCAAACTGTTTTTCCATAGTATATTATTTACCGAAACCTCCGCCTCCACGATTCTCGTATGAGAAGGAGCCTCCGTATGGTTTGTCAAAATTATTTTTTGTAATCCTTCTTGTATAAAATAAGGGTCTAATAATTAGCCAATGATTACTTCTTGTCCCATACTTTATTATTCCTGTTGTAGCTACATCCCCATAATAAGGTCTGTTCAAATAAAATTTCGTTTTAAAGTTTTCATATTCTCCCTTCTCTATAGCTAAATCATTTAATCCAAGTTCACTTTCTAAAGAAGGAACACGATTATCATTTTTATTAAAAACCCAAATTCTTTGGCTATCGGATGTTTGAATGCTATCAAGTGCAGACCAAGCACCAAAATTTTCATTACCAACAAAATGAGTAAAACCTGGAGGTGTCACTAAATTATTGTATTTCCCGTCCGTTCGTCTTGAAAAAATTTCCATTCCCAAATCATCTTCATGCAGTAAAAAAAAGTCATCATCTACCGGTTTCCAATCTGTAAGTTCTACCCGTACATTTTGTTCATCTAATAGTTCGAAGGTTTTATATTTATGGACATATTGACCGTCTTGTAAGTCCATATCTTGAAGGATAATGGTATACGCTTTTTTATCCTTAAACTCCTCCTTCATTTCCTTGATCGGATTTGTTGGAATCACGGTTCCTCCGCAGCTTGTCAAAAGAAGTGTTATCACTAAAAACGGTATGATAAATCTGAAATGCATTATCGCGGTAATATATTGCTTATTTCATTGTTTTTGATCCTTTTTCCAATGTATGCTTCCATGGAGTTATCTTCATATTTGTTGAATGAAATTAGTGTTTCATCCGTGTCGTTTTGAAACAACCAATTTTGCATGTGATATGTTTCTTTAGAAGATTTTACTTTAGCACTTCCTTCACCAGAAAAGTAATAGGTATTTCCTTTGTATTCGAATTCGTTTTCAGTAATGTCTTCGTTTTTGCGAATTTTTTTGCGCGCATCAGCCCATATTTCGTTCATATTACCTTCCCAATAGATACTAACGTGCTCTCCAATTGTTTCGTAATTGAGGTATTGCTTTTCTTTTCCGTCATATATATTGTATTCATAGTCTTTGACGCCATTGTCCCATGTGTAAACCACAACATCCTCAACTTCCCAACTTCGAAAATCATAATCCAATATGTATCCCTTTTGAAGGTCAGAAATCCCAAAGTCTACTTGTGTATCCTCGGATCCTTTTTTAGCTTTTCTAATTCCAAATAATCGTTTAAATAATGACATTATCCTAAGTATATTACAGTGTTAGTACGATAAAAATAAGTGGGTAAAATAGTTTCGTTTCCACCAGCGGCGTAACCGTAATGTGCAAAGGCAGCTACCCAACTTCCAATAAACAGAACGATACAAAAAAATGCAGCCAATTTGAATAGGCTATTGTCCATCCAACTCCTTAATTTTGGAAGTACCCCATACATCATTGAGGGTGTGCCCCATACTTGTGAACCCAATAGTAAAAGTACGGATAGTGCTCCAAAAAACATCCCATAATAAGGCAGATAAATGCCACCAATGAAGATTTGTAAAACCTCAGTTCTTACTCGGCTGTTATTGCCGTTATGGCTGATTGGACGGATGTAATAGGCCCCTGCTTTAGGCAATTCAATCTCAAACTCCATTTTTGAATCGCGATAGATACTTCTCCTACCTTCCCCATTTGGATGCCATTCCTGCCAAAGATTTTTATATACTGAATAAACATGATCCCAATTTTCATCCAATATTTCAATCTCTAATTCAGAATAGAGCGGAGCTTTTCCTCCGGGTAAATCTTGGTTAATTTCAAATCGATAAAGCACATTGGATTCCGGGATCTCTATTTTAGCCATCCCCATCCCAACTTCACTGTAATTTACTGCTACTGTTGCCACTTCGTGCGAACGTGATGTAATAAACCATGAAATTAAAAACAGGATAGCGAAAGCATGAACCAACATGGCAAAAGGTGCTATTCTTCTCATTCTCCATTCGGTAAAACTGGAAAAGAAACTATAGTTAGAAGAACCATACGCTCCAGAAGCTCTTTTCTCTTGAAGTGCTTTGTAAGCACGTTGTCTTTGTGCTAGCCTTGCTCTTTCCGAATCTGCGAAGTGGGTCATAATTTAGCACAAGATAATGGATTTTACGGAAAACAGATTGTTTATTAATCGTATATGGAGATTTGCTTATGATTTGATCTTTTCATCAATCAATTTCAGCGCCTCTTCCATATTCGCTTTTTCAAAGATGGGGCGAATGTTTTTTAGGTATTTAGAGAGTTTCGCGGGATCATTGACAACATTAGGCACAGACCCTAATGCTTTATAAATGTTTGAATTTTTGATTTTGGTAGAATCGTTGAAATTTTTATCCATGATTAAATGGTAAAGTGCAGCCAAGGTTGTTCTGTCTTCATTTAGTCCCTGTCTAAACCCTAAAGATTCTAATAAAACGTATAATGCTAATGTGCGCTCATTTTGGGTGAATTGACCTTTGTTGTTTTCTATTTTACCCAATTCTTCTTCAGCATCATTGTATTTTTCATATAGTCTGTGACCAGCCAAGTGAATTGACAAAGCACCTGATAAATTCTCGTCCGTAAATTCGGCAATGCGTTTTTCAATTTCAACTAACTCAGATAACTCGAGATTGTCATTTTCTATTTGATCCAAATACCAACCATGCAGTTTTATTTGACTATTTCCATTGAGATATGTCATAGCATTTTCCAAGGCTTCATTCGCAATGGAGCGAATACCTACCATAAATTCCATTGACTTTTCATAAGTTTTGTTCAATCCGTTCAATTTCTTATGATGCTGAAAGGTATATTCCAATTCGTGAAAAATAACAGAGGGATATGGAACCATTTCATTTTGTAGAAAAAGCATATTTTGATAGAAAGTTGTGGTGTATTCTTTATCCTCGGCTTCTTCTAATCGGAACAAATAGTCCTTTTCTAAAATGCGTTCGTAATCGGTAATGCTTTGTACAAATAGTTCGTTGGTAATTTTTCGTGGCATATAGTCTTAACGAAAAAGTGGCGAAAAAATTACGCGGATCAACTTTGCCTTATTGGCTCGTTCTGATCTGTTCTTATTCGTACTTAACTGTTCTTATCTGTATTGGGTTTTAGTGAAGATTAATTAATCGACCTTTTCTAATGTTGCGCTGGCGGCAATAGCAATGGAGCCATTGTCTAGTCTAATTTTGAACTCTCCTTTAGAGATTATTATATGCAACTCACCTTCCTTATTTTCCATATAATAATCTTCAGCGTATTGACTGATTATAGTGCCTTCTTTGTCCTCTTTGGTTCTTTTGAATGTTACTCTATCGTTAATTTTTAGCATGGAATTTTGGGATTTTAATAAGTGTTCGAAGCTAAGAAAAAAAACTGATTGTTAATATTTTATAACTAAAAGTTTGAGTATTACAGATTCCTCAACTTAGCCGCCTTCAACAAATTATCCAAAGCATACAAAATTCCATTACGATCTTCGGCGTTAAGATTCTTAATATCATGGAAGCGCTTCAACATCAATGGGTCTTTAAGCAAATCAGAATCTTCATTCTCTCCAAGCAAATAACCAACAGTTGTTTCCAGTAAATTCGCTAGTTTGACGGCAGCTTCAATGCTCGGAACCATCTCTTCTCGTTCATATTTGCCGATAACTGAATGAGACGTGTTCAAAAGCTTCGCTAACTCTTTTTGAGATAGCCCTTTTGCTTTTCTGCATTCTGCTAATTTTTTTCCAAATTCTAACTTCATAAACACCTTAAAAGGAACTAAAATGATCGAATCATATCAGTTAAAGCGAATTTAGACATATTAAAAGGTAAATAAAAACCATAAAAGCTTGATAAAAAGAACCGAATAGAGTACATTTGAACTTAAAATGAATATTAAACAAAAATAACGACACCTTATGAGGTTTATAATGCTGCTAATAGGTGCTGAAAAATAAATTATGGTAGAAATTCAATAGTTCATAGAATTACAAACAAAAGCAATTAAACTGTACATTTGTACATATATAGAATTGCGTAGCTCTTTAGCTTTATTCTTCGCTCAAAATCGACAAATTTTAATACGAAAAGGATAAAGACAAAATAGCTTACGTATCATACATGATGCGTGGGCTGTTCTGTTCTTTCGTATGGGTTTTGTCGAACCTTGAGCGAGGACTGTAACAGTACCACGCATCACCTTTTTAGGTCAACAAGTCTTGAATAGGGATGCATTATTCACATAAAAATCATCCCAAATGTCTGAAGAAAAGAAAAAACGAATTATATCTAAAGTTGAAGTACAAACTAATGATCAAAAATTAGAATTGATCTATAAACTGTTGCGCCAAAGGCATGAATTACAGCAGGTCTGTTTGGAGGTGTTAAGAGAGTTAGAGAGTAAGAACCGAGAACCGCTTATTGTATCTCATTGGAGAAGTGAGCTAGGTAGGGTGCTATTTGAGGAGGGAATCTTTTTGCATTATAATCGGGATTTGCCTGAAGATTTGGAGGAGGAAGAATAGATTAAAAATTGTACGTTTTAAACGCTGTAAAGAAACCTACTTCGACGTTGCGCTCCTACGGAGCCATTCAGATTCATCTAAACCAACTCTTGATAATTGAGCTGAAAAGTCTGCTACAACACGCTGGGAGTGTAAGTCTTTTAAATCCATCACCCATTCGAAATGTTCTCCACCTTTTTCTGAATATATTTGTTGAAAGATATACTTATCTTCATTTTTTGACGCCTCTATAACGCCATTAGTATTATTACAGATGAATTTTATTGTCCTCAGGGAAAAGGAGGTTTTAGCGATTTTTAATTTGTGTCCTTCTGTCGTTAGAAAATTGAATTTTGTGCCTTCAACTTTAGCTAGAGGAACGAACAAAAATTTACGATCGGTTCCTTCTGCAATCCTAACACTATCGCACCTTTGTTGAATACAGATGTAATATTGATCGTCATGAATTGTACTTTTGAGTACCGTCCCTAAAGTTAGAACTGGACTAACGTCATTGGGTAAAAAAAGATTTTTTTGATGCGTTATTAAAGCAAATTCTTTTTCCACTTGGTTAATTAGCGTATCATCACTAGATACAGAAAAAAGTTTCGTTGAATTCAGGACATAAGCTAATTTTTCTTTTTTGGTTAAAGGGTTAGGTAAAATAGCTCTAAATCGATCATCAATGTTTATTTCGCCAGAATGTAAAAGATTTGATAATATTTCAGAGGTTCGTTCAAACTTGCCTAAATTCAAATCAGCAATGGTATTAACGAAATCATCAATTAACTCTTGCTGTATTGTGTGATCTATATTTTTGTACTTTAACAAATCAATCATTGATTGACCAAATAATTCTATAAGCAGGGTTTCAGAATCATTTTGGTAAGGTAAAACTGCTTTATGCCCTAGATAAGCAGCATCAAGATTTTTATTGAATACCCCTAAAATTTTGTTTGAATTTTGTCTTATTGTAGTTAATGCTAAAAGAGCAAAATTCGATAATAAACCTGAGGTTAAATCGGTAAATTCGTCCAAGACAAAATCTGGTAATTCTTCATAACTTAAAACTTTGTCTTTTAAGTGGGGAAGATGTTTGAATCTAGTATCTTCTCCATCTTGATAGTTACTTTTTGCCCTAATAAGAATTTTGAGGTTATGCCATTTTATAGAGCAGTTGGTTTCATTACTTACGAAATCTTCGGATAAATTATTGATTTCATCCATTATCTCTAGTAAATTGGTTTCTCCTGTATAGACCATTACGAGTTTTAAGGCATCTCTATTGTTATCTAGCAGATAAGTGATCACATCTTTTGTGTGTTTGCCTCGAATATCTTCCTCTTCAGCATCTTCTTCTAAATCGTCAGTTTCCTTTGAATGCTCTTCTAAATCAATAAACCAATCGAGAACGACAATATCAGATTTTAAAGCAATTTCTTTAAAATCATCAATATCTGATTCCTTTTCAGGATCGTAAAGCGCACAAATTTTTTTCTTTTTTGCAAATAGTCCAGAAATTTTTTCTGCACTTAAATCATTAACAACGCTCTGACCAGTTCCTTCCTCGATATGATAAGCGCGATCATCTAAAAAGACAATGCTTTGAATGTAATCATTTGCTATTTCTTTTGATTTATTATAAAAATTTTCACTCATATTGGGATTGAGTTTTTTAAGTTTTGTTGATTTTAAAAGTGACCTTACTCTTCTCTCTAGGTGAAACCAGAGATATGTCATAATTTTCCGCATGAAGTACTTCTTTACTGATATTTAGACCCATACCTCTTCCATCCGCTTTTCTTGAGAATCCTAAGTCAAAAATACGCTCTCTATCTGATAGGTTAATTTCAACTCCATTATTGGATATATATATTCCGTTATCATCTGCATGTAGTCTAATTATTTTATCCGATTGACCACTTTGATTTAACCAGTATATTGCGTTATCAATGAGGTTTACAAAAACTGGATAAAAAGTTGATCTAAAGCCAAATAAACTTTGTTTTGTAAACCCTTTGGTATGTTTGAATTGAATTTCATGTCTGCTCAATCTTGATTTAAATAGATCTATCAAGAAATTCTTTATTTCCATTAGTGATATATTTTCCCGTTTACGATTAAGTCTTCGGTTAAGAGGAGTAAACAAGTTCAAATACCCATCTAAGTGTTCGAAATTAACCTTGATGTTTTTGTAAACCTTATCAAGGTTTTCGTTAACATCTGACCATGCTTTTAAATCTCTCAAACTTCCTCTAATAGAACGGATAGTGCTACTGAATTCATGGTGTAATACTCCAACTGCAAGACCCAATTGACTTAGTTCGATGTCTGTTTGAACCCTCTCCCTTAACTCTTCCAATTCTTCTGATACAGCATCATTTATTTGATCATTAGTAATAATGTCACCTTTATCATCTTTTTCTAAGTAGAAGCTTTCAAATTGTCTGATAATACCGTCCATCACATGCGTGTTTCTCTGGCTTATAAACTCAATTTCATCCTCCATTTTTTTTCGTTCGTTGACTAGATCAAAGTCATCATTATTAATAGTGCTGAGTTCTTTAAACCGATCCTTCACCGTACGGATTTGATTATCGAGATCGATCATTAAGTCACCAGTAAGACCTCTAATTTTTTTTGTGACTGCAACTACCGCTTCGTTTGTTTCATTTCTTTTAGAAGTGTTTTCTTTTTTGGCTTCAGTGGAAATAAATTCAACCGCTTGCTCTAATCTTTTTCTTTTACTTATCTCTACCTTAAGATTAATTGTGCATTCAGTTATCAGTTCATCTAACTGTAATAGACTGCCTTTAAATAAGGTTTCTTCAAGAATCTTGTATTCGGAAAGATACGTTTCATAATCAATTCTCAGGTTTTTTGACATAGAGAAACCTTTAGGGCTTGAAACCGCGATCGTCTTTCTATAATCACTGATGCTTTGTCGCGCGTCAGATTCTAAATCAATAATTTTTTGACTCACTTTATCTAAATCCTTAACGAAGGCTATTGAACTTAATGCAGCCTTGGTCTGTTGAATTATTTCATCTACTTTTTCTTGAAATTTATTTTCTGTAAGATCTTCGAAAAAAGATTCAAGCCCTTTAATAAATTTCGCCTTTTTCCCTTTTGCAAGTTTATCCCTTCTTTCTAATGCCTTATATATCGCGTTACGTTCTTCTTTTTTTTCTTTATAAAACTCCGATTGCGGACTTCCTTTTCCCACATCAAAAAAGTCAGCTGCTATTTGGATAAAGAAATTTTTAAGGATGGATTGTATTTGGCGATAAGCCTTATTTTCAATAAAACCTTCTCTTCCAGCCTTCTCTATTAAGTTTTTATTATGCTCTCCCGAAATATCAATTACCCCGAACATTCTACGATAAGAGAAAAAATATGTACTTGCACGTTTAGACCTATTTTTTTCTATATCTAAAAAATCATAATCCGAATCTCCATAAGGAAGTACGCGTATATTGTCTTTATAAATGTACAATCCTCCAAACTTATCACCTTTGGCTTTAATTCTGTAGTAATTTTCTGGATCAAGAATTGAACTTTTAAGTTCACCTTGCAGATAGGCTAGATTAATTTTAAATTCACCACAATGTGTTTCTCTGAAATTATTGTCATTCCAATTTACAATATGATCGTATGATTTTTCCCTGTAAACCTTTATTAAGCCTTTAAATTGTCCGAATTTGTCAAATGTTCCGCTAAAGTGGTGGTCAGCAATTTCAAATTCATCTGGAGTGAAAAAGTGTTCTTTGTCAATAATGTCTTCGTATGTTCCATCTTCAGTTTTATAGTCACGAAATGAAATATCGATTATTGGTTTGGGATGATCAGGCGTCATTGTGTTGTGAAACCCAATCAACATTTTTTCAATTTTAGTAGATTCCTTTGAATTTCCCTCGCCATCAATGTCGTACGCTAAGGATTCGTTAACTGGATTTATATAGAAAAAGGTTCCTCCGCTTTCATTGTCCAAACTGAAATTACCAACTTGCTTATCATTCAAGTTTTTTGGATTTACGTTGAATTCCTTTACAGTGTTGGAAATTCTTTGGTAATCTTTAGAGTTAATTTTATCAGCTTCAAGTAAATTAGCAAGTAATTCAAGAATTTCAGTTTTAATTTTACTAATGTCATTAACATTTGGTAATTCGTCTAGTTCTTTTACAGGGATAATAATATCTTCCAGATTGATCCCGGGTAATTCAAATAACTCCCAATTAATAAGCGCCACAACCACCTTCTGATTGGTTGATCTTTTTTTAGCCTTAGTTACAACCAGAAGTTGATTGCCTATCGAAGCAATAGCGAGTCTTCCAATTCCCTTTTCACCCATGATAGGTCTTAAAGGTTTACTTTTATCAACAGGCGGTAATTTTGATTTAGAATTAGAAAATTTACTTTCAGTACCAATAGTTAGCCACCTATTTTCAAATTCATCTTTGGTCATTCCAAGACCATCATCTCTAAGAACGATTAGGTTTTCATTTCTGAAAAAATCTATATCAAATTTATCTGCATACGCATCATGTGCGTTTTTAATCAGTTCATTTATAGCAGTAGGTACTCCTGCAATTTGCTGTCTCCCTAATAAATCTAATGCTCTAGCTCTAGTTTTAAATTGCGCCATCCAAATGATTTTTAATTATCGCTTGACCAACTCTTTTAGCATATTCTGGTGGAACTGCGTTACCTATTAATCTTGCCAAACTACCCATGCTTGTTCCAATAAATTTATAGTTTTTAGGAAAAGATTGAAGTGTTGCTCCCTCTCTAATAGATAAGGCCCTGTCTTCCTCTGGATGCGCAAACCTTCCATTGGAAACACTAAAAAACTTAGTAGTTATTGTAGGTGAAGGACGATCCCACCATAGTCTTCCGAACGTATCTTTAAAAGAGGAGTCTTTCCCTACAAAACAATTTAGTTGTAATTCAGGATCATTTGCAAAACTTAGTCTATTACCTCCGTCTTTTTTAACTTTTTTCAGTCTTCGTAAAGTGAGTTCAGTTACATTTGGAACTGAATGGTTAAAATCAGTTTGGTCTTTATTTCCGGCATTTATTTTTGCGAATCCATTTTTTTCACCGAGGACATCTCGCACGGTTATTTTATTTTTAGACTTAATCGGTTCTAACTCTCTTGAAGTTATCCTATTTGCTATAAGTGTAAATCTTTTTCGGTTCTGAGGCACACCATAGTCGGACGTATTATGAACTTTAAAATGAACAGCATAATTATGCTGTTCTAGCCATCCGATAAAATTCTCTAATCCACTTTCACCTTTTTTTCGTAAAACACCAGGAACATTTTCCACAACAACATAACCCGGGTTGAAATATCTGACAAAGCGTTCAAACTCAATAAGCAGATTTTTTGATTCCCTAGACTTCTTCTTGTCCGTATTTATAATACTCCAGAATTGACAAGGACTACAACCAATTAGAAGTAAATCATCATCATTTTGTTTTAAGTCAAGCGTTTCTTGAAGTTTTTTTTCTTTTAATTTGAAAACATCAGCTTTGATGAATTCGGCGCCCTTCACATTTGCCTTGTATGTCGCTCTGCAATTCTCTTCATAGTCAATTCCCGCCAAAACTTTGATTCCAGACTCTTGCATACCAAAACTCATACCGCCTCCACCACAGAAGAAATCTATTGCTTTGATTGTTGTTTTTTTGCTTTTCAATTGTTTTGGTTTTGAGTAATGTTATATAACAAAAATAATTAATATTTAGGCTTAACAATATTTATATTTAAAATGATCGTAACCAACTCTCTTTAGGTTTATACTCTAATTTTGCCAAACAGTTTCACATACGAGATAATTCCATATTAGAATCCTCACGGTTATGAAGTTTAAATCTGTTATTACTGAATAGGCGTAAATATTTTCTTGAACGATTATCCAATTAGATACGCCATTTCCATTTACGTCGAAACTTACGCTTTGAAATGACCGACTTCCAATTTCAGGAAGTATATCCAATTTTTTCGGCTCAAAAAAATCGTTTCGCTCATCCTCAGAAAGTTGTTGCAATGGTTTATACCAGAAATGTATTGGTTCTTTAAATTGTGTTTCTGCGATTTGATATTTTACGTGACCATAAGACAGTTTTCTTAAAACGTTATTTACTCGCTCTCCTTCTATATTGAATAAGGTTTGATCTAAGTCATAGAAGGTGCTGTTTTGAAACCGAGCTCTTAATTTTGGTTTTCGTTTAAGAATCTTAGCGATTTGTAATCTCGAAATTTCGTCTGGGTCGGCTGTTCCGCTGATAACACATTCTATTAAGCAAGCAAAGTATTCTTCGTCTAGTGAAAATGACTCATTACAGTTCTTGCAACAAGGAACGCCTTGTAGATTGTCTGGGTATGGTCTGTCAAGAAGGATTTTGGAAGGAACATGATCAACGGTGTCTGGAAATTTACCGCAATAAGCACATTGATTGTCATGCCTCATATCACTAAATTGTTTAATCTGGCGCATTTTTATCGTAGATCGTGCAAAGAAACTAATTTTAAGAGGTAGATAAAAGAGTATTTATACTGAATTTGATTATTCTTTATTAGACACTATTTTTAATTTTTCAGAAAGCATTCTGCTAATCTTAAAATCACGAAAATATTGATTCAAAAGTCGGGGTCGAATGATGAAGAAATTCGACCCCGACTTTTGAATCGGACTAGAGGATAAAACAGAATTTAAACATTTTAAGGCAACCCGAAAGAATTATCTGCTGTCTCTCATATACATAAATGATATAGTATGAGTTGGATAATAGAAAAATTAGTTGCTTATTTCTTCAGTAAATTAATGGACAAATATGGTTTTCCCAGAGTTAAGACTTTCGGTAAATGGATGAAGGCAAATTGAGTGTTTTTTCTATTGCCTCCATTGTATATTTTAGCCATAACTGGTTTATTTAAGACAGCAACTAGGATTGTAATTATAATTTTTCTTGCTTGGCTCTTTGTCAAAGTAATTCTGCCGTTGCTTCAAAATTCTAAAAGGTTTCGTTATGCACGTGTCGGTAAGTCATATCCATCACCGCATTTTGATGTGGAGAGTTTATAGTTCTATTTAGGTTTTGAAGGCTCATTTCCTTGGTTAAGAGAGTGTGAATTAAACTCCCGCATTAAAACTTTCTTATGTTAGACGATTATTTAATGGCAACTTCGAAAGCAGAAATAACATCAAATTTTTCAGCATTTGTCAAATCGCTTTTTATTTTTTTTTGTGCAGGAAAATCTTTAAAAGTAACCCCAACTTCTGTTCGTCGACATATACCACCTTTTTCAGGAACATTACACGCGTAAATGTGAGGTACAACATTTATATCTTTCACCAAGTTTTTCTCAATTACATTCCAATAATTCAATGCTCTGTGATAAGCTAGTTTAATGTTGTTATTATATGAACCGTTGAGATGTTCTAAATCTTTATATTTCCTTATAACATTGGAGGAATTATCAATTAATTCTAATCCATGCTCCGAACAGTTAATATCGGAAATTACGGTACAATTAAAATTTGCATTTCGTTTGAAATCTCGAAGCTCTTCCTTACTGTAATCTTTCTTTGGATTATAAGCTCCTTTAAATTTAAATCCGTCAGACATTCCTATTACGTGAACGTCGGTATAATAATTTTGCACACCGAGCTCCGAATAAAGTTTTTGACGGACTGCTGATAGAAACTCTCCTAATAACTGTGCTGTTAATTTTGCGCCTTGAACTGATTTTGAATTTTTAGAGCTTCCTTTTGGATAATATGAAAATATAGAAGTTTGATATGTTGAATTATTTTCGGAATTAAAGATTTCACTACCTTGCTGAAATTGCATTTGAATACTGCCATTAACAACTTTAGACTCCATTTGTATAAACGGTTGATATTCTATATTCTCCATAAAATGTTCATTGTATAAACTTCTATAGGTACTGTTAATAATGGCTATTATTTCGTCAATTTTTGGTTTTTGATTGAGTTGATTGATCTTTTTTAATTTTTCTTTTGCAAAATATTGTTGTGACCTTAACTGTTCTTCCATTAATATGGCAATATGTTCGTGGTTTGGGTTTGTATGAATCTCATTAATAACTGCGATTAATTTTTGAGGGGACTCTTTTTGCGAGAGAGAATCAATAAATTCTTTTGCCTTGCCCAATTCTTCATTAATCAACTCATTAATCGTAAGAATTTTTTTTGTGAATTCATCTCTCAATGAATCATATTTGATTATTACGTCATTAATGGCTTTTGGTGAAGTTTCTGTAGAGTATGAATGTCTGATATGTTCACTTTTATCTATAAAGGCAGATTTGGCAGTATACAATTCGCGTCGCATTTCAAAAAGTGATCGATCAAATATGTTGGCTTCGTCGAGAGTTTTAGAAGCTCTTGTATAGATTTCTCTCATGCCCTGTATCTCATAGATGATTTTGTATAAGTAACTTTTATAAAATGTTTCGCTTTCTTCCAATCCAAATTTTTCTTCGTTGATCGCCATATCAAGTAACGTAAAAGAAATATCGTCATAAATGGAGGAGTCGATAGGAGCACAAATTGTATTAACTAAGCCTTCGTCCGTATAGACAAGAGAATCCAACATTTGAAGTGTTCGTAGAATTATGTCGGATTTTTTTCGTTTTCTCGTATGTCTTCTTTGTTCCTTTTGCATGATGATACTCCAGCTTTTTTCACTTGGAAGTGTGTCTGATTTTAAATGATTAAAGAGTTTTTCATCAAAATTAAAAAGTAGATTAAATCGTGTAATTTTACTTCTCCCACGAAGTGAATCTTGCGTGTAGGCTATTTTTTTGATTAGAAAAAGAGGCTGCTTTTCTTGTTTGTATTGGGTTTGAGTATATATCATTTCATTTTCTATATTCCATCTTTGATAGGCTTTAGAGCCTTTTATATATGGTTTCAAAGTGATAGATTCAAGCGAGATAAAATACGAAGCGTTATACTTCTCTTCTGGATAAGACCCATGTGCTATTCCCAAAACATAGACTTCATTCGAATCTATATAATATAGTGGTGCACCGGAATGACCCTCGCTAAGAGCAGTTTTTGAAAATATCACAGGCTTAGTATTCTGATAAATGGCGTCTAAAGTCACAGGATTGGCTCCTCTATTGATAAGGCCTATTTTGAAATCTTCTACAGGTATTATATACTTATATTCTGGGATTTCAATGTTATAATTATAGAGGTTTGATTCAATATTCCATAATGCCGTTATGGATGCACTAAAACCCTTTTTTAACGGTAAATTTTTTATCGGTTTCCACTTTAGCCCGTTTTCTTTTTTGAAAGGAGTGTAGTTTTTCCCTATTTTTTCTATCGGCTTCAATAAAGCGACGTCATTTTCGTTGTCTGTTAAAATAATTTCTGCGTTAAAAATCTGATTGGAAAAATCATCCTTTACTTCAATAACATCACTGTTCACCACCCCATGAAAGGAAGTATAAATTCCATCTACGTTTTCCAATTTGAATCCTGTACACCTGCTTGTTTTATAGGTTGAGTCGTTAGAATAGGTAAGCGCGGTAATTTGAAAGGTGTATCGAAGCAAATGCTTATTTATTCCATCAACTAACAGCGAATCCTCTTCAGGTGAGGTGCTAGTTTGACCGAATCCAATTGTGTTAACTAAAAATAGTAGTACTGTAATTACTCGCATAAATCTGTTTTATATCGTTTCATTATTTCATGTAATTCCGGTGCCGTTAGAGACAGAGATTTATCTATATTCCGGAAATATTTTAAATTAGGGTCATCCCGAAGAACCTCTCGAATTCTTGATAAAGTAGGTATTGAATCAAGCTCTTCAAGTGCTTTTGTAAGGTTCGAACAAGTGTTTCCTGTAACCTCTGATTTATTGTCGCTGCTAATAAGTTTAATAATGGTTTCTTCAGTATCTCTTGTTTGAGGTGTTTAGTCTGGTATTTCTTCTAATTTTTTGTTTAAACCACGTTTTATATCTTCGATTTCTTCAAGGATTGTAGTTATTAAAGAATCTGGTTTTGGTTTTGCGGTAGGATCAATAGATGAAACTGTAGATATGTTAGTTGAATTATAATTTGTCAAAGTGATTTCCAGACTGTCTAGCTTGTCACTATAGTATTCGATTGTATTGATAAATTCAGTGTTTTTTATATCTCTAGCTTCTTCATTCGTTTTTCCTAGATTATGATTTAGCCAGCTCGCGCTAGATGCAAAAACAGTTAGGCTGAAAATAAATAAACCAAATAGTTTTACCTGTAATTGTACTAGTGGTGTAAAGAGTTGATTTGATTTTTCAATATCTAAGGAAGAGACCTTTCTTTTGTTGGCTTTGAATAATATCAATCCAAGGAAAGCGGGGATAAGTAAGGCTAAAACACCTTTAATGATCGGTGTAATTGTGAATCCAATGATAGTGCCGAAACTTGCGCCAATTAAAATTATCCAAAAGGTTATTACACTTTTATTATCTTCCATAATTAAATTTTGGTCTAAATTGTAAAAGGGATTTCAGATTCAAACGCCTTACTCGCTTTGCCTATTCTTAGATAATTGGGTGACTGATATGCTGGCAATAAGTTTAGAATTTGACGGTGGAAGGCGACATAGTTCTTGTTAAATTTCCCACCGTTCCAAACTTGCTTTAATGCACTTGTAAATTCGCCATTAAATGTTCCGTCATAAGCCAATTGATTGTCTTGACATGCGGAGATTAGTATGATATTCGCTTTGATTTCAGAAGGGGCTACGCGGGGCAGTTTTGTGAGCAAATTATCGTAAAAAGTTTTATTTTTAATATACGTTGTGAGTGCAAAATCACTTTGCATAAAACGCGCATCTTCATTGGAGTACGTTGAGTTTCTCTGATTTGCAGATTTTATCATAGTTCCGCTATGGCAACTATCAGATGTTAGAAAGATTCTTACCCCCTCCTTAAATTGAGTCCAAAGGACGCGTAATTCATCATCTACAAATTGACCGTTAAACAGACACCAAGTTTCATCTTGCGCATCAGGCTCGTCATTATTTAAATCTGGCAACTGTCCACCATGACCAGAAAAAGACATGAAAAATTTATCTCCACTTTTGAGTTTTTTTGCAATTTTTATAATAACTGATATTACATTTTCTCGTGTGGCATCTGCGCCTATTAAAGAAGTGGAAGTGCATTTGAAGCCTTGTAACTTTGCGATACTCGCCATATCTCTGGCATCATTTTCACAGGCGTTTAATTTCCCGTCCCATCCACTGTAATGTTTAGGATCAACAGAATTTAAACCAATATTTAAGGACATTCCTTTCGACATAACTTATTATTTTAAACGATTTAGGTCTTGTTTCGTGTTAACAATAATAGTCTGAAAAATAGAAGTTTAAAAGGGTTTTTTGAAAGTTCAGTAAAATTGCTTTAGGCTTGTATATTGTGTACCGTAAAAACCCTAAAACTAAGGTGCCATTTACTCTATGAAGACTAATTATTTTGTTTGCAGCAGAATGAAAAGCTACTTTTTAAATCCATTTTCCAGTGCAAAAGTGATGAGGCCAGCCATACTTTTGGCACCAATTTTTTTCATTAGGTTTTTTTTCCTAGTTTCAACTGTTCTTGGAGAAATACAAAGAATATCTGCAATTTCTTTCGCACTTAGATCATTGGGGAGTAATTCTAAAATTTCAGCCTCAGGATCCGTAATTGATTTTATTACGCCTTCTTTATTTGGGATTAATGCCTCTTCTGCGTTTGGTTTAAAACCTCGGATGGCAATTTGGGCAACATCATTTGTGAAATAATCTTCGCCATCCCTTAACTTCATAAGAGCTTCAATTACATATTCTGCACTTTTATTCTTTAATAAGTAGCCGTCAGCTCCACATTTCAACATTTCGCGAATATGCTTTAGATCATCATACATTGTTAACACCAAAACTTTAATTTTTGGAAATTTAATTTTTAGGCTCTTCAAGGTCTCAATTCCATCCATCTTTGGCATGGAAATATCTAAAATAATGATATCAACATCTAGAGAGTTTATCTTTTCTAAAGCATCTTTTCCGTTGAGAGCTGTGCCGACAATCTTGAAGATATCTTGTTCTTGAGACAATTGGAATTGAATCGCATTAATTACAATCTCGTGATCATCAGCGATAAATATGTTAGTTTTTAAATTATTCATGATTTATGGGAATTGTTATTGAAATGGAGGTGCCTTTATTTCTTTTGCTGTAGATCTCGAAAGTTCCCTGCATATTTTTAACTCGACTCTTGGCATTTTCTAGTCCCACACCACCTTGTTTTTCTTTCATTGCTATCTCAAATCCAATTCCATCATCATTTAATTCAACGTTGATATTATCACTATAATAAAAGAATTGTAGCGTTGCTTTTTTAGCCTGTGCGTGCCTTAGAACATTGTCAATCAGTAATTCGACTGTGGCTAAAAGGTTTTTTTTAATGTCAATCGTTATGAGATACGGACTTCCAATTGAAATAAATTCGATTTTTGTCGTGTAGTGATCTGAAATAGTCTTGCAACGTTTTCGGAAATTTTGATTTAGACTATCTGCGATTAATTTCTCATTTATAAGGTCGTGGGATATATCTCTGATATCTTGACAACATTCATCAATTTGATCAATAGCATTTTTTAGTTGAATCGAACTCTGTTCTGATCCAAATTTACCTTGCAACATTGATACCAAAACAATTTGAATAACAGCCATTTTACTTGCCAATTGATCATGCAGATCTTGACCAATTTTAATCCTAATTTCTTCCTCTAGAGTTAGCCTGTCTTCAAGATAACCTAAGTCCGCTTCATAAGTGAGAAACTTGATTTTTAACTCAAACTTTTTTCGATCTTCATCTTTTTCATGCTGAATAGTAGTGATTTTCATTCGATCTTTATATCGTCTAATAATTGTCCAGATAAGAAAGAATGAGAAGATAATAACAATACCAAAAATCCATAAAACAAGCGTGTTGAATTTGTTATCTAAAATAGCCTTTTCAGCCTCACTTTTTTTTGCTCGTAAATCCTCTTCTATTGTTCGTTTTTCTTGATTTGAAACTTCTAATAGAGCAGATAAATCTTGAATTTCACGTAATTCATTATCCATGCTGTCTTTTAGATCCGCGGCCTTTTCGCTGAGTAGAAGTGCTTCTTTAAATAATCCTTTTGTTCTTAAAAAGAGAGATTTAGTTAAGTAAAATTCAATGTTATGGCTGATTGAGTTTTCGACTTTAACCAAAGGTTCTATTTCATTCAACAATTCTAACGCACGATCAGTATTCTCATTTGAAATTTCCGTTTTGGTCAGTCCAAGGCCACTTTCTATTTGAAGGCGTATTTTATCCGAACCTTTCGAGTAATTATATGCCTTTTCAAAATAAAGCTTTGTTTTTGAATTATCTAGGTTTTCATACAATTCTGCTAGATCAATATACACTGAAGACAAGTTGTTCTGAAATCCAAATTTGGTACTTAATGTTTCAGCTTCTATCAAAAGGTTTTCAGCATTGGTTATTTCCCCTTGCAATAAGTATATGCTTGCCCGATTAATTTGAATATCAATTTTGCCTCGATTGTTTTGATTTTTAGAATAATATTCCTGTGCTTCTTCGTAAAATTTTAGTGCTAAAGTATAGTTACCAAGGTATTGGTTAATTGCCCCTTTGTTCTGAATTAATTCTATAATGACTAATGAGTCGTTAAATTCCTGCGCTATATTATACGCGCTGTCTAAGTGGAGCATTGCCAAGCTCGGTCGGCCGAGATGATATAATGTCATTCCATAACTGCTGATCAATTTTGCTTTTAATTTTGAATTTGCTCCACTGCGTAAAGTCTTGAGACCTTCCTTAAAATAAAAACTGGCGGAATCATATTTTTCCTGTTGTTTATAAAGCAGCCCAATTTGATTGTAGCCGCTTGCAATATCTTCTTGAACGCCCGTCTTTTTTCTAATTTCAAGACTCTTTAAATATTGTGTAAGTGCTTCTTTATAATTCTCATTACGCTTGTAGTAATTTCCAATATTAGATAGGCTATATGCTTCTAGTTTTGATTGTTTCGATAGCTTAGCATACTCAAATGATTTTTCCGCGTAATAAAGTGAAGAGTCTGGATTTATGTCTTTCAACTGCCACGAAATTTCGAACGCAATTTGGGCCCTATCGTAAATCAAATCTGTATTTGTGAGCTCTACGATTAAAGTGTCAATGACCGCACCTCCATATGCGAAAGGGCAGATAAAAAATATTAAAGGAGTAAAAAATTTCATTTAATTCTATGATGGGTTAAATATTCCAGACGCACGGAATATCAATTACGTCTGGAATACCAAGCTAAGCAATTTAATACTAAGAGGACAAAAAGTAATTAATCAATTTAAAATTGTTTGGTTTAATCTTTTGATTCTGATTGAGCTTCTTCGATTCGAATGCGGTTCTCTCCAATAGTTTCTCCGCCATATTTTAAAAACACCAAAATTTCTCCGTCATTTTCGTTAAAGGTAAGCTTGCCTAGGTCATGCATAAACCTTGAACTACCTTCATTTGTGTGCCCTAATTCTAGGGTGACATTGCAAATGGAATTATTCTGATCAATTTCTTGATGAATATTAACCTTTGTATTCAAATTTAAAGGATTGTCCTCAACTATAATACTTAGTTCATAACTCAGGTTTTTGTGTAAAGCAAGATCTAATTGCGTTTCTATTTGTGGCATAACATTTTATATTAACCTGAGTTCGATTCTAAAATAGTACAATTTGATTCGAGTTTTCTTCTTG
>CAYPZN010000053.1:0-26338 GCA_964415335.1 uncultured Crocinitomix sp.
TGTATTTCATTTTCTTCTTATGGACAAGTTCCAGATAAAGAAGATGGGGGAACGCTAATGCGCAGAGATTATTCAATTGGGTTAAATTTCAATGCAAATGCTGGCGCCAGTGGATGGGGAGTTGGATTTGAATATGCTGTGCAAAAAAACTATAAGTATCGTAAAACCTATGGTTTTACATTCACTAATATTCGTCACCCTAAAGAATTTAAGGTATTTAGTGTTTTAAGTAATTCAAGAGGCTATTATTTAGGAAAAATTAATTCTTTAGTTAGTTTAAGACCTACTTATGGAGGAAAATTAGCTTTGTTTAGAGCTAAAAGAGAAAACGGAATAGAGATTTCATTTAAGTGGAGCGCTGGTCCTTCACTAGGACTTGTTAAACCTGTTTATTTAAGAATTGATAAACAAAATAATACCCCAATTGATGAAAAGTATGATCCTGAAATTCATAACGTAGAAAATATAGCGGCACGCTCTTCATGGGCTAGAGGTTTAAATGAAGGAAGAATTCAAATTGGTGGTTTTCTTAAAACAGGAATAGACTTTAATTTTTCAACTGTAAAAAACAAAATTAGTGGTGGTGAAATTGGCATCTTACTCGATTATTTTGCTTCGCCAATTCAACTTTTACATAACAATGATGGTAATCGAATTTTTGCCTCGCTTTACCTTCAATTTAATCTTGGGCAAAAACTTTTCTGATTTAGGAAATGGATACAATAGCAAAAGAAAAAATAAGAATAAAAAAACCAAATTGGCTGCGTGTAAAACTGCCTACGGGAGAAAACTATAAAAAAGTTCGATCATTAGTAGACGAGCATAAATTACATACAATTTGTGAAAGTGGAAATTGTCCTAATATGGGAGAATGCTGGGGTGAAGGAACAGCTACTTTTATGATTCTTGGTAATATCTGTACGCGATCATGTGGCTTTTGCGCTGTTGCTACAGGCAAACCACTCGAAGCTGATTTGTTTGAACCTGCTAAAGTTGCTCAATCCGTTAAGCTAATGCAAGTAAAGCATGCTGTGATCACTTCAGTTGATCGTGATGACCTTTCTGATGGAGGATCTGAAATTTGGGTAGCAACTGTCAAAGCGATTCGAAGAAAAAGTCCGGGTACAACCATGGAAACATTGATTCCAGACTTTGGAGGTAAATGGGAAAATTTACAACGCATTATAAATGTAGCACCTGAGGTTGTTTCTCATAATTTAGAAACGGTTAGAAGGCTTACAAAACAAGTTAGGATTCAAGCAAAATACGATCGAAGTTTGGAAGTATTAATGCGTTTAAAACGTGGTGGTATGAAAACAAAGTCGGGCATTATGCTGGGACTAGGTGAAACTGAAAGCGAAATCTACGAAACAATTGATGATTTAAGTAATGTTGGATGTGATATTTTAACCATGGGGCAATATTTACAACCTACAGTTAATCATCTTCCTATCGCTGAATTTGTAACACCTCAAAAATTTGATGAATACCGTGATTATGCGTTAACCAAAGGATTCAGATTTGTAGAGAGTGGACCGTTAGTTCGTTCTTCTTATCACGCTGAAAAGCATCTATTCTAAACGGTTTAAAATCAAACAATTTATTTTTTAGAACTGTATAAAACTTACACTTATCGTTCTAATAACACATTTCTTAATTTTAGATTAGTATAAAAAAGCAAAAGCATGTCATGTTTAAACTTGTTTTTACTGTGTTTTAATATGACCTTTATAAAGATAAAATTTATTAAGATGTACTTTTTATTACAAAATTCGAATTAACGAAAAGTATTTGAACCTATAAATCAGTTTAATTGTTCGATAAAAAAGCAACTATTCTGACTAAAATTTTATAACATATTAACAATCGTTTTGTGAATTAAAATTTAAGGTGATAAAACAAATTGTTTGAGAATTATGTCGTATATTGTGCAGGTTAAATGCGCTTAGATGAAAAAAAATAATATGAAGAAAAAAGCACTACTATTTGGATCATTGCCAGCTCTTGCGATAGCTTCTGGTATATTCCTCTCAAATTCAACAGGTTCTGAAGGAACGTATGAAATGAGATCTTCTTCGAATTTGGATGCAAATGTTTCCACATTCCAAGGAGCTGATGAATATTATCACATGTTAAAAGGTGATTTTACAAGAGATGATTGGGAACGTTCTAAAAGTTTGTCTCAGTCTATTTCTAAAAATAGAGCTATTACAAGCTGGACAGATCAAGGTCCCGATAATATTGGAGGTAGAACAAGAGGTATCTCTACCGATAGAAATAACGTAAACCACCTTTTTGCTGGTTCTGTATCAGGAGGGCTCTATGAGTCAATCAACAGAGCAAACACTTGGCAAAAAGTTGATGGATTTAATAGTAACCTAGCGGTTTCATCAATTTGTCAAACAGCTGATGGAACGTTTTATGTTGCAACTGGACACAATCAAGAAACAACAGGAGGTTCGCAAAATGCATTTGATACTGGAGCAAATGGAGATGGTATTTTCCGTTTAGAAAGTGATGGTGTTACTTGGAGTTTAATTGAAGGTACAGAAAATTACATTTGGATTAACGAAATTGTTAGTGATGACGTTAATAATAATGTTTGGATTGCTTGTAACCAAGGATTAAAAAAATATGATGCTTTATCTAATACAATAGAAGATGTTGAAGAAGGCGTTCCTTTTGGATCTGTGGCTGCTTTATCAATTTCTCCTGATGGATCTGTATTAGTTGGTTTTGCTACAGGATTAAAAACAATCGTATCTACAGATGGTGGAGCAACATTTCAGGATGTTTCTGATGATGATGTAACACCTAATCCAATTGCTAGAGATGGTTCTCGTGTAGAGTATGCTATTTCTCATGAAAAAGTTGATGGTAATTATCGTGTTTATGCTTCTGCTGCTAACTCAAACCTAAGAGGTATTTGGCGTTCTGTAGATAACGGTATTAACTGGGAAAGAATTGCTCCAGCATATGATGGTGTAACACCGGGTGCTTTTGCTCCGTTTACTGCCGGTGGCGGTGGTGGCGGTGGCCAAGGAACTTATGATAATATTATTACTGTTGTTCCTGGCGCTCCAGACAAAATTATTTTAGGCGGAATTGATTGCTATTCTTGGTCTTCTACAGGAAACTGGGAACAAATTTCTCAATGGTTCTTGCCTCAAACTAATCCTAGATATGTGCATGCTGATAACCATGAAATGCAATGGGATGTTAACGGAAGACTTTATATCGGTAATGATGGAGGTGTTCAATTCTCTGACAATGCAGGTTCTACTAATCCTGAATTTCATCCAGCAAATAGAGGGTACAACATTACACAATTCTACGCTTCCGGTTTCTCTGCACACGGAGATGTTGTAGGAGGAACTCAAGATAATGGTTCTTTAGCTAATTATCATGATGGACCTACTTACCAAGAGCACAGAGAAGTTACAGGAGGAGATGGTTTCTCTGGAGATATTTCTTTTATCAATAGAAACTTAATTTTCACTTCACTTTATTTCTCAGGTGTATTTAGATCATCTGACAGAGGAACTGCTGCTTCACTTTTTGCACCTACTACTGGTTTATCTTCTCCATGTGTTCATGGTTCATTAAGTGGTGATGGTTGTGGACAATTCTTCACAAACTTTGAAATGTGGGAAAATCCAAATGATGACTTTTCTACTGATTCTATTACATTCTTCGCAACTGGAAATTTTGAAACTGGTGAAGTAATCGAAGTTACTTCTAATACTACAGGAGCTACTTTAGATTTCGAACTACCTTTTGCTACAATCTTTACGGATACATTATGTTTCAATCCATCTTTAACAACTAAAGATACTGTTGTAGTTGATACAACTACTGGAACTTCATTTAATCTAGCGATTGTAGAATGGGAATACATCTCAGGTGCACCAATGATTAGTGAAGATGACGTTTTATTAATTACGTTAACAGGAGGTATTACTCAAACAATTGTTGTAGGAGATATCAACCTTATTGATCACTTCTTCGGTACGATTCCGGAAAGATCAGGTCAAGTATTTGACATGGGCAACGAAGAAAAAGCATTTAATGTAGCATGGGATGAATTTACAATTCAAGATCCATTCCAATCTTGGTTTGCATTAGACATGGGAGCTAATGGTTTATGGTTAAGTAGAAATGCATTACGTTTCTCTGCTCCTGATCAAGGATGGTATCTTGCTGGTACTGGACTAGGAAATATTGCAAGTATGGAATTCTCGAAAGACGGAGACTACCTTTTCATAGGAACTTTCGGTGGACGTTTATTTAGATATAGTGGATTTAATGATGTTTACTCTCCAAGTGAAGTTATTCCTGGAGTTACTTCAGGAGGTGTAAGAAGAGACACTTTAGTTGATGGTAATGGAATGAAATTCGTAACTGAATTTGAACAAATTGCAACATTAGGAGCTCCTGTTACAGGAATTGCGAGTGGAGCAATTGATGATCCAGATCACTTAGTTGTTACTTTAGGAAACTTCTCAGGATCAAATAAAGTAAGAGAATCTACAAATGCAACTGGGGCAAGTCCTACATTCACTTCATTAGGATTCCCTAATGCTGGAGAAGGAGCTGCTGCTTCAGGAATTCCTTGTTATTCTGTTGTTATTGATAGAGATGATCCTAATTTAATTATCGTTGGAACTGAGTTTGGTGTTTTTGCCACTGAAACTGGTGGTGGTTCTGCTGCATCTTGGGAAAATGTTTCTGGAGATTTCGGAAATACACCAATCTATGACATGGGACAAAACTGGAGAACATGGGATGAAGGAAACAGAAGACCAGGTGAAATCTATATCGGTACACATGGTGCTGGAATCTGGAGTTCTGATTCATTCTTGAACCTTCCTTCTGATAACGATAACTTATCAATTGATAAATTTGTTCCAAACATTAATCTTTTCCCTAACCCGGTTAAAGATGCTGGTACTGTTGAATTTGATTTAGAATCAAATGGAGATGTTACTTTACAAATCTTTGGGTTAAATGGACAAGTAGTAAATCAAGTTACTGCTAACGGACTACAAGCTGGTAAAAATCAAATTGCATTTGATGCAAATGATTTACCAAAAGGAACTTACATTTTAAGAGTTAGTTCTGAAACAATGTCTGAAACAACAAAATTCATCAAGCACTAATAATAAAAATTATTAGAGAAAAGGCGTTTCGATAGTGCTCGAAACGCCTTTTTTATGCGCTCTATTTTCCTCTCAACGAATTCAAGTTTACAAAACAAGAAGAAATAAACTCAATAATGTTAACTTGCTAGTAAATCAGGCGTTAACTACAGAAGGAAAAATACAATTATAATGATCAGTTAAATGATTTTAATTTCATAAAAAAAGGCAATTCTATTAGAGTTGCCTTTTTATTTCTTGTTTCAAAAACTTATTTAAATATCAAAATTACTTTTCTCTCGCACCATTCTTCTCAGTAATACACTAGCACGATATTTATCATCTCCATATTCTTGATGCAAATTATCCAATTGATTTAAAACATTTTCTAATCCGATCTCATTACCCCATTTTAATAATCCTTTTGGATAATTTACTCCCTTAGTCATTGCTAAGTCAACATCTTTGGCAGAAGCAATATTCAAAAAGACTGCATCAATGGCTTCATTAATCAATAAGACTAAAATTCTATTTAAGATGAGATTTCCCAAAGTTTCATCTTTATTAGGCTCAGATATTTCTACTCCTTTTGCGTAGTCATAATATCCTCTTCCAGATTTTCGTCCGTACCAACCTGCTTCAGAATGGCGTTTTTGAGTAAAAGATGGACGATATCTTGGGTCATAGTAAAATGCTTTAAAAACAGTTTCCGTTACGGTGTAATTAATATCGTTTCCAATATAGTCCATTAGCGTAAATGGACCCATTCGGAAATTGCCTAATTCTGTCATTGCCCAATCAATTGTAGCAAAATCAGCAACATCTTCTTCGTATATTTTCAATGCCTCACCATAAAAAGGTCGAGCTACACGGTTTACAATAAAACCAGGTGTATCTTTTGCCAAAACCGTTACTTTCTTCCATGAGTCAATTAAACTCCTTGATGCTTCCGTTACTTCTTCTGAAGTTTGAACTGCAGGAATAATTTCAACCAAAGGCATTAATGGTGCAGGATTGAAGAAATGAATGCCGATAACGCGATTTGCCTTTTTACAAGAAGCCGCAATTGAAGCAATTGATAATGAAGACGTATTTGAAGCAAGAATGCAATTTTCATCAACAATCTCTTCTAATCTACTAAAAACAGATTTTTTTATTTCTAAATTTTCAATGATTGCTTCTATAATTAATCCACTTCCGGCAAAACTCTCCATATCCGTAATGTAAGAAATTCTGCCTTGAATAGCTGTTGCTTCTTCATCACTCACCCTACCCTTCTCGATCAACCTATCCATAATTTTGGCTAATTTTGATTTTGCCTTATCCAATTGCTCCGCATTTGTATCAAAAAGTACTACTTTATGCCCTGACTGAGAAGCCACTTGTGCTATACCAGACCCCATAGATCCAGCACCTAAAATTCCTATTTTCATTTCATTCATCAATTAAATTTTTATTCTCCTTTAAAAACAGGTTTTCTTTTTTCTAAAAAAGCCGCAACGCCTTCGTTATAATCATATGTTCCTCCAGCAGTCGTTTGCAATTCTTCTTCTGTTTTTAATTGTGTTGTCAAATCACTAATCATAGATACGTTAAGTGCTTTTTTCGTTAGCCCTAATCCTCGTGTTGGCATTTTTGCCAATTTACTGGCAAGTTTAAACGATTCTTCCTGGAAAGAATCATCTGAAAACCATTTATAAATCATTCCTAAATCTGCAGCCTCACTTGCACTCACCTTATCTCCTAACATCATTAAAGCACTTGCTTTTTGAAAACCAATTAAACGTGGTAGAAAGAAAGTCCCTCCAGAATCTGGAATTAATCCAATTTTGCTAAATGCTTGAATAAAATTAGCCGATTCAGTTGCAACACAAATATCACAGGCTAAGGCAATATTTGCGCCAGCTCCTGCAGCTACGCCATTGACTGCTCCTACAATTGGTTTCTCTATATTTCGAATTCTTTCAATTATCGGATTATAATGATCACGAACAATAGAAGTCAATTCTGGTCCGTTCGGATCAGTTACTTCTTGTAAATCTTGACCTGCGCAAAATGCTTTCCCTTCGCCAATTATATATATTGCACGAATCTCATCATTTTCCTCACATTCATCCAATTGCGCTTGGCAAGCCAAGGCCATCTCTTTATTAAAACTATTGTATACTTCTGCTCTGTTTAAGCGAATTATACCAACATTTTCTTTTACCTCAAATAAGATTGAACTCATATTTTGATTTTTTTTCTAAAAATAATTATTCTTCGTTGAATAATTTCAGGATTAACTATTTATTACACCTTAATAAAACATAGTTTTTTCTGTAACTTTATATCAGAAATATTTACAAATGAAAAAAACAATATTTATCACCGGAGCAACTGCTGGTTTTGGTGAAGCAACAGCAAAAATATTTGCAAAAAACGGTGATAATCTAATCATCACAGGACGAAGAAATGAACGTTTAATTCAGTTAAAACAGACTTTAGAAACAGAGTTTAATAGTAACGTTTTAACCCTAAATTTTGATGTTCGAATTGAAGCTGATGTGAAAAAAGCGATCAAATCCATTCCTGATTCTTGGAATAAAATTGATGTACTAATTAATAATGCAGGATTAGCAAGTGGTTTAGATCCTATCCAAACTGGTGATTTGGAAGATTGGAATAAAATGATAGACACCAACATAAAAGGATTACTTTATGTTTCTCATGAAATTATTCCGTTAATGATTAAACAAAAAGAAGGGCATATTATTAATATAGGCTCTACAGCTGGAAAAGAAGTATACCCAAACGGAAATGTTTATTGCGCCTCAAAACATGCTGTTGATGCAATTACAAAAGGAATGCGTATTGATTTGATTCAACAAGGAATAAAAGTAACACAAATTGCCCCAGGAGCCGCAGACACTGAATTTTCAACAGTTCGTTTTCATGGAGATAAAGAAAAAGCAGATGCTGCTTACAAAGGATATCAACCAATGGTTGCTGAAGATATTGCCAATGTTATTTACTACACAACAACACTACCACCTCATTTATGCATAAATGATCTTGTAATGACCTCTTTAGCTCAAGCAAACAGTTATATTATTCACAGGACGTAAATTATTCACATTGACTGATAAATTCAGAAGCTACTTGTTCGCCCATTAATTTACTCTTTACAAGGTATTCACATCCTTTTTTCTCTTCACCCAATTTTAGATAGTTTATTCCAATATTATAGACTAACCAAGGGTCATTTTCTCCGCCTAAATAATAAGCTTCAAGTAAAATCGATAATGATTCTTTGTATTTTCCAATCTGTAATAGCGCAGTGCCATAATTATACAAATTATTCACTTCATTATTACCAGCATTTTTCCGTTTTGCGATTTGCTCTACCATAAAATCACTCCAGATCAACAAATTATTATCGATATTCAAAGCCCCTAAAACTACTTTATTATAGCGTTTTAGCACGTCCTCGTTATCTCCATGCCTCACTTTTATCAAATAATCTCTTAAATTTTCTTTGAGTATTTCTTGAGTAGAAATGTAAATTGAATCAACTTCTTCTTTAGTCCAACTTTTACTGTTCAACGTTTCCATAAGGTATATTCTTCCAATTTCAATCAAATCAAAATACGTATTTATCATACTCATAGTATTCTTATTTTCTTCTAAAAAGTAATAAGATTCTTCCAGGTCAATAAGTGTTTTAGAGTGATAATAGGCGCTATCCCCTTTCATATTTCTATCCAAATAGATATGTCCTGTTAATTCGTAAAAATCGTTATATTCTGAAAAGTACTTTTTTCTTATCCGCGAAAGCGAATAATTTGTTTTTGGGCTTACATCACTCAATAACAAACGGTTTTCACTCCACTCAACAATCCTATTCTTAAACACCGAATTATTTCTTTTTGAAAGTTCATCAAAATTTAAAAGCACACCTGTTTTTTCAAAATAATTACGATAATGAAGGGATTTTTTACTTGGATTCAATACTTCATTGTACTGCCAAAAAGTTTTATTATAAGGCTGTGAAACGATTTTGTCGTAATCAGATAAATTATCCTGTGTTTCAGTATAATACGGCAAATCAAATGTATGCTCTTTATCAAAAAACAGAAAAACACCTTGCGAGTTCATTCTTCTTGTTTTTTCAACTCCTGTATAATTGACATTGTATTGAAATTCAACTTTTTCTAAACTTTGTTGATCTCCACTTGAAAACGTATATGAAATATCAAAATCTATTGAATCCAGTTGATGTCTTCTATCAATTTCTAGGAAAGGATGTTTTTTTAAGCTTTCTTGTGACAATTTAATCTGAATTAGTTGATTCAATTCAAAGTCAATCCAAACGATTGATTCAAAGTATTTTTCATCTTTCTTTTTCGGCGTAAACTGAATTTTATACACCCCTCCTTCTACTGCTAGTAACTTTAATGCATAAATTTTCTTCAATCTAAATCTCGTTAAATGCAATGGATTATTTGGAAATCGATTGTCCGTTTTATTTAATAAATTGTAATCCGATATTATACTTGTTGTATGTAAACTTGTAAAATAAGCTTCATCCAACTCACTCATTCCAATCCTCCCGTTTTTCAAGTATAATTCATCTATTCCCGACGGGCTAATTTCAGCGTTATAATAGCTTTCTACAAGTTCAACAGGTATTCCTCTTGTGGTAGTTTCAAGTGAAAAATAAGTTTTACTTTCACTTTTTTCTGATTGTTTTAAATTTTTTCTGGCTTTTTCAAATAAGGTATATAAAAAATCAAAATTAGCGAAGACGTCAATTGTTGTTAATTCATTAATACTAGGACTTAATTTTAAAACCTTTTTTTGAGAAAAGTAGGCGAATGGAACTTCCTTTTTTTCATAGGATACAAATGATATTATCAACGTATCTTTTTCATCTCCCAATAACTCAAAATAACCATCTTCATTTGTTATTGCTCCCCTATTGACATGTTTTTTTTTGATATAGGCATAAGAAACTGGTTCACCTGTTTCTTGATTAAGAATAGTTCCTGAAATTTTTATTTGCGAAAAAGTCGTTAATGAAAACAGAAGAATCAATAAACTTAAAACAAATCGAAAAAAGCGCATACAATAAAAATTAGGTTTCTTAAAAGTAAAAGAATATTTATTTCTTTTAAAATTTTAACCTACACATTATGATATGATTATACAAGTCTATTTAATTTTTCATAAAAATAACGTTTGCTTCGTATTGAAATTAATACCTTCGTTAAATGATAGATCAAATCGTTTATAGCACCGTTTCAACTCCCTTAGGAGAGATGTCTATTCTTGCTGTAAATACTGGAATTTGTCTTTTAGAGTATAAGCAAAAAGGCAAATTGAAAGATGAAATTTCTGTCCTGGAAAAAAAATATCAATGTACATTAGAAGAAAAAGACAATGAACACACATTATTGCTAAAGAAAGAACTTGAAGCATATTTTCAAGGAAGTTTAGATAAGTTTACTGTACCGCTTGTTTTAAACGGAACAGACTTTCAGAAACAAGTTTGGCAAGAGCTCTTAACTATTCCATATGCTACAACGCGCACCTATAAAGAACAAAGCATAGCAGTTGGCGATCTTAAAGCCATTCGAGCTGTTGCTTCGGCTAATGGTAGAAATAAAATTTCAATTGTGGTTCCTTGCCACCGTGTTATTGGATCTGATGGAAGTTTAACTGGATACGCAGGCGGATTGGATCGCAAACGATTTTTACTTAATCTTGAAAGAGAATTTGGGGGGCCAAAAGACTTGTTTAGTTAAAATTTAAGACATACGATTCGTGAAATTTAGACAAGCAAGACATACCAATCAACTGGAACCAATCATTCGTTTTTATACAGAAATTATTGGGCTAAAAGAGTTGGGAAGTTTTAAAAATCATGAAGGTTATGATGGTGTTTTTATTGGAACAGACCAATACGATAACACGTCAGGTTGGCATTTAGAATTTACGGTTTCATGGGAGATGCCTATTCACAGAGTAGATGAAGATGATTTACTTGTATTTTACCCTTCTACAGAGTCGATCTATAAAGACATTATTCTGCGGATACGTGCTGCAAACTTAAAACCCTTTGTTCCTAAAAATCCGTATTGGAGGAGAAATGGAATTTGCATTTTAGATCCAGATGGCTACGGTGTTGTAATTGTTACTCCTAAAGATACTCCTAAAAATTAAAAAACCTCATTAGCAAAAGCTAACGAGGTTTTAATCTAAATCATTATTAAAAGTGCTTATTTAATCAACTCTACGCTACGATTAATAAATGTTGTCAAATCTGCTCCAGTTAACATTCCTTGCGATAACATAGCCAGATCTGTTAATTGTTTTGCAACCTTTTGCTTATTTCCTTTTTGTTTTTTCAGAATAGCTCCAACAGTTGGGTGATTCGTGTTAACTGTTAAATTGTACATTTCTGGAAATGACCCAAACATGTTCATTCCGCCGCCGCCCATGCGCTGTTGTTCTTGCATTCTTCGCATAAACTCTGGTTGAGTAATCACTATTGGAGGTTCTGTTTCACTCATACTCTCAAATTGAACCGTAAATTTTTCTTTATTTACAACTTCTTCAAAAATTGGCTTTAATTTCTCTTGTTCCTCTTCCGTTAGTTTAGATGGAATTTCAACGTCTTTTTTAATTAAATTATCTAGTGTGTCTGCATCAACACGTGCAAAGCTCACATTTTCTAGTTTACTTTCTAGTTGTGAAATATAATGCGGAGTTAAAGGGCTATCCATTATCAAAACATCATATCCTCTTTCCTCTGCTGCTTGGATAAATTGATGTTGCATGTCTTTACTATTTGCATAGAGTACAACTAATTTATCGTCTTTATCCGTTTGGATAGGTTTAATCTTTTCTTGGTAATCTGCTAAAGTGAAAAATTCATCCTTTGTATTTTTTAATAAAGTAAATTTTTCTGCCTTTGCATAAAACTTATCATCCGTTAACATTCCGTATTCAACAAAAATCTTTAAGCTATCCCATTTAGACTCAAAATCTGCTCTATCATCTTTAAACATACCGTTTAATTTATCCGCAACTTTCTTTGTAATATGAGATGATATTTTCTTCACATTACCATCTGCTTGCAAATACGAACGAGATACATTTAAAGGAATGTCTGGAGAGTCAATTACACCGTGCAATAGCGTTAAAAATTCAGGAACAATTTCTTCCACAGAATCAGTAATGAAAACTTGGTTTGAATATAATTGAATCTTATTCTTTTGAACTTCGATATTTTCCTTTAGTCTTGGGAAATATAGCACTCCTGTCAAATTAAATGGATAGTCAACATTTAAATGAATATGAAATAATGGATCTTCAAAAGTTGCAGGATATAATTCTCTATAAAATTGCTTATACTGTTCATCCGTCAAATCAGCAGGAGCTTTTGCCCAAACAGGATTTGTGTTGTTGATAATATTATCTACCTCAACATCAACTTTCTTAATTTGATCATTTTCATCTTTTTCACCGGACGGATCATCTTCCTTAATTGTCTTTTTTCCAAACTTAATTTCTACGGGAAGAAATTTACAATATTTGTTTAAAATTCCGCTAATTCTAGCCTCTTCTAAAAACTCTTTTGAATCTTCAGCGATATGCAATACAATTTCAGTACCTCTCTCTGATTTTTCTATATCCGAAATTTCATATTCAGGTGTACCATCACTCTCCCACATCACAGCTTGTGATCCTTCTTTAAATGAAAGCGTTTTAATTTGCACACGACTAGAAACCATAAATGCCGAATAAAAACCTAATCCGAAATGCCCAATAATTTGTTCAGCACCTTCTTTTCCTTCATATTGTTTCACAAATTCTTCCGCTCCTGAAAAAGCAATTTGATTGATGTATTTTTCAATCTCTTCTTCAGTCATCCCAATTCCCTTATCTTTAATTGTTAGTGTTCCAGTATCAGTATCCAAAATCACCTCAACTTTTAAGTCACCTAATTCACCTTTAGCTTCTCCTGCCGCACTAAGTACTTTTAATTTACTTGTTGCATCAATCGCATTTGAAACCAATTCGCGTAAAAATATTTCATGATCACTGTATAAGAACTTTTTGATCAACGGAAAAATATTCTCGGTTTGTACATTAACCGTTCCTTTTGTTGCCATTTGTTTATTCGTTTAAAGTTTCATTGACTAGGTCAATCAGTATGCCAATCAACGATATTATGACAGATTGACTGAATCTTCGATATTAAGCCCAAATAAAGTCAAAAGAAAAGACAATATTTCAGTAATTCTCGGTTTACTTAAAAGGGTAAATTTGCATAAGGAATGCAAATTGTTTAGCTTTAAATTTAAAATTGAGCCCCTATTTTTAGACTAAAACACATATTATTAATTGTTTTTTTTATCCAGATTAATTTGGTAAATGCAAATGGTGGTAAAAAAAATCATTTAGCAATTGGTCTTTTTGTTGGTGCTCATTCGAGCATTTTAACATATGCATTTGTCTCTACAAGAGATGGAAAAATAATTGGCGCTCAAACAGTTCGAAGACAAATGTTCATGTATACAGCTCTAGGTCATTGGCCAAGTCTTGTAAATCCTAAACGAGAAAATTTACTCCTAAAAAATGGAATAGATACTGCTTTTTTAGTTAAAAATGAATATGATGAAATAATTGATTCTTATTGCCCATCATTTGATCAATTATGGAAAGTTCGGTTTTATGAACATCCTTACGAATACGATTTGGAAGGTTGGAGTCATGGACAATATAAACCATCCGCAGCTCAAATTGAATTTTTGGCAAGTGAATACGGTGTAAAAAACGTTTTAACTGACTATATTTACGGTGATAATTTATACAAATTATTACGTGATGTTCGCAATCAAGCATGGATTTCAAAATACCGTGCTTTACCAAGAGATCCCGTAGTATCAGGGCCTTAAACAAAAATGGCAAATCAGAAACTACCGCATAAAGATCAAGTTGAAAAGTTGATTGCAAACCGCAGAAAACATGCTGCTGGTTTACAGTCTGAAACACTCTCTAAGCGAATTTTATCAGGTGACAAAATTGCTTTAAGCGAAGCCATAACACTCATTGAAAGTACAAACCCTAAATTAAATGAAATAGGTCAACAAATACTTAAGAATTGTTTACCTCAGAGTGGAAACTCCATTCGAATAGGAATTACTGGTGTTCCTGGAGTTGGAAAAAGCACCTTTATTGAAAGCTTTGGTTCCCATTTGGTTAAGCAAGGTAAAAAAGTTGCTGTAATGGCAATTGATCCAAGCAGTGAAGTATCCAATGGAAGTATTTTAGGAGATAAGACAAGAATGGTTCATTTATCGGCAAATCCAAATGCATTTATTCGTCCAACCGCAACTAGTGGTTCTTTAGGCGGCGTTGCACGAAAAACCAGGGAAACTATTTTATTATGCGAAGCAGCCAGCTTTGATGTTATTTTAGTAGAAACTGTTGGAGTTGGGCAATCTGAAACCGAAGTTCATTCAATGACTGATTTTTTTCTATTGTTAATGCTTGCAGGAGCTGGAGATGAATTACAAGGGATCAAACGAGGAATTATGGAAATGGCAGATACCATACTAATCACCAAAACGGATGGAAAAAATATCAAGCGAGCTAATTTGGCACGAAGTGAATATAAGAACGCTCTGCATTTATTTCCTCCTAACTCAAATGAATGGATTCCGAAAGTTGAAACAATTAGTTCTATTGAAGAAAATGGAATTGAAAAAGTTTGGGAAATCATAACCAGTTTCGATCTACTTGTCACAACAAATGACTGGAAAGCAAAAAAAAGAACACAGCAGCAGTCTTATTGGATGAAAGAAACGATAAAAAATCAATTGCTTGCTGATTTCAATCAATCAGATCAAGTTCAAAAAGAACTAAAGAAAATTAATGCTGATTTGAGCGCAGGTAAAATTACGTCGTATCAAGCAGCAGATCAAATCATAACCTTTTATAAGAATGGAGAAAACAAGCTTTGAGCTAAAAGAAAATGAGGAATACATTGAATTGATGAAAGTCCTAAAAATAAAACAAATAGCGCAAACAGGTGGCCATGCTAAGCTTTTAATAACGGATGGGTTTGTTCAAGTAAATGGTGAGCAAGAATTTAGAAAGCGAAAAAAATTACGAAAAGGAGACCTAATTGTTGCAGAAGGAGTTGAAATAAAAATAGTTTAATAAATTTAAAGAAATTCATCTTATAAGATAATGGAATCAGGATACAGCGAAGAAAAATTTAAGGCACATATACGAACGGTTGTTGAACAATCTGAAGGAGATACGTTGGAAGAAAGACCTCTTACACTGGATGAGCTAAAAGAGTTAGCGATCAGTATGGGAATGTCTGAAGAAGAATGGAATGCACTTCAACAAAAAGCTCACATTCACCTTAGGTCTGCCGAAAAACATTTAAAAGCTAGAAATTTTGATGAAGCAATTTCGGAAGCGGAAAAAGCAACATCAATTAATCCTTACTTGGCAAATGGTAATTCTGTTTTAGCAAAATCATACCAAATGTTGTGGCTAGAAGATGATAATACAATAGCCCGGGATAAGGCAGAATATTATGCAAGAAAAGAGCTTTTAGTAGACCCAAATGATGCGACAGCTATTAATGTATTGAGTACCGTAAATAAAAAGCGAAAACTGACGGGAAATGAAGCAAAATCCAAGAAGTTATTCTACATTATTGGAGGTGTAATTGCTCTTTTACTTGTTATTGGCTATTTCTCATTTTCTAGTGGAGAATCTAACGAAATTCAAACGAAATTAATTGTTGCAGAAGAAGACGTTTTTGCAAAATACGATCTAGTTCAAACGGCCATTAATCGTCGTAATAAAATGCTTCCAGATATGTTCGGAGCTGCAGGTAATAATCATTCAGATTTGTCAAGCATAAATGCAGAAATTGAACAACTTCAAAATCAATTATCAAGTGCCGAAGGGGACAAAAAGTTTCAATTAGAAAATAAAATTGATGAGAAAATTTCGGAAGCAAAACAATTAGTTAGAGCTTATGGTGATCCTTCTACTGTAGAAACTTTAATGATCGAAATAGAAGGAGCAGAAAACAGGATTTCCTTCGAAAAGAAAGCGTATAATGATGCTGTAAAAGCCTATAATATACTGGTTAAACAACATAGTGATGATTTTCCCGAATATGAAACACAATCTTATTACAATGCCAACTAAATTAACCTCAGTATTTTTATTTTTAGTTGTATTTACTGCTAACCTTTTTGGTCAAGGTTATTACAATGAACTATCACGAAGTGAGGCGAATAAAAATTACAAGAAAATTAATACCTCTGGTATAATTGATGCCATAGAAAATGTACCAAACCACAAAGTTGCAGAAAATAAAAATGTTGTTGATCCACATGATATGCTTCCTGCTTTTGCTGAGAAGATGATTCAAGACATTGCAAATAAGCTACGGTCATCAAAAGACTATGAAATAAGTGTTGTTTGTCTCAATTCTATTGGTAGCAACGATCCTCGTGTTTGGGGAACAGATTTATTTAACCTTTGGGGTGTTGGAGATAGAGAAACTGAAAATGGTTTACTTGTCCTTATTATCAATGATGTGCACCGCGTTGAATTTATTACTGGACGGGGAATGGAAACCGTATTGACTGATGCTGAATGCTATAATATTCAACAAGAATTTATGGTTCCTTTTTTTAAGAAAAATGATTATGCAACAGGTACAATTCAAGGAATTCAAGCGGTAAATGATGTCTTAAATGGAAAAGCAGTTTTGTATGATTCAAACGTTTCTGACACCTACGAAGATTCTTCTGTAAGTGAGCCTTTCTACAAATCTGGATTCTTTATTACTTATGCCGTTTTAACGGGTGTTTTTGCTATTACTTACCTGATATTTCTATTCTTTTGCCTTTCCACAAAAGACCTTTACAAACGTTATAATGTAATGCGTTTATGGTCACTCTTAATTTTTGCATTTATTTTCCCTATACCATTTGCATTTCTTGTTTGGTATACAAGAAAAACAATGAATAATTGGAGAAATATGGATCGCATTGGTCTTAAGAGTGGAGATCTTTTGCATAAACTAAGTGAAGATGAGGAAGACGTTTATTTAACAAAAGGTCAAATTACAGAAGAAATTGTAAACTCAGTTGATTATGATGTTTGGATCAATGACGCAGGAACGGATGTTATTGTTTTGGCATATAAAAAGTGGTTTTCTCCCTATCAAAAATGCTCAAACTGCGGATATCGAGCGTATATTAAATTATACGATAGAATTGTTTCTAATGCAACTTATACAAGGTCCGGAAAAGGAGAGAAGAAATACCAATGTAAAAATTGTAAGCACCAACGAATAATGACTTACCGTATTCCTAAGAAGCAACGATCAAGTGGAGGATTTTATAGCAGTAGCGGAGGCGGTTTTTCTGGTGGCGGCGGATTTTCAGGAGGAGGTGGAAGTTTTGGGGGTGGTAGCTCCGGAGGCGGAGGGGCAGGAAGTAGTTGGTAAATTTCTCCTACTGGCACAAAAATTGCTCTCAGTATAATAAAAACAATTATGAAATCGATCTTACTAATCATGCTGTCTTTGTTGATTATCTTAGGATATTCTCAAGATTCTACAAAATCAGTTTTCAAAGAAAGGTTAATCGACAAATCAAAAAAGCAGGCTGCAAGTAAAGCTCAAATTGCTCCATATAACCCTTTAAAATTAGCTGGCTCATTTGGTCTTTTCAAAATTGTTCATGCTGAAATTTTGATCTCTTCTCAAAACACTAAAAAACTGGTCAATCAACTAAAAGCTTCTGAAATAACGCTTGAAGAAAATGGTTTTCATGGTCCGCAAATAGATTCTGTTTCATTCAAAATAAGCGAACTCGAACTATTGACAACAGAAGATTATCTATTTCGACTATACGGCCAAATAATTGACACACTTCCACCAAACCTTCCAAAGCGCATTACAATGCAAAAAACAACGAACCTTATTTGTTATGGAATTGGTCGTTTACCAAACGGAACAACCATTATTCCTTATCGAGGACTATTACTCTATCTCAAAAAATAATTTTCTAAAAAGAAGAAAATAAGTTGTGGTTTAAACAGCAATTATAGTTGGATTACAAAAATTAATTGCCAAATTTGTGTAAGCATTTTTTTATGGCAGATAAACCACTGATTTTAATCACCAATGACGACAGCATTAGTGCTAAAGGAATAGCGCAACTTGTTGAATCAATGAAAGATTTAGGCGAACTTGTTATCGTGGCTCCAGATAGCCCTCAAAGTGGTATGGGACATGCGATCACAATCCATAACCCATTGCGTTTAAATGAATCAAATCAATTTCCCGGAATAAAAGCATATACCTGTTCTGGCACTCCAGTTGATTGTGTTAAACTTGCCATATACGAAGTCATAAAAAGGAGACCTGACTTACTGGTTTCAGGCATTAATCACGGTTCGAATGCGGGAACAAATGTTCTCTATTCTGGAACTATGTCTGCAGCTGTTGAAGGGGCTATAGAAGGGATACCCTCTGTTGGTTTTTCATTATTGGATCATGATGCGAATGCAGATTTCGAAGCTGCTGGGCATTATGCTAAAATTATAGCAAAAGGAATACTGGACAACAAACTTCAAAAAGGAACTTGCTTAAATGTCAATATTCCAAAAGGAAAACTAACAGACTTGAATGGTGTTAAAATCTGCAGACAGGGAAGAGCATATTGGGAAGATTCTTTTGATAAAAGAACTGCTCCATTTGGAGGCGATTACTACTGGTTAACAGGTTCATTTATTGAAACAGATAAGGGAGAAGACACGGATATGTGGGCCTTAGAAAAAAAATATGTTTCTGTTGTTCCTACACAATTTGACATGACAGCACACCATCTAATTTCGACGTTAAATGATTGGGATTTAAATCAATAAAATGGAAGAGAAACTGAAACGATTTGATAAGATAATTGTGGGCATTCTTGCAGGAATTGTCTTAACCTTAATTGGCTATATTCTTTCTTATTATGTATTGCAACATAATTTACCTGATTTTGAAAGCTATATGAATTATTCAATCCGCGGAAATGATCGACAAACGATTTTAATCTTTAGTTTGCTTCCAAACATGTTTTTCTTTTACCTAACTAATTTCCGTTGGCAATTAAATCAAATGACAAAAGGATTGGTTGGTCTTACTCTTATTTTAGGTTTAGTTTTAGTACTTTTTACTGTGCTTTAATTTTCTTTCTTTAGAATTGCTTTAAAATCACTTATTTTAAAAATTCCAAAAATCATTGCTACAGTACATCCAAAGATAAAGTAAGGTAAAATTGTGTTTAGCCGGTTAAATTGAGCATATTCCTCTATTAAATAATAAGTAGTCAATAACACTATTACAAGTCCTAGTAAACGTGCATAATAAGAAAATCCAAAATTGAATTTAAAAATTCGATATGCCACCATCATTTGAACAGCTGCTGTAATTACTTGTGTTACCAAAGTTGCTATTGCTGCGCCAATGGCTTGATGTGTTTGAATTAAAATAAAATTCAATATGACATTTAATAAAACACCTCCTAAAGCCATTTGATTCAAATATTTTAAACTCCCATTTGCAGTTAATAAAGTTCCAAAAACGTAGGTAATAGAAACTGGGATAAAACTAAGAATTAGATAACCAAATGTACTTGGAGATATTGCAGAACTGTTTGGATACCTTAATTGAATCAATTCATATTGATAGAAAAAGCATGTTAACCCAACAATTGTACTTATTCCAAATAGAATACGAAAAGAGAGTCCTGTAATTGGTTCTATCCCTACTTTTTCCTTAATCTGTTTCGCAAAAATAGGCAAGAGTAGTCCTGCAAAAAGTAGAGCAAACATATTTACTGCATCCAATAAACGAAATCCTTGTGCATAAATGCCCGCTTGTTGATCTCCGTTAGGCAATAATCTCTCTAGCATTACAGCATCTATTCTGCTGTACATCATCATCAGTAAAATAAGCAGTGCATAAGGCAAACTTTGCTTCAAAATGTAAATGGAAAATACACGCTTAATTTTAAATCGTAAATGTGTAATTTTCAATTTTATTAGTCCTATTGATACAAGAGCTGATAAACCATAAGCAACTGTCTGTGCATAAATGAACCACTCAATTTTCATTGTTCCTCCAAACCAATTTGTCCAAAGTAAAGCAGCACAAATTCCAATTAAAATTGAACGGTCCAAAATAGAAATAAAAGCATCCGTTTTAAACAAATGCAATCCTGCAAAATTGGATCGTGAAAATTGAATGACTGCAACAAAAAATTGATTGATCATTAAAATAATTAAGAAATAATACTCTTGTGCGGAATAGTCAATTAAAGCTCCAACCAATAAAGTAACTGCCACATAAACGAAAAACAATGCAATACGTAAACTTAGAATTTTCTCAAAATGATTGTGAATTTGCTTAGGGTGCTGTGCTATATTCCTAACGTTATAATTGGTTAGTCCAAAATCAAGTAGAATGTTGAGTAAGAATGAAAAATTTAAAAGTGCAAAGTAATTTCCATAAGCAACCTCTCCTACTCTATTCTGAACTTCAGCATCAATCCCTAAAATAAAGAATGGTTTTACCAATAAGTTTAGTAAAACAATTAAAATAAGGTTGGATAAGAATTTCTTTTGCATATTCGCCTCTACTAAACCCAATACGAAATATTTTTCTTTTTGTTTTAATCGGTAACTTTGGAAATGATTATTTTAATCAAAAATAGGCTACCCGCTAATAAATTACAGTGCTTAGTATTCATTCTATTTTAATTTACCCTATCATGATCAATCGTTTTTTCGTTTTTACACTATTCATTTTACCCCTAACGATTGCCTCATGCAATCAATCCACTAAAACTGAGGAAATAATATCGACTCAAGTTCATACATTTTACTATAATTGGTACGGTTCGACAGAAACAGATGGTGAATATCTTCATTGGAAACATGATATTTTACCGCACTGGTCTGACACAACTTGGAATAATGCAGGTCAGTTTCTTGGCGGAAATGATATCGGAGCAAATTTTTACCCCAAACTAGGCTGCTATAGTTCTAATGATAAGTCAATTATTGCAGAACATTTTAACCTAATTAAGCAGGCAGGAGTTGGCGTCTGCGTTATTTCTTGGTGGGGCAAAAATAGTTTTGAAGATAAATCAATTCCGGATTATTTAGATATTGCCGAACAACAAGGAATAAAAATAGCTTTTCATATAGAACCGTTTTATGAAACCGTTGAAGAATTCAAAGAACAATTAATGTATATTCATACGCAGTACGGTGATCATTCAGCTATTTTCAAATCAAATGGTAAACCATTTTATTACTTGTATGATTCATACAAAATTGACAGCAGTGAATGGTCAAAACTATTAAACCCTGAAGGCACTCTGAGTATTAGAAATACCCAATTTGACGCCACTTTTATTGGACTCTGGGTGAATGAAAATGATGGTGTATTTTTTACGAATGGAGATTTTGACGGGTTTTACACTTATTTTGCTAGTGATGGTTTTGTTTATGGGAGTACAGCAACAAATTGGCAACACCTTTCCGAATTCGCCATTCAAAATGACTTAATTTTTATTCCTTCTGTTGGTCCAGGGTATATTGACACGCGTATTCGTCCTTGGAATGGTGCAAATACTAAAAACCGTGAAAAGGGGCTTTATTATGAAAAGATGTTTAAAAGTGCTACTGAACTAAATCCCGATTATATTTCCATCACTTCATTTAACGAATGGCATGAAGGAACACAAATTGAACCTGCAATTCCTAAACAAAGCTCAAATTATAAATATGAGGACTATGGACCGGATACAGATCCTCATTTTTATATCCATAAAACGAGAGAATTAGTGACTAAATTTCAAAAAAAGCAATAAGGTAATGATCATAGTTTTAAAAAATTGATAGACTATATTCTAATTCTTATCGTTAACTAGTCCAATGAAAACAAATATAGTTTTACTCTTAACAATTATTTCGTTCGCCTATAATTCATGGGCACTATCTTCAGACGATTTTAAAGGAACTTATGCCAATTATTTTTCATTTCATGGGGAAGATAGTTTGGGTAAAGTCTATTTTGCTATTGACATCAATCGTGAACACACTAAAAAAGGAATTAAAGGAAATAATTTTTTGTACTTCAATATTAATGACGAATGGAAAGCGCTGAAAGGGCATGAAAATTTTAAAATTGAAACAACTGAGCTTGAAAAAATCCCCTCATCAGAACATTTTCACTTCAATTACAATTCAAATACTATTTCAAGTATTACAAGTCCTAGTAATGGAATTAAAGTTGAGTTTTTAACCCCTTTAAACAAAATGGGAGCTTATAGCAAAGAAGGAATTTTGTTTGAACTTTATTCAACAAAAGCTAATTTACATTATCAAGACAGAGTCATGACGGGTAATATTATTTCTGAACGATTAGTTGATTCCGTGGGTTTAATGTCGTTTTCAAATGGTATTAAGGCGATTTTTAGTGGATTTAAATTTGACGGTTATTATTTAAACGTTAAAGACTTAGGTGATCTTTATATTCATACAATAGACACAAAAACATCCATCAATTTTTTTAACGACAATATTTTGACCTTAGCAAATGCAAACAGTTTTATAAATTTCGAATTGAGCAATGCAAACTATAAGATAACCAAATCGAAAAGGCATGGATTAAGGAAACTTCCGCTGGAAATTGAAGTTGATTTGCCTGATTTGAAATTAAAACTCCACACTACTCATTTCAAAACTTATCGAAATGCATTTATTATGGCTTTTGGGATGGGAGTAATTGAAGGGGAGTTAATATATAACAATAAATCATACCTTGTCTACGGTTTGTCTGAAGTTTTTGAATTGTAAATTCATCTTTTATTCCTTTTAAATTGGGTAAAGTGAAGTTAATTTCAAAGACTTGTAGCATAGAATAAACCAACCCATTTAACATCTCTTACGTGTATAAAGATAGTGTTATACCTTCTAATCAATACTTAAGAAAAAGCGTTGATTATTGCGAAACCTAATTTATTAACCCAAAACACAATTGATAACATGAAAAGTTTATTGTTTTTTATTTTCTTTTTAACCTGCTTTAATTATACATTCAGTCAAGAAAAAAATCTAGTTCCGGCGATCAATTCATCCGATTATGAAATTTTTCTAACACATAAAGAAAATGAAAGAGAACACGTTATTTTTATTGATGAGAATCAGCAGATTAGAATTCGGTTAAAAGGATGGGGAAAAAATATCAAAGGTCAAATGACAGCTATTGATGAGACAACCATAACAATTGATAATGTGGAATATGACTTCAAGGAAATCGAGACAATTGAAACAATTTCAAAAAAAAGAAAGTCAAGTGGAGCCATTGTTATGGGATCAACGGTGATTCCTCCAATAATTGGTATCTATTTATTATCTACGCAATCTCCTGATCTTAATATTGGAAGTGGTGGTCTTGTAACCTTATTTTTAGGAACGCTTGCTGCTATTGTGGTTAGTTTCGGAACACTTGCTATTGGTACTGGAATTCTAACCTCAGCCCACAAACGTTATACTAAAGAAAGGTGGAATATGGAAATTAGACTAAAAGGAGACGGTTTGTAACGAATTATTAAAAGGTGCTTATAAGGATCAAATTAACAAACTCAAACACATGAAATCAATTTTGATCCTATTCTTTTTTACTTTTTCTTATTCTCTATACTCGCAAAATGCTTCGGAATATAATTTTTCTTATTCATTCGAAATATTAGCGGTTGATTATATTCCAATTCGTTATTTCCCTAAAAAACATGTCAAGGAAATTCATTATGAAGTAATTGAAACAAAAAAGAAAAATAATGCGGAATACATCAAATATTTTAATGAAAATGGAAAAACAACCGGCTTCAAAGATTTATCTGATTCTGCAAACCCTTATACTCTTTTTTCAGCAACATATAATGAAGGCTTAAAACCAACTAAAATTGTTGGCTATAATAAAAAGGGGGAAATTAGAAATACAACAACTTACGAATGGAACAGTGCATTAAAGCCAACATTGTTTAAAACAGTAGATGGAAAAGGAAAAATGCTAACATTAAATACGTGGGAATATTCGGAAGATTCTGATTGCCTGACAGAGTCAATCGCTTATAAAAAAGGAGGACAACAAGCAAATAGAATTTGGAAATACAGCTACTATTCCCCTTGTCAAAAGTCGAAGTCTACGCTCTATAAAGGCAACGGAAAAGTTGTGAAAGAATGGACTTTTGACTGCAAAGAAGAAGGAGAGATCATTGAGAAAAAAGAAGTTAAGGTATGTCATTGGGAAGAAAGTGATGGTGATTACTTGATTCAAGTGAATGAAAATTTTGATGGAAAAGGACGCGGTCTAAAAACAGTGCGTAAATATGATGGCAAGGATACTTCAATTGTAGAAATCGCATCTTATAATGAAAATGGAAACCTTCTTTCAAAAACAACTTACGATCATAATTTTGAACGCCCCCTTATTTGGGAAACTTACCGTAAAGGTGAAGTATACGTTAAAAGAGCATCTCAGTACGACAATAAAAATTTAATTTCTAGAGCATATATATTTAAAGGAAAAGACTTCTCTTGAAGAATATATCTATGATGACGGAATGCTTAAAATGTATAAGCAGTCTGGTAAAAAAGGGAAACATATCAAAACGATACGGTTTGATTACGTATTCTAGTTCGTTTTTCTGAACATTTATTAATACTAAGTTTTTTTCATTCCTATTTTAATCTTACTTTTGCCCAAAAAACGGATATGTCTATTGAACAATTATTTGAAACAGGAGAAAGAAAGCAAGATAGAAGCCATTTCAGAAATATGGTTCTAATTGCAAAAGCAGATGGAGTAATTTCGGAAGAAGAAGTGGCACTATTGCAAAAAATGGGACGAAAAATTAGTTTAAGTGATGCTCAGGTCAACGAAATTGTTGAGAATCCTGAAAAACTATCAATTAATCCACCTGTAAGTCGAGTAGAGCGTTTTGAACAAATGGTTGAACTTGTTCAAATGGTTCAGATAGATGGTAAAGTAGACGATAAAGAAATGGATATTTTATCCAGAGTAGCTGTTGGAATTGGTTACGACAATATTGATGATGTTGATGTTGAAAGTATCTTGGCTTTAATTATTCGTGGAGAAAGCACAGATGTAATTATAGAAGAGCTTTTATAAATAAAGCTCGGTTTCTTCAACCGCATTAGTTAAATAAAAATCATCCATAGCAGTGTCTTTTGGTTGATGGTAAATAAAATTATTATCTAATGCGGTTAAAAATCATTTCTCTTTAATGGTTAAACAAGCTGAAAAACAAAACTTCTCTATTGACAGAACATCTCAAAGCACAACATTCTAGTTTGCCCAATGCTTCAGATGATTAAATATAATTTTAAGGTCTAGGTAATAAGAATGATTTTTTGCGTAAATCAAATTCAACCTTGAAATTGCATCATCATCTAATTGAATCGCATCTACCATTAAAGTACAAGAAAGAACTCCTTTTTTAATTTTAGGTAATTTAAGATTTGAACTGTGATTAATTGAAGCGTAACCAACAAATGATACTCGTCCTAAAAGAATACCAATCATGTTTTTAAAAAATTGTTTCTTTTTAGCGTATTTCCACACTAATAGTGGGCTTATCACCAGTGCAAAGAAAGAAATCAGAACATCAAAAATTCTTTTGTTACGTTGATTTGCTGGCTTATTAATTTTATTAATGTCCATTACATATAAATCACCTTGCGAATCAATTGAATTACTCCCAATAAGAAACGAAGTTTCGGGTTGTGCAATTTTAAAATCTAATTTTTTTCCCTCAAGCTGAAGCATTTTTGAAATGATTGCACCAGCGGCAATATCTTTTGCACAAAAAATAATTTCATCAATATTATGAATGTCAATAACCTGATCAAGTTGATTAATTGCTCCAACAAATTCATCACTTTCTTTAGTCGATTTATAGGACAGAAATACAACAGATTGAATTTTCGTTTTTGTCTGCTCTAAAATCCGACTGACTCGTTTAACCTCCTCTAAACTCCCTACAATTACAAATCGCTTGTTTTTTGATCCACCGATTCGATAT
>CAYPZN010000054.1:0-26117 GCA_964415335.1 uncultured Crocinitomix sp.
ACAGTTATCAACATAATTAACTGAATATCTTATAGTTAATAATCGAACTCAGGTTGATAATAAGTTAATCCTCTTGCAAAAAAAAACTCCTGCGACATCCGTTCTAAAATAACTTGCTTGTATATCAGAATCTAGGTTAGATCCTTCTACTATTGTCAACAAACCAGACATATTCAATATAATTAAGCATATCTCCATTTAATGCACCATCCCAGAAAAGACGAATAGAAACATTTGAAGGATCTCCAGCAACAACTCCTGTAATATTTACCCTTTTCATCTCCAGTTGATCATAAGCAGGTCCTCCTGCTAATGTCAATGGGGGTATATCATCATTATTTCCTACTTGAATCCATGTTAAATCTCCGTCTGTACTTATTTCGACAGCTTGCAATGTTAAAAATCTTGCGCCATATTGATCAAATTCTAAATGAGGAGCGGAACACTTGATAAATCAATAACACTATCAAACGTCAAAGTCAAAGGGCAATCATTTGTCACTGTACCATCATTGGGGTCGTCATTAATAAATTTCGCAAATCCACCTGTTATTCCCATATCTCCAGCTGGGAAAAACCAGTTTTCTGTTGACTCTGAAATTTGCCAACCATGATCCGCATCAACACCTGATCCATCCGAGATCCACTCCGTAGCATCTTCAAATTCATCTATCCAAACGATATCGCCTCCAGCTATATCTGTGGTAATTTCTGCTGGCCTTGTGTTTTTGTTTTTCAAAGTTTTGGTATAGTCTTGGATTAATTGTTGATCAGGACTCAACAATTGTGCATTCGCAATATTCCCTACTAAAAATAATTTTTTTTCATATTCTTTTAGTTTAAATGACAACTAAAAGTAGATAAATTGTACTGATCTTTCAGCATCTACTTAAAAATGAGTATCATAACTATTGAAATATCACAAGTAAATGAATTTAAGTTTAAATTTTCGCATCATTTGACTCCTATCAAGTTATTTCTCCGTTCTTCATGATAAAAAACCATTCATAACAGATTTATCAAATTTTGCTTTTACTATTCTTTATAAAACAAAAAACCTTGCCTGCAATAAGCAGGCAAGGTTTTTATATTACTTTAAAGGTTATTTAAACCAATATCAACTAGAAGTTGATTATTTGTTTACAACCATTCTTTTCGTTACTTTATCAGCTCCGATTGTGAATGTGTAAAAATATACACCTTCAGCGAAATCAGTACCATCAACATTGATTGTGTAAGCTCCAGCTGATTGAGTTCCATTATTAATAGATCTAACTACTTTTCCTGAAATATCTACAAACTCAACAGAAACATTTGCAGCTTCGTTTAATTCGTAGTTAATTACTGTATTATCTCCAAATGGATTTGGTTGGTTTTGACCAATTTTGAAGTTTGAAATTACCTCATCTTCTAAACTTGCAAAGTCTCTGATATCAGCTCTAACCATAACAGCGTTAGGATTAGCTAAACCGAAACGAGCTCCAGCAGCATCATAACCCCAAACACCAGCCTCAACAGGTTGTGCTGAAGCGAAGTTTAAATCTCCACCTGCATCACCGTAGTGACCAGCAGCGATAATTACTAATTGTCCAGCATTTACTTCGATAGCATCATCAAAGAATAATTTTACTGTGCTTCCAAGATCTCCAGCTGTAACCATGTAATCAGGGGTTTGATCAATATAGATGAAATCTCCAGCACCCTCATCCCATAAGTATAAAGCAGCATACATTAATTGTCCTTCATTTGTTGCAGTAGCAGTTAATTCAACATCAATTGCACCAATAACAGCATCAACAGGAATTTCTTGACCATTTCCAATTACGAAAGGAAGACCTCCATTTGTTGCGAAGTTACTAATACCACCTGTTTGAACACCATTATCTCTACCATAAGTAAATTCAGTTACATCAAAAGAAGCTTCAATAACGTCATTATCACTAAATCCATCAGGATCATCTCCTTCGAAAACCCATGTAATATCATAAGTTCCAATTGCAGAAGGTGTAAAGTTTGTTGTTGTTGTAGCAGAATCAGCAGCACCTGCAAATACATCTGTAGCATCTGAAGATCCAGTATAAACACTTGATCCTCCTTGTTCAACCTCAACTTCTAAAGCTAAACCAGTAAATGTAGATCCACCTTGGTTGATTGTTTCAGCAGAAAATTGAATTTCTCTTGTAAATTCTGTTGGAACTTGGTAATAAGTTAATCCTCTTGCGAAGAAAGCACCAGCAGCATCAGTTTTAAAGAAAGCAGATTGAATATCTGAATCAAAGGCAAATCCTTCAACGATTCTGATATTATCTACAAACCATGCATATTCGACATAGTTAAGAGCTGGTCCGTTTAGTGCACCATCCCAAAATAAACGAATAGAAACATTTGAAGGATCTCCAGCAACCGCAGTTGTAATGTTAAATCTTCTTGTTTCTGGTTGATCATACTGAGAACCACCACCAAGTGTTAACGGATCAAGATCATCATTGTTTCCAACTTGAGTCCAAGTTGTACCACCATCAGTACTTACTTCAACAGCTTGTAATGTTATGAATCTAGCTCCATATTGCTCAAACTCTAAATGAGGAGCAGGAACACCTGATAAATCAATTGTTCCGTCGAAAGTTAAAGTCCAAGGACCATCTTCTACATGATCTGGAACATTTGGATCACCATTTACAAATTTTGCAAAATCTCCTGTTGTTCCCATATCTCCTGCAGGGAAGAACCAGTTTTCTGTTGATCCTGAAATTGACCAACCATGATCAGCATCAATACTAGGTCCTTCAGAAATCCATTCCGTACCATCTTCAAATTCATTCATCCAAACAACATCACCAGGTGCTCTATCTGTAACAACACCGGGTCTTGTCTCTTTATTTTCAAACGAAGTAGCGTAATTGCTCGCAGCTTTTTGATTTAGCGTCGTAGTAACTTGCGCATTAACGGCTCCAGCCGCCAACAAGAAACCAGAAACTAATAAGTAAACTTTTTTCATTTCTATGTATTTTTTAATTAGAACCCTAAATGTACAAAAAACCTCTCAGTTCCGGCAAAAAAAACTAAATTATATCTATTAAAGTGTATTATTTATTGATTTAACGATCAAGTTGATCTGCATCCAAATAAGCAGGAAAGGTCTTTTTTATAGCAGTCAAAACACTATAATTCAATGTTATAACATCAATTTTTTCTTCATTCGAAGGAGCCAAAATAATATTTCCCCAAGGATCTACAAGCATTGAATCTCCGCTATACTCAACTCCGTTTCCGTCTGATCCTACTCGATTAAGGCCTATACAAAAGGCTTGATTTTCAATTGCTCTTGCTTGAATTAAGTTTTTCCAAATAAAGGCGCGCTTTTTTGGCCAATTTGCAATATAGACTAATGCATCATATTCTTTATCTCCATCAATTAATCCATTTCTAGAAAAAACTGGAAATCTCAAGTCATAGCATACTTGAAGCATTAATTTCCATCCTTTTAATATATGGACTACACGTTTTTCTCCAGGATTAAATGAAAGGTGTTCGTCTGCCATTCTGAAAAGGTGTCTTTTATTGTATGTATTTAAAACACCATTTTCTCCAACAATAACGAAGCGGTTAAAATAGTTTCCATTTTCTTCTATAATGAGGCTTCCGCCAATTTGAGTTTTAAATGTTTTTGCCGAACTAATCATCCATTGGATAGATTTTCCATTCATTGACTCAGCGAGCGCATTCACATCCATAGAGAAACCTGTGTTAAACATCTCTGGTAATAAGACAAGGTCTACTTCATTTGGAGTTATATTATTTTGGAGATGTTTATTATAATGCCGAAAATTATCTTCCTTACTTTCCCAAAATTGTTTTGTTTGTACTAAAGCTATTTTTAAATTTTGCATAATAGTGCTGCTGCTTTATCAAGTGTTTCATCTTCTTTTGCAAAACAAATTCGAATTACCTTGTTGTCTGTATTCTTCTCGTAAAATACTGAAACGGGAATTGTAGCAACTCCATATTCTACTGTTATTCGTTTTGAAAAATTGACATCTGATTCATTTGATATAACTGAATAATCCAGTAGACAAAAATAAGTCCCATTGCATGGTAACACTTTAAATCTTGATTTTGTCATTTTTTCGATAAAACGATCTCTTTTTACAGTAAAAAGAGGTATGATTTCATTCCAGTTTTCCCCTTCATTCAGGTATTTTCCAACAGCATATTGAATGGTATTATTTGCGCAAAAGATCATATACTGATGGACTTTTCTTAACTCTTTAGAAAATAATTCAGGAGCAATACAATAACCTAATTTCCAACCGGTAACATGAAGTGTTTTTCCAAAACTATACACAACAAAACTCCTTTTACGGAGCCATTCATTTCTTAAGATTGATTGATGTTGATCACTAAATTGAATATGTTCATATACTTCATCACTCAATATAATTAGGTTTGGAAACAATTTGGTCAATTTCTCTAATTCCAAAATATCATTTTCATCCCATGTAGTTCCTGATGGATTATGTGGATTATTGATAATGATCAATTTTGTGCGGTCGTTCGTTTTCAAATTAACTTCTTCCCAATCAATATTATAAGTGGGATGTTTTAACTCGATATGAATTGGAACACCATTATTTAAACGAATTGTTGGATCGTAGCAATCATATGCTGGATCAAACAAAATTACTTCGTCACCTTTATTTACTATTGCACTGATTATTCCATAAATTGCTTGGGTTGCTCCTGCTGAAATTGTTATTTCACTTTCTGGGTTTACCTCAATTTTATGTTGCAGTTTAATTTTCCTTGCTATTGCCTGACGTAAATCTAATCGACCGGGCATTGGAGCATACTGAACTTGTTCTTTTTCTAATGCTTCTATGACATATTTTTTAAGCCTTTTATCAATAGAAAAATCTGGAAACCCTTGAGATAGATTAACGGCTTTATGTTCAGCAGCTAAATTTGACATCACAGAAAATATGGTTGTTCCTACATTTGGTAATTTCGACTCTATCATATATTATCTTTTCATTCCAAGGATTCCGAACAATCCTCTCGTTAATTCTTTAATTAACGTTGTTCCTATATCACTTCCTGAAGTCTTTTTTCTAGAAGTTGTTCTTCGCGTTGTGTTCTTTCTTCGTTTAGGCGCAGATTTTCTAACATTTTTCTGCATTACTTTGCGTTCTTTTTCCTCTGCTTTTCGAATTTCTTCTTTCCTATCTTCTTCTTTAGCACGTCGTACCTTTTCTGTTAAAATTTCATACGCACTTCTGCGATCGATTTCTTTATTATACTTATCTGTCAAAGTGGAATAATCAACAATACCATTAATTTCTTGAGGTGTTAAGATTCCCATTCTTGTTGCAGGCCCTCTCATTAAAGTAGCTGCTAAAGGTGTTGGGATTCCTTTTTCATTTAACCCAGTAATTAATGCTTCACCAATCCCTAAAGATGTTATTATTTCATCCGTTTCGTAAAAATCTGAAATTGGGTAATTTTCAGCCGTTTTCTTAATGGCCTTTCTATCTTTTGCTGTAAAGGCACGCAGTGCATGCTGAATTTTTAATCCTAATTGACTCAAAACAACATCTGGAATATCTGTAGGCAATTGCGTACAAAAGAATATTCCAACTCCTTTTGATCGAATTAGCTTTATGATGACTTCAATTTGATCCAAAAGTTCATCTGTTGCTTGGTCAAATACAAGGTGTGCTTCATCAATAAAAAGACACAGTTTTGGTTTATCATCATCCCCAGCTTCTGGGAGTGTTTCATATAATTCTGCCAACAAACTTAACATGAAGGTTGAAAAAAGTTTTGGTTTACTTTGAATATCTGAAAGGCGCAAAATTGAAATTTGTCCCAATCCTTTACTGTTTGTAAACATTAAGTCATTGACATCAAATGAGTGTTCTCCAAAAAACAAATCAGCTCCTTGGCTTTCTAACTCAATTATCTTTCGCATAATTGTATTTACAGATGCAGAGGAAACTTGCCCGTATTCTTCTTTAATTTCTTCTTTTCCCTCTCCTATAATAAATTGCAAACTTTTTCTCAAATCCTTAAGGTCAAGCAGTGGCAAATCATTATCATCACAGTATTTAAATAGAATTGCTAATATCCCTCCCTGTGTTTCATTTAAACTTAAAATTTTTGCCAATAGCGTAGGTCCAAATTCCGAAACAGTAGCCTTCATCCTAGTTCCATTTTCTTCCGAAATTGAAAATAATTCGACCAAAAGTTGTTGCGCCTGATATGGAATACTCATAGCACTTGCCCTTTTTTCAATGTGTTTATTTGTTTCTCCTGGTTTGCCTAAACCGCTTAAATCACCCTTTAAATCCATTAAGACACTAGGGATGCCCTTCAATGCCATTTCTTCGGCCAATACCTGAAGTGATTTCGTTTTACCTGTTCCTGTAGCACCTGCAATTAATCCATGTCTGTTTAATGTGCTCAATGGAATTTTGACATTTGCTCCGCCTACTGGCTCACCATCTAGCATAGCTGCGCCTAATGTAATTGAATCACCTTCAAAAGTGTTTCCTTCATTAATGTGTTCAATAAATTTTTTTGTTTGGCTCATATTGAAATTATTATACTTTTAAATTTAAAGCGCAGCGCTAAATGATTGCTCTACCTCTAACAAAAATAATGATTTTTTCAGGTTATAATTTTTCTTTATTTAGAATGAATCTAAATAATTGTTGTGAATCAAAACAATCTCACTAAATTTGCAAAAAAGACGTATGCCATTTGATGTAAATACAATTCGAAAACAATTTCCAATTCTTTCAGAGAAAGTCGGGAAATATCCATTGGTTTATTTTGACAATGGTGCAACTTCGCAAAAACCAAAAGCTGTAATTGATATAATTAATCAATATTACAATAAGGAAAATGCAAATATTCATAGGGGAGTTCATCATTTAAGTCAATTGTCTACGGAAAACTATGAAAAGGCAAGGAAAATCATTCAAAACCACATTAATGCGAAAAACGACCACGAGGTTATTTTCACAAAAGGAACTACTGATGGTATTAATTTAATTGCCCATAGTTTTGGAAAACTACTAAAACAAGGAGATGAAATCTTAATCTCTGCAATGGAACATCATTCTAATATTGTTCCTTGGCAAATGTTGGCAGAGGAAAAAGGAATTGTCTTGAAGCACATCCCAATGAATGAGGCTGGTGAATTGAATCTAAGCAATCTTGATCAATTAATTACGTCGCAAACTAAACTTGTTTCGGTTACACACGTTTCAAATGCTTTGGGTACAATTAATCCAATAGAACAATTAATTGAACAAGCTCATGCAGTTGGAGCAAAAGTTTTAATAGATGCTGCTCAATCGCTGCAACATTTCAATGTAGACGTTCAAGCATTGGATTGTGATTTTATGGTTTTTTCAGGACACAAAGTATTTGGACCAACAGGTGTTGGAATCCTTTATGGAAAAGAAGATATTCTCAATAAAATTCCTCCTTATCAAGGTGGGGGAGATATGATAAAAACAGTAACCTTAGCAAAAACAACTTATAATGATTTGCCGCATAAATTCGAAGCTGGTACACCGAATATTGTTGGTGGAATAGCTTTGGGAAGTGCAATTGAATGGTTGAGTCAGTTTGATCTGAGTGAAATTGCTGAATATGAAGATCAGCTTTTGCATTATGCAACAAATGAATTATTGAAAATCGAAGGATTAAAAATTTATGGTACGGCTAAAAAGAAAAGCAGTGTCATTTCATTTTTAATAGAAGGAACACATCCTTATGATATTGGTACTTTACTTAATCAGCAAGGAATTGCTGTAAGAACCGGGCACCATTGTACTCAGCCAATTATGGATTTCTTTGAGATTCCAGGAACAATTCGAGCTTCTTTCAGTTTTTATAATACACAAGAAGAGATTGATCAATTTATTACGGCACTAAAAAAGGCTGTTACAATGTTATTATAAATAAAATGTCGATAGCAGAAAAAGAAACAGAATTAATCGAAAGTTTCGCCATCTATGATGATTGGATGGAGAAATATGAATATATCATTGAACTTGGTAAAGATTTACCATTGATCGACGCAAAGTATAAGACTGATGAGAATGTTATTAAAGGTTGTCAGTCTACTGTATGGCTTCATGCAGAAAAGCGAAATGGAAAAATAATCTTTACTGCAGACGCAGACGCCATTATTGCAAAAGGTATTATTGCGATCTTAATTGATGTTTTATCTCATGAAACGCCTGATACTATTCTGGATTCAAAAATGGACTTTATTAAAGAAATTGGTTTGCAAGAGCATCTTTCCCCAACCCGAAGTAATGGCTTGGTTTCTATGGTAAAACAGATGAGAATGTATGCTTTAGCGTTAAAAATAAAAGAATGATTGTATCTAAAGAAGGTGGTATGGATAAGGAAGCAATAAAAGCATTAGAAGGAAGTATTATAATGGCCTTAAAGGAAATTTTTGATCCTGAAATTCCAGTGGACATTTTTGAATTAGGACTCATTTATGAAGTGAAAATTAAACCTGAAGGTTTCATTGAAATTGATATGACGCTAACTTCACCAAATTGCCCTGTGGCAGAAAGTTTACCTGTCGACGTTAAAAACAAGGTTGAAGAAGTTGAGGGGGTTAAGGAAGCAAAAGTGAATATTGTCTTTGATCCGCCATGGGATAAGGACATGATGAGCGAAGAAGCACAATTGGAATTGGGGTTTTTATAATTTTCAGCAGTGCAAAACTTGCATGGTTTGTGCATTAATTGATCATACTAATATTAACATTTTTATACCCTGGCAAGAATATCGTTTTTGAGGAAAGATCGTAAATCGCCTTTTCTCCATTTTTCATGGTTACTAGAATATACCCGGGATAAACAGATAACGTAAATGTTTTAAAAACAGGCTTCGTGTAAGCATAGTTTGTTGGATTGAATACACCCACTAACCCATCCTTTAAGTAAAAAAATGAATTGAATCTACTCTTGAAAAAGTACTTTATCACATTCGATCGGCAAGATTAATTTACCTTTAGCGTCAATTACTCCAAATTTTCCTTCTCGACTCTTTATTAAAAAAAGAGAATCTGTATCTTCAATTGAAGGAAAAGGTGAAATTTCATCAATGTTTTTCATTTTCACTTTAGTACTGTATTGTAAAATTGCTTTTTCGGAAGAAGTTTGACTTTCTGAATTTGTTCCAACTCCAATTTTATAATATTCAATAATCACTTTATTCTTTTTATCGCGCTTGAGTGTATAATAATGTGATTTAACCTTAGTTTCGAATCATAAGAATGTCCTGAATCATTTTCTGCATAGACCTTAAGTGAACGACTCTCGTTTTTTGCCTTTCAACTAGAAAAGACTTTTCAATCGGATCCAAGTATTGTGAATAATAATCAGGTTCTCCTTGGTTTTTTATTGCCTCTAATAAAAATTCACCTCGATCATAATAAATATTAAATCCTTTATACTTTGTTGGTGCTGCAAGATTACCATTATGTGTCAAAATAATTCCAAGTTCACCACTTTGCTCAACTATAATTGATTGTTCATAGAAATCTCGTAATGTCCTTGGGAGTTTAATTGTACGGATCAGTTTCATTTCTTATCCAATAGTTCTCAAATTTATCTTGACTATAAAAATATGTTTCAAAATGCATAGCATTTGAATACTTGTCTTTTGTAAGCAAGGTTTTTCGCCATAAATCGAAAATAAATACCTCATCCAAATTATGCGCAAAAACATAATGGTATTCAAAATATTGTATGTAATCTGTTGCTTTTGTATTCCAAATCAAATTGGCTTTCGAATAAGAATTAATTTCAAAAACATATAAACTATCTGATTTTTGGGTTATTGCATAGTCCTCATATAGAACAGGTTTTAATCTATCATATACTGCTTCTAATATCCAATCTCCTTTTGCGTCTAACACTCCTTGTTTTCCGTTTGAGACAACACGGTTAACACCTCTTTTGTTATTTAAATAAATTAATTTGTCAAAAATAGGCTCCTGAATTATCTCAAAATCACTCGATATATACCCCCACTTTCCTTCTGAATTGCTAAATGGAAAAGGAACTTCTGTTTACTTAGGTACGAGGGTTTGACTCATTAAAGAAGAACAGATCAAATAAAAAAGAGAAAGTAACGCGTGTTTTATTTTCATTCGCACTTAGTAAATTTTAATGTCTTATCGCGTTAATACAATATAATCTTGCAAAAGTGTTTTAAGAAAAGTCAATTTCTTTTTAGGTACTTCAGGCAATTTTAGTTCTTCTGCGGCACGTTCTGCTAAATCTCTAATCAACTGTTTATGTGGTTCATTAGGATATTTTTTTACTCGCGTAATTGCATTTTTAATTAGAATCATATCCTCATCCGTAAATTTTGAGGCTGCTAAATAAGTTGGCTCATGTTTTGAACGGTCTTTTATATTTAAAATATCACGAATTGAATAAAGCTGCTCAGGCTTATTTCGTACAACTGCTGTTTGCGCTAATACATCTCCCAAACGCTGTCCTTTTTCTGTTGTAGAAATGAACAAAGCACCAATTGCTCCTAATGAAAACCAAAAATCAATTAAACGAAACGACCATCTTAATGTATAATCTCCAAGGGAAGCGTTTTCTCCATTCAAGTTTACAACACGTATTCCCATAGCCATTTTGCCTATTGTTTGCCCTTTAAGGAGGTATTCCAAAACTAAGCTATAAAACATAATTGGTAAGCCCACAACAATTGTAAAGAATATTAGAATGAAATCAAGGCTAGCGAATTCGAGTCCAAAAACAAGAAAAATGACTAGGATAACAACATAATAAACCAATTTTATTAGTAAATCCAGAAATAAAGCAACTCCTCTTGACATAACGGATGCTGCTTCATAATCAATAGAGATATTATGTGATGTAATTACATCTACTGTTTTCATTAGAGGTGAATTTAATCATTTTGTTTCAAATTTTGTTTAAGTCTATTGAAGATTTCTTTTTGAAGAGTTGAAAGAAATTTTGAAGGATTATATTATCACTTCTTATCTATAATTTCAATTTTGAATTGGGTTAAACTGTTAAATCCAATTGTATTTTTAACAAGTTGAACAATTATTGCGAAAGATATTGTAAGAATAATTACTTTTGGACAAAATTTACGAGAATGCTACAGGAACAATCAAATGCTAAAATTGATCAATTAATTGAATCACTGGAGAAAGGTTTTGAAATTAAAAAAATCTCAAAATCGTTATTAGATTTGCGCGAAGATGCGCTGAAAGATGAAGATCCGCTATTGGCAAAAGTATTGCGTTTGTCTTCAGAGTATATGATAGAAAACGAATGTTTTGATCACACTGTTGAGAAGGAAGAAGACGAAGAAGGGGAAGAATTTTTGATTGAACCTAGTTCGGACTCAGAAAACTTAACCTATTTACTTCATTTGATTAAACGAGCGGAAAATAAATTTAACCGTGAAGAAATTAAGGAAATGAGAACATTCCTTAAATTGAAACTTTACTAAAAAAACGAAAGTAACGATAATAAAAAAACGTCTTGGAAAAATCCAAGACGTTTTTTGTTTCAGTAATTTATCTATTAAGCTCCTGCGTTGACAGGTTTTGCAGAACGTATCGTCTTAACCATATCTTCAATAATAGGTTTTAAAGAACCGTCTTGTTCACTTCGCAATACATATTTATACCCATCAATTTCAACTTCTCCATAACAGTGGTAAGAAGGTTTTCCTCCCTGCCCTTCATGAAGTGTTCTTCGGTACATAATTAAATTCGATTCATCTGTCAAATATTCGATTTCGAAAATGGATCCTAATTCACCAAGTCTCTTTTTTTCTTCGTTTACTTTTTCTTTTTCTTTTCCAAAATCTTCAATTATTAATTGAAATCTTGGTCCAATGGATACATACCATAAATAATCTCCTTGATCATGTTCTATTTTTGGGTCTATCGAAGAACCTGTAGCAGAAGCAACTTCTGGTAGCATCAATTGCATATTCAATCCATGTTCACTTAAGGAAATTTCATTCATGTCAACGAAATCTTCTGCTGTCATGTTTGCTTCTCCATTTGTTGTGTCTCCTTCAGTTGATTCAGAACCTCCACAACCTACTAATAGTGTGAGTATTAATGAACCTAAAATAATTGCTTTTTTCATTTGATTATTGTTTCTCCGTCTAATTCCTTTTTTAGCAGAATTATTGATTTTAAGGCACTTACTATAAAGCGCCGAAATACTAATTGTAGTTGCTACAAAGTAAATAAAAAATTTCGTTCATATTTAAATCTCACGCATCAAAAAAGTAAAATTCATACAAGTCTGCCCTCACAATCGGTTACATTTTGTAAATTTAACACATGACAAATTTTGGTTAATTTATGAAGATATCTGTTTGCCGAAAAGCACATTTTAATGCTGCTCACCAACTCTATAATCCACAATGGGACAAAGCAAAAAACAATCTTGTTTTTGGAAAATGCAGTAACCCTAATTTTCATGGTCATAATTATGGCTTAGAGGTTTGGGTAAAGGGTGAAATAAATCCAGCTACTGGAATGGTGATTGACCTTAAGTTTTTAAAGGAATTGATCAAAGATGAAATTGAAGATCGTTTTGATCACAAAAATTTGAACCTGGACACGGAAGAATTTAAATCATTAAATCCTACAGCAGAGAACATTTGTTTAATTATTTGGAAGATTCTACGCAATAAAATTGACTCTAAACTATCTTTAAAAGTTCGCTTATCTGAAACAGAAAGAAACATTGTAGAATGTGACGGTGAGGATTAGTTAAAATAAGTATATTCCGAAAACTGTAAAATCGTCACAAATTCTGTTTCTACCACTTTTGAAACGATCGCCTTTAACAAAAAAGAATCTTCGTAATAAACAATTTGTTTCTCTGTGATATAGTTATCGTTTTTATAATAATGTTCTGCCAGTACATTTTCATGCAAATCATACTCATATTTCCATCTTAACTTGCTGTTTCCAATTCCTTTTTTTTCAATTAACTTTTCCTGTACTCTACCCTTTTCATCATAAATAAATGCCGTATAACTTAATCCTGAACCTATTTTAAACCGACCTTCTTGCTTTACTAAAAGTTTGTTTTCATCAAAGTAAAAGAATTCGTCTTTGTATGGAATTCCGGCATTATTTAAATAGATTTTTTTATAATTCAATCCATCTAACGCTACATATTTAAATTTTTCAATTGAAACAATAAATGATTTGTCTAACTCAAAATGGTCCTTATTTCCTGTTTTATTAATGTCTCTTCTATATTCTTTTGAAACGATTCTATTCTTTTGATCATACATAAAATGATATGAGTGAAATCCACCATTATCTGATTTTCTTAAAATCGAAAGTCTTCCGATTGAATCATATTCGTATAATGCAATTAAAGTATCTCCGTATTGTGTCCGGTAATCCTTTTTTAATTGTCCTTTTTCATTGAATTCATAATAATAAATATCTTCTGATTTTTTAATATAATCCAAAGATGCTTTCGTTGCATAGTAGCCTTTTATCGCTTTTATTTTATTTCGTTTAATGAAATCTTCATTAAAAAAAGGAACCTCCCCAAAGGTTTGACCCTGTGTATTATCCAAAATTTGTGCATTTCCAAGGAATACAGAAAAATTAATGAGTAAGAGGATAAAGTATGATTTCATAATTTAAATACAAAAAAACCAGTTTTTATGCTAAAAATGAGCTACAATCGTTTTTTTTCGTTCACAATTAATTAGGGAAAACTAATCAATATCTTTGCCAAGTAACTATTTTAGAATCTTATTGGTATTTTTACGTTTATGGGGATGAAGAATTTTATTTTACTATCGATTGTATTTATCGTAAGTTTTAAGGGCTTTGCTGCTAATACTAAATATAAAACAGAAAATGTTATTGTTATTATCATGGATGGACCTCGGTATTCAGAGACATGGGGAGACACAAGCCATCAATACATTCCACACATGGCAAATGATATGGCGCCTCATGGAGTAATTTATTCTGGCTTTAGAAATAACGGCCCTACATATACCTGTTCAGGTCACACTGCTGTTACTACAGGAATTTATCAAAAAATCAATAATTCTGGAAAAGAATACCCCAAAAATCCGACTATGTTCCAGTATTGGTTAAAAGCAAGTGGAAAAGCAAAAAAAGCAGCATATGTAATTGCAAGTAAAGATAAGCTTGCCATTTTAACAAATTGCAAATCAAAGAAATGGCGTGGACAGTATCGCCCATATTCTGATTGTGGTGTAAATGGATTGCAAACAGGGTATCGCAGGGACGAAACAACATACGACAAGAGTATTGAGATTTTGACAAAAGATAAACCTAATTTAGTTTTAATTAATTTTAGAAACCCAGATTCTTGGGGGCATGCTGGAAATTGGGAACGGTATTTATCAAGCATGAAAAAAACGGATGAATATATCCATAATATTTTCCGATACATTCAACTGGATGATCATTATAAGGATAAAACAACACTTTTTGTTACAAATGATCATGGTAGACATTTAGACGGAAGAAAAGACGGTTTTATTTCTCACGGTGACGGTTGTGAGGGCTGCCGCAAAATAAATTGCTATGCTTATGGCCCAGATTTTAAAAGAGGTATTGTGATAGACAACGAAAGAGAATTAATTGATATTCCAGTGACAATTGGAGAGTTAATGGGCTTTAATATTGCAAAATCAAAAGGAGAGATAATGACAGAACTCTTTATCAATAAGTAAATACTTATTGGAAATCAGTTATACTTCCTACTCTTCTAGATAAATTCGGTGCACTCTGCTTGAAATTGAGCTAATAACTTCATAAGGAATGGTATTTAAGCGTTTGCTCATTTCAAAAATTGAATTTCTATTTCCAAATAGTTGGACTTCATCTCCCGTTTTAATTGTTGTATCACCTAGGTCGACCATGCACATATCCATACAAATATTCCCAATAATTGGGTATTTGTTATTGTTGATAATAACAAACCAGTTTTTATTCCCTAATTCTCTGCGCAAGCCGTCTGCATAACCTACTGGAATAACACCAATTTTTGTTGATTTTTCACTTTTGAATTGTCGACTATAACCAACACTTTCTCCTTCCTCGATAGTTCTTACTTGTGAAATTTGTGAATGTAAACTAATTACATTTTCAAACGAGGCCTCTTCGCCTAAATCTAAAAGTCCAAACAATCCTATTCCTAAACGAACCATATCAAAATGGGCATTAGTATGATAATAGGTTCCAGCAGAATTTGCTATGTGTTTCTTAAATGAATATGGAATAGATCGTTCAATAATTGCTGTCATTTTCTCAAACGTATCTATTTGTGCTAACGTATAATCATTCTCATCATTCATGTCTGCAACAGAAAAATGAGAAAACACTGATTGTATATAAACTTCAGGTTGAGCATTTAACATTTGAATTAATTCAGGGAGATCATAATCTCTAAACCCCAATCGATTCATGCCTGTATCTAATTTCAAGTGAATCGGAAAATCACTCTTTCCTCTTAGAATTAATTGATGGATAAAAGCATTCAAATTTTCTAAAGAGTAAATACTTGGCTCTAATTTATAGTCAATTATATCATCAAAGGCAATTGGTTCTGGATTCATCACCAAAATAGGTGTCGTAATGCCAGATTTTCGAAGTAATATTCCCTCATCAGTATAAGCAACTCCAAAGTATGCTACTTTTTCTTGGGCTAAAAACCCTGCTACTTCTACAATTCCTCCTCCATACGACTGTGCTTTAACCATAGCCAAAATAGCTACATCTGTTGAAATTTTTTCTTTAAAATAATTTAAGTTTTCACGAATTGCCCCTAGATTTATATGAAGTTTAGTAACGTGTTTTTTTTCTGCATAATAATTGACGACTGTTTCAAGATTACTTTTTCGAGACCCCGTAAATAAAACGGTACTATTACTTATTGCTAAAGGTGTTTTCAAAAATGCATTAACAGATTCGTATTGTTTGTTTACAATTGGATTACTCTTTGCAATGGTTTCTTCACCAATGTAAATGACAGTATCGACAGGGGTGTGTTGCATCATTTTAGCAAGTACTGGAAGCAAAGTCGTTTTTTCATCAGTTTTATCGATATCTTCTGCAATAAATAATACCATAGACTTTCCGTTACCCTTATTCAATTGCAGATACTGTAATCCTATTTCCAATGATTTTTCGTCTAAACTATAAGCATCATTTATTAATAAATTATTATTTCTCCCATTTATTTTTTCTAAACGCATTGCAATAACTGGTAAATCAGAAAGTTGATTCTTTATAAATTCAACAGGTAGCCCTAGATTTAATCCAACAATTGCTGTAATTCCAGCATTTGAAAAAGACGCATTATCTGAATATGGAATCTTAAATAAAAATGATTCTCTATTATTCGGTTGCCTCAGTATAAGTTGATTGTTTTTATTTGTTATGGTGTACGCATTACTTTGTTGATCGCTCAAAACTGAACATAATCCTTCTCCTTCAATTAGTATTTTTTTCTCACAATTTTTAAATAAAAGAAATTTCTCTTTCCTTTTTTCTTCAATTGGGTTTTCTGAATTAAACCCTTCATTATGCGCATCCCCAATTCCAGTATAAATTCCAATAGTTGGCTGAATCATTTTTTCTAAACGAAGCATTTCTCCAGGTTTTGAAATTCCAGCTTCAAAAATCGCAAGGTCATGTTCATTTGCAATTTCTAAAACGGAAAGAGCCACCCCAATCTGACTATTATAGCTTTTAGGACTTCGAATGATTTTAAATTCTTTTTTTAAAAGATGATAAAGCCATTCTTTTACAGTCGTTTTTCCATTACTTCCAGTAATCCCTAAAACTTCAAGTCCCTTGAAATTTGACCTATGATAAATGGCAATTTCTTGCAAAGCAAGAAGTGGATTCTTTACAATTAGTTGTGCAATCTTTGTATTAGAGATTCTTTGCTCAGTTAATATTACAGTTCCACCTTTTTCTTGAAATTCTGGAATAAATTTTTCTCCGCTTGTTTTATTTCCCTTAAAGAGAATAAATAATGTTTGCTCAGTAATTAACGGGGAACGGCTATCAATAACGACATTCTCTACAATCTGGTTTTTTGAAGATACGGTAGAATCAATAAAACGCGCCTTTGTAATTGCACAAAGGTTTTTTATTGAAAGATTAAGTTTCACTCGTCTTTAAGTTCGTTATAACAATTTCTACAAAGCGGAACATACTTGTTTTTTTCTCCTAATACTACAACCCCAGAATCATCAGAAATTCGGTGAGAGTAACGTGCTTTTCCAGAACAAAATGTACAAACTGAATTCAGTTTAGTTACTTCATCTGCCATTACTAATAATTCAGGAATTGATCCAAAAGGATTTGATTTATAATCCATATCTAAACCGGCAGCAACAACAGATTTTCCATGAGAAATAATAATCTCACAAACAGATATTATTGCAGGATCAAAAAACTGAACTTCATCAATTGCAACAACATCTGCATGATGAAAAAGATCCAAAATTTCAGATGCTTTCTCTACACTAAACGCTTCCGTTTCCTCTTTGTCATGCGAAACAATTGCTTCCTCTGCATAGCGATCATCTAATTTTGGCTTAAAGACAACTACTTTTTTGCCTTTGCTTTTATACGAATCAATTGTATAAATCAATGTTTTCGTTTTACCTGAGAACATTGGTCCACAGATTACCTGAAGTTTTGCGTTTGACACCCTTGGACTAAATGTAAAATGGTCCGAGATGTTAACATCATGTTTTTGAGAAATTTTCAATTTGTTAACGTTTTGCTATCAAATATAAACTTAATTTTATGTGATTGTTGAAATTGTGAATAAGTTATAGAAAATGGGTAAAACATCTTATAAAAACACATCTGAATTACTGGAGCAGTTAAGTAAAAACCTGGACAAATTAAATGCTGGAGAGCTTGATTTATTAGAACTTAACGAACTGGTTGAGAGTGGCAAAGAATTGTATGAACATCTTGTTATCTTAAGATATAAGGCAATTGATGTTTATGGAGAAATAGAGGAACAAGAGTCAAATCAAAATGATTCTATAGACGAAATAGTAACGGAAACAGAAAAAGAGGAGGTTTTTGATTTTTCTGGTTCTGGTTTTGATGAAAATCAGGATAAAACAGAAGAGCAACCTAGTTTTGATTTTACGCTTGATTCTCAAGAAGAAATTTCTTCGCCAAGCGAACCGGAAATAAAAATAGAAAAAGAACCTTCTACTCCAGATCTAAGTGATGAAATTAATCAAGACGATTTTACTGACGAGGATGAGGATCAAAATTCACTAAACGAATTACTTAAAAATGAGGAAGAAGTTTCGCTTCGAAAAAAATTGCAAAACTCTCCGATTGAAGACATTAAATCACACATTAGTATAGCGAAAAAGTTTGAATACATTTCTAACATGTTTGGAGGAGATTCAGAGGCTTATAATAGTGCAATCGATAAACTCAATTCATGTGAAGATGGTGGTATAGCTAGACAAAAATTGAATGAGTATACTACAAATTATCAATGGGATTTAGAGGATAAATCAATCATAAAATTTATTGAACTGGTTGAAAGGCGCTACATCTAATGGCATTTTTCAAGTTTAATTTTTGGCGTTTACTGACATTAATTTTAATGATGAACTGCACGTTGTTGGTTGCAGGACAAAAGACTTATGCGAAAGAAATGCTAGATTCACTTTGCAGTGAAAAGTATCATGGTAGGGGATATGTCAATAATGGAGATGTAAAGGCTGCTGATTTTATTATTAGAGAGTTAAAAAAAATCGGTGTTGAAAACTTTAATGAAAAGTCATACGAACAAGATTACAGTATTAATGTAAACACGTTTCCAAATAACATTTTTGTCGCTTTAGATTCAGATACACTTATTCCTGGTGTTGATTATCTCGTAAATTCTTCATCTGGAAGCGCAAAAGGTGTGTTTGAGATAATTGAGTTGAATACGGGGAATTTATCTCAAAAAAAAATTCAAGAAATAATTCAAACGCTTACAGTCAAAAAAGAACGAAAGAAGATAATCGCATTTAATTTTACAGATATTAGCGATTCGCAAAAAAAAGGTGAGTTAAAATCACTTGCGTTTCAATGCATGGAGTTTTCACCTGTTGTTTGGGTTGAAACTGGAAAAAAGTTTTACAGTGTAGGTAGAAAAGCAAATAAATTCCCATTAATTGAAGTGGATTCTTCTCATTATTCAAACCCTAAAAGAATAACATTGGATATTGAAAATATTTATCAAAAGGATTATCAAACAAAGAATGTAATTGGGTTAATTTCTGGACAAAAAAAAGAAAAATATATTGTGTTGTCTGCTCATTATGATCATTTAGGCAGAATGGGAGCAAAAACTTATTTTCCTGGTGCGAATGATAATGCTAGTGGGGTTGCAATGTTAATGTCTCTTGCTAAGCATTATATTAAAAATCCACCCAAATATTCGATTGCTTTTTGTTTTTTCAGTGGAGAAGAAGCAGGACTTGAAGGATCCAAATATTTTGTGAATCATTCATACTTTCCATTAAAAAAAATCAAATTTGTGCTAAACATAGACATTATGGGTGGTGCAGATCAAGGGATTACCGTTGTAAATGGAACTGAACATAAAAGAGCATTCAAAAAACTAAGCAAAATCAACACAAAAAACAAGTATTTAGACCTTGTAAAGCGAAGAGAACCAACATCTAACTCTGATCATTACTTCTTTTCAAAATTGGGTGTCCCTGCTTTTTTTGTCTACACGGTAGGCAATGTGAAAAACTATCATGACGTTTTTGATAAGGCTGAAAATACACCACTCAATAACTTTGACAATGTTCAGTCACTATTTTGCGACTTTATAGATCAATTTTAACCCATTTTTATCCTTCAATACCAGTAATTTAACCACTCATCATTCTTACAAATACACGATATTAATTATTTAGTATTGCCTAACCGTTTTTTTTTTTTTAAATTCGCGTAAACTTTCTTAATTAGAATTATGAAACATTACTACAATTTAAAACTTAAACTAAGAGGAGGACTTTCTTTGTTGGCATTAGTTTTAGGGTCTAGTTCATTTGCGCAACTTTATCCCTTTGACATGCATACATTTACAAATGGAGGTGCCGAAGGAGCTAATGGCCCAATGTTACCAGCAGTTGTTGCTGAGTATACTGGAGGCGGTGCTGCTTGGGCAGCTGACCCTATGTATTTAACCATGACAACACAAGGAATCCAAGAATGGACCGTCCCTTCTAATGGAGATTACACAATTGCAATTGGCGGAGCCCAAGGAGGTGATCACGAATATGACGTTGATCCCGAAGATGGTGGATTAGGTGCCTTAATGGAAGGAACTTTTGCACTTGTAGAAGGACAAGTACTACATATCCTTGTTGGACAACAAGGAGTGCGCTCGCGTGCTGATGGTGGTTTCTCAGTTGATAACGCTGCACCTGGCGGTGGCGGTGGAACTTTTGTATGGGATCCAACTGACACATCTAACCCATTAATTGCTGCCGGTGGTGGTGGTGGTGGTACTAGCCCAGGAGGCTTTGCCGGAAGAGATGCAAATACTACCATAGATGGTAACGAAGGAGAATTAAGAGGAAATGGAGGAACTGCTGGAAACGGTGGAATGCTAAATACTGGTGGCGCAAGTTACTGGGCTGGTGGTGGATGTGGTTGGATTACCAACGGAACTGCTGGTAATGCCACTACATTATATGACCCTACGCCTTCTGGAGCTTCTAGTGCTGGAGGTGGAGTAAGACCCCTAGAAGGTGGTATTGGAGGAGAAAAATGGGTTGACGGAGGTGATACAGGAGAAGAAGGCGGAGACGGTGGATTCGGAGGCGGCGGAGGCGGCGGTTCTGACAACATGGGATCCGGCGGTGGCGGTGGCTACTCTGGTGGTGGTGGAAACAATGGAACATCTCGCTCTGGTGGTGGAGGTGGATCATTCAACTCTGGAATTGATCAAGTAAACTCTGTTGGAAATACTGGACACGGATTTGTTACGATTACTTTATTATGTACTCCATTAACAATTACTGCTTCTGACGTAATGGTTTGTAATGGAGAGCTTGTTAATCTTTCTGCAATGTCTACTACTGGTGGAACTATAACATGGGATATGGGAATTACAGATGGTGTAGATTTTATACCTCCTTCTGATGCAACGACAACATATTCTGCGATCAGTACTAGTCCTGACGATTGTAACTTTGCAATTGACGTTGTTTCAACTGCGATTCCGACAATTGTTGCTACTTCTGATGTAATGACAGCTTGTGAAGGTGCATTTGTTACTGTTTTAGGAATGGGTGGTGATACTTATACTTGGACTGGTTCTGGAGCAATTGATCCAGTTGATGGTGTTTCTTTCCCTTCTGAAGGTGGGTCTGTTACTTATACCGTTACAGGATCATTAATGGGATGTGAAGGACCTACAGATGAAATTACAATTGTCGGAGCTTCACAACCTGATGTTGTAGCGAATTCTACTGAAACTGAAATTTGTTTAGGAGAATCATTTACTTTAACAGGGTCTGGTGCTTTTGAGTACAACTGGGGTGGAGCAATTGAAGACGGAGATGTAATTACTCCTGATGCTCCTGGAACATTCATTTATACTCTGATTGGTACTTCAGAAGCCGGTTGTGGTGATACTGGATCAGTTGCTGTAGTTGTTAGTCCAATTCCTTTTGCTGATGCTGGAGCAGACGTAACTGTTTGTGAAGGAAGTGAAGTTACCTTAACAGGATCTGGAGCAGGAACGATTACATGGAGTCCTTCAATTACTGATGGCGTACCATTTGCAGTAGATGCTGGAGCAACAACTTACACACTAACAGTTACAAACGAATTTGGTTGTACTGATGATGACGAAGTAGTTGTTACTGGATTTGATGTTCCTGTTATTACAGGTACTGTTACTGGAGAATTTGAATTGTTCGAAGGAGCAATTGATATCGAAGTAACTGGTGGTACTGGTAGCTATGCTTACTCTTGGTCAAATGGTGCAATTACACAAGATATATTTGGATTAGGGGAAGGAGATTATACTGTTATTGTTGATGATATAGGTGTTGAAACTGGAATTTGTCCAGATGCTACTGAAACATTTACAGTTGTCAGTTTTGTTGGAATTGAAGATGAAGCTATTTCAATCTTGAATGCTTATCCAAATCCAACAACAGATTTAGTTACAGTTACTTATAATGGTGAATTCAATTACGAAGTAATTTCTCCATTAGGTCAAGTAATTATCTCAGGAAAAGCAGTTGATAAAGAAGAATTATCTTTAGAAACGCTTTCTAACGGAACTTACTTAGTAAAAGTAATTTCTGGAGATAAAATTAACTTTGTACAAGTAGTAAAACAATAGGTTTATAACCTACTTTATAAAATTTTTAAATGCTGCCCATCTGAGATGGGCAGCATTTTTTTTATTGTAAAATTTTGATTAGAACAATTCAGCTCATTTAAATTTCGTATTACCGAGTAATGTTATGTAAACGTAAGCCCTGCGCTAAAATTGAATTCTTTGACCTGAAGTTACCATATTGATAAAGAGTTGTGTTAAAGAAGCGCTAAGCTAATAATGCTTATGTATCTCAACCATTCCTTAATTTTAATCAGTATAACGCGCCTAATTGAAATCGAATTTTCAATCTCTTATTGATACAAGCTTGACTTTTACTTTTTCTTAAATCCGTAGAAAATCTGTCCAAAAAACGTTTTTGGAAATTGATCTAAATCATCAAATCCCAATTCAATGTCTCTCCCATTTGAAGGAATATAATTTGTTCTAAAAATATAATCCCAAATACTCAAAGAAATTCCAAAATTTACGCCTTGCATTCTATCTTCAGGTAAAGTAGCAGCATGGTGCCAAATATGCATTCTGGGATTATTAATCAAATATTTTAATGGGCCATATGAAATGTTAATATTTGAATGATTAAGGTGACCTATTGCTATTGAAATATAATAAACTATAAATGCATTTTCTGGATTAAAGCCTCCTAACAATAAAACAATAATATACTTCATTGGAGTATAAAAAACACTTTCCATCCAATGATAACGCAAGTGGGCTGCAAATCCCATCTCCTCTACAGAATGATGCACTTTATGAAAACGCCATAAAATATCAAATCGGTGTAATAAACGGTGTGTGAACCATTGAATGAAATCCATTAAAAGAAAAAAGATTAGCAATTGCCAACCAGAACTCAAATTTGATAAATCAATTAATCGAAAAACAGTTAAATCTGTACCAAACACATCCATAAACCCCTTCTCTGTAACATTAGAGAATGCTGAAAATATGATAAGCCTGAAAATATAGAAATTGAAAAACATATAAAATGCATCCAACCAAAAATCTTTTCGAATTATTCCTTGATTTTTTCGCCAAGGGGTAATTATCTCCAATCCCCAAACCAATATAGATACGGCTACAAGCATCCAAAAGTAGTTAACATACCACACTGGTGTTTGAAAAGTTATTTCTTGCCAAATATAACTTCCATAAGAAGTGAAAGAATCCATAAAAATACTACTATAGCTCTGTGCTAAGCCTTGAGCATTAAGGCCAAAACTTATAAATACAATAAATCCAGTCAAAACAAATTTTAATGCCATTTTTCTTCCCATAAGTCCTTTTAAAATTCTTTCTTATTTTTAGTTAGACGGTTTCTATCTAAAACCATACATTCAAAACGATTGTAAGGCTAAATTAGTTCAATTGAATCATTATATTTGTGTGAAGTATCACTAATTATTAGAACAACATGATTGGAAAATTAGAACAACAATTGAAAGACGAACTTTCTGCAATTAGAGAAGCAGGGTTATACAAAGAAGAACGAATTATTGTAAGCCCGCAAGGAGCAGAAGTTAAGGTTGGCTCTGGTGATGATGTAATTATCATGTGTGCTAATAATTATTTAGGCTTATCGTCTCATCCAAAAGTTATTGAAGGTGCAAAGAAAGCACTTGACTCACATGGATTTGGAATGTCATCTGTTCGTTTTATATGCGGTACTCAAGATATTCACAAAACGCTAGAGCAAAAAATTTCTTCTTTTCTTGGGATGGAAGATACGATTCTTTACGCTGCAGCTTTTGATGCCAATGGAGGTGTTTTTGAACCTTTGTTTACAGCAGAAGATGCAATTATATCTGATGAACTAAATCATGCTTCAATTATTGATGGTGTCCGACTTTGTAAAGCAGCTCGTTATCGTTATAAGAATTCTGATATGGCTGACTTAGAAGAGCAGCTTAAAGCAGCTCAGAAACATAGAAATCGTATTATTGTTACGGATGGTGTCTTTTCAATGGATGGTTATGTAGCTAAACTTGATCAAATTTGTGATCTCGCAGAAAAATATGATGCAATAGTAATGGTAGATGATTGTCATGCAACAGGATTTATTGGAAAAACTGGACGTGGAACGCACGAACATAACAATGTAATGGGACGTGTTGATATTATCACGGGCACATTAGGAAAAGCATTGGGTGGTGCAATGGGTGGATTTACAACCGGAAAAAAAGAAGTAATTGACATGTTAAGACAGCGTTCAAGACCTTATTTATTTTCCAATTCACTTGCTCCATCAATTGTTGGTGCTTCTATTGCAGTATTTGATTTATTAAGCTCTACAACTGAGTTGAGAGATCAATTAGAAGAAAATGCGAATTATTTTAAAGCAGGGGTAAAGCGTGTTGGATTAGATGTTAGAGAAGGAGATTCTCCTATCGTTCCTGTTATGCTCTATGATGCAAAAATTGCTCAAGAATTTGCAAACAAACTTTTAGATGAAGGTGTTTACGCAATTGGATTCTTTTATCCTGTTGTACCGAAAGACTTAGCGCGAATTAGAGTGCAGTTATCTGCTGCACACACAAAAGAACAATTGGACAAAGCAATTAATGCATTTGAAAAAGTTGGAAAAGAGCTTGGTGTAATTAAGTAAAAACTGATTTAATTTAAACCAATCTCACTGAATAAATTAGTTGGTAAAGAAACAATTTGCGTTTTTAATTGTTCAAGATAAAAAAACGCAATACTTTCGTATTATGGTGTTTATTCTTTCTTTAATAGGAGCTTTTATTTTTATGGAGTTTACGGCATGGTTTACACATAAATATATCATGCATGGATTTTTATGGCATCTTCATGAAGATCATCATCAACCAACTGGTAAATTGTTCCAAAAAAATGATTTATTTTTCTTGATATTTGCTATCCCTTCATGGTTAAATATCATGTTCGGATTTATGAATCAAAACCAATTTATGATTGGGATTGGATTTGGAATTGCTGCGTATGGTTTAACATATTTTCTCGTACATGACATCCTTATTCACAGAAGAAAAAAATGGTTTGATAACATTGATAATCGTTATTTTAAAGCTGTTAGAAAGGCACATAAGGTACATCATAAAAATCAATACAAAGAAAAAGGCACTTGCTTTGGAATGCTAATTTTCCCTTTAAAGTATTACAAATAAGTTGCTGTTTTTTCAATTAAGATAAACCCACTTTAAATCCAAAAATTGGAATTGGATATTTTAGTTTGTGATTATCGCGCAATGTCCAAAAACCTCTTAATTCAGGAATTTCGGTTCCGTTTGGTAGCTCTGTATTGCTTTGAACATTAATATTTCGAATACTCAAGCCAAGATAAAAATCTAAAAAAACATTCTTTTTAAGTTCTTTTTGGAATCCATATTTAAAATCTAAATTTGTGTTAAATCGGTGAAACACAAAAGGAGTATTCATAAAAAAAGCAAATTCTTGTTGACCAAATTCATTTTCAACACCTTCTACCCCCAAAGGAATGATATCACGAATAATTAAATGCCTGAAAGATGCTCCTACTGCAAAATATCTATTTTGTTTTTTTGGAAGATAAACTCTCCCTTCTCCTCTAAGTCGATACCCTCCCATTCGGTCAAATTCATTAAACTGGAGTTACCCCAAAAGATAGGAGAGATTAAAACAGACTAATAGCCTTAAA